>NZ_BMPE01000003.1 GCF_014647435.1 Deinococcus radiotolerans | reverse complement strand
TAGATGTCGCGAGTTCGAATCTCGTCTCCCGCTCCATGTATGGCCCCCACCCTACAGGTGGGGGCCTTTTGTTTTGGTCAGCACACCATACTTCGTGCGGTAAGTCTTTAACTGAACTCACCAGCGCCTTCCGTGGATCTGGAAGCTCCAGATCCTCAATCGTCCAGTGCGGCGAGGAGTCGATGGGTGGCTTCGTCAAGCGCAACAACACTAAGAGGCGTGAGTGGAATCACCAGATGCTCTTCCAACTGGATGTAAGGGGGCAGAAGGGCCTCTACTATCGTTCGACCTGCTAAAGTAAGGGTGATTCTGACACTTCGCCGGTCTTGTGCTTGTGTGGACCGCTGTACCAGGGCTCGTTCCTCCAGCCGGGCAATGCGGTTCGAGATGGCTGGTCCGTGGACAGCGCAGGCCTGGGCCAGTTCGCCCGGTGTCAATCCTTCAGGCGGCGCGCTTCGGTACAGCGCCAGCAGCAGATCCCATGCAGCGGCGTTGAGCCCGTTGGATTCGAGAAACTGGTCCAGCTGCGCCTGGAGTCGCTGCCCGAGGCGGGTGAGGCTCAGCACCCGTAGCATCGGTTCGACGTTCAGGTCCGGTCGCGTCCTGCGCCAGTCGTCGTTCAGGCGCTGCATGAACCGGTCGCTCATGGCATCTGCTTCAGGAGCCCCGGTACGTGCTGTACGACCAGGGACTGACGAGGAGTGGGACGTGATAGTGCGCGTCGGTGTCAGCGACCGTGAAGCGCAGGGTAATCTGGTCCAGAAACGGCGGGTCGCTGGCGTGCAGGTCATTGAAGTACTCGGCGACGAGGAAGGTCAGTTCATAGGTGCCGGGCTCCAGCTGGCCGCGTGCGATGAGGGGTTCATCGGTCCGGCCGTCCGCGTTGGTGGTCGTCCGGCTGAGGAGCGTGCGGTGCTCCCCTAGCACGGCGTTCAAGGCTACGGGGATGCCCGCCGCGGGGCGGCCGCGTGCGGTGTCGAGTACATGGGTGCTGAGGCCAGCGCCGCTCACTCGCGTTCCACCCAGCCTTCGATCACGCCGTACGGTTCGGCGTCGGCGTGGAAGATCACGCCGGGGTTGTCCAGGCCGAACCGGTCGAGGGGATAGAGGATGTGGTGCCGGTTCGGGAAGGAGAAGAAGATCCGTTCGATGTCCTCGCAGCGGGTGAGGACGGCCTCGCCCAGCCGGTACAGGGTGTGCTGCATGCTGTGCGAGTAGTGGTCGGGGAAGACGTCCATGAGCGTCTGATAGACCTGCGCCCAGGTGGCGTCGTAGTCGGGTTCGTCGGTGCGGTAGGTCCAGCGGGCGGTGACGGTGGTGGCCAGAATGCGGTCGGTGGTCTCGGGCAGGGTGGTGAACTGGTCGCGGTGAAAGCCGGCCCAGCCGCTCTGAGTGGTCTTCAGGATATAGAGCTCGTCGATGCCGCTCTCGACACTGAAGGTCTGACCGTCGCCGGTGACAGTGGCGGTGTGTTTGGGCATCTGCCGCACGAAGGCGTGGTCGTGCGGGGCGCCGTGGCTGGGCATGCGGTCCCAGGTGTGTTGCACGAAACTGGCCCGGGCGGACGTGACGCGGGGGCCGCGCTTCACGAAGTGCCGGATGAGGTGCTTGCCGAATGCCTCGATGCTGCCGGTCAGGCCGTCGCGGGCCAGGGCGTAGATGGTGTTGCGAACGGTGTCGGTGGCGACCAGGTCGGTGTTGTCCCCGTGGGTGTGGGCGGCGCCGAAGTCGCCGGTCATGGCGACGCGCACCTGCACGTCCTTGATCTCGTGGCGGGGCTGATCCCGGAAGACCTTGAAGAGGCGCACGTCGGCCTTGCCGTAATTGTTCTCACCGAGTCTGACTTTCACGGGCATGGCACCCTCCGGGGCTGATGGGGCTGGGGTCATGAGGTCAAGGACGCGCAGGCGGGCAATCCGGCCGATCTCATGCAGGGCCGCCTCGACTTCCTGTTCGGGTGTGTGGGTGAGGCGGCGGCGCGCGCCTTCGAAGATGCTGGCCTTGGCGTGCTCGCGGACGCACACGACGTAGGGCAGGCCGAAGCGGTCGTGGTAGGCGGCGTTCAGGCGCTGGAATTCGTCGTACTCGTCCGGGCTGAGGCGGTCGAGGCCCGCGCTGGCCTGCTCCGAGGCGCTCTCCGGCGTGAGGTCGCCAGCCAGAGCGGCTTTCCCGGCGAGGTCCGGATGGGCGCGGATGAGGGCGAGTTGCTCTTCGGGGGTTCCGCCGCGCGCAGCGGCCGCGAAGGCAGCGGCGACGGCCTCGGCGTCCTGGTAGGGGCGGTTCCGTGCGACCTGCGCCGCGTAGTGTGGGGAATGCTCCAGTACACCTTTGAAGTGGGCCGTGAACTGCGCTTCCGGCAGGGTGTTGAGCTGATGGACAGTCAGGTGCGGCAAGGGAAGACCTCCGGGCAAAGCCAGTTCATTCGACGGCGAAATGATTAGGGGGCAGCGTAGTTCCGCCGCCCCCCGCTGTCAAGCACGCTCCGGTCCGCGCGTCAGCGGCTCTGCGTGTCCGCCGCGTCCCGCAGCGCGTCCCCCACGAAGTTGAACGCCAGGACGCTGATCACGATCAGCACGCCCGGCAGCAGCAGCCACGGGTGCAGGCTGAGCGTCTCGAAATTCTGCGCGTCTTTCAGCAGCAGCCCCCAGCTGGTCATGGGTTCCTTGATGCCCAGGCCCAGGAAACTCAGGGCACTCTCGCCCAGGATGTACCCGGGGAGCGCCAGGGTAGCGGTCACGATCAGGAACGAGCTGAGGTTCGGCATGATGTGCCGCAGGATGACCCGCAGGTCCGGCGCGCCGATCGCGCGGGCGGCCTGCACGTAATCCAGGCCGCGTGCGCTGATCACCTGCCCACGCACCACGCGCGCCAGACCCGCCCAGCCGATTAGTGCGAGCACCGCCACGATCCCCAGGTACACCCACGTGGAGGGCCACTTCGCGGGAATGATGGTGCTCAGGGCCAGCAGGATCGGCAGGCGCGGGAAGGACAGCAGGACCTCGACCAGCCGCTGGATCAGGTTGTCGACCCATCCGCCGAAGAACCCGCTGACGCCCCCCAGCACGATGCCGATGCTGAAGCTGATCAGGATGCCGATCAGGCCCACCGTGAGACTCACCTGCGAACCGACCAGCATGCGCGAGAGCAGGTCACGGCCGAACTTGTCGGTGCCCAGCGGGAAGTAGTACCCGTCCCGGACGCCGAACAGATGCCACTGGCTCTTGAAGACGCCCAGCAGCGAGTAGCGGCTCTCGCTGGGGTCGTCGCCCCGCACGAAGAACAGGACCGGGATGGGCCGGGTTTTGTCCTCGCTGAACGTACTGGCGAAGGTCACGGGATCACGGGTCTTCTTGAAGCCGTACACGAAGGGCCGCATGACTTTTCCGTCGTGCAGGATGTGCACCGCCTGTGGACGCTGGTAGGGGTACTCCTCGTGCTGCGCGGTGATGGAGTACGGCGCCAGGAACCCGGACAGGATGGCCATCAGGTACAGCGCCGCCAGCACCCAGGCGCTCAGGACGCCCGCCTTCGAGCGGCGGAAGCGGCGCAGGGCCATCTGGAACGGCGTGAGGCGGGCGGGGGCGCGGGTCGCCACAGGAACGGCCGTCACTCGAACCTCACGCGGGGGTCCGCCCAGGCGAGCGCCAGGTCGCTGAGCAGGTTCCCGATCAGGAGCAGCAGTGCGCTGAACATCAGCAGCGTCATGGCCACGAACTGGTCCTTGTTCAGCAGGGCGTCATACAGGTACGGGCCGATGGTGGGCAGGTTCAGGACGATGCTGGCGATGATCGTGCCGCTGATCAGGCTGGGCAGGCTCAGGCCCGCCAGGCTGATCAGGGGGTTCACGGCGTTGCGCACGGCGTGCCCCCACAGCACCCGCTGGCCGGTGGCGCCCTTGGCGCGCGCCGTGCGGATGAAGTCCTGCGACAGCACGTCCAGCATGGAGGCCCGCATCTGCCGCATGAGGCCCGCCACGCCTTCCAGGCCGATGGCGATCATGGGAATCCACAGGTGCGCCAGCAGGTCCAGCACGCGGGCGACACTCCAGGGCGCGTCAATCATGTCCGGGCTGAACAGGCCGCCCACGTTCGTGCCGCCCGTGCGCAGCACCAGGGCGATCAGCAGCAGCGCCACCAGGAAGTCCGGCGTGGCCAGACTCAGGTAGCCTAGGAAGTTCAGTGCGGCGCTGCGCTTCCCGTAGCGGTTCAGGGCCGTGTAGATCCCGAGCGGCACGGCGATCACCCAGGACACCAGCAGCGTCAGGACCGCCAGGAACACCGTCCAGCCCAGCCGCTCCCAGATCAGGCTGCTGACGGGACGGCTGTTCGCGAACGAGTACCCGAAGTCACCGTGCAGCACGATGCCCTTAACCCAGTTCAGGTACTGCGCCCACACGGGCTGATCCAGGCCCAGCTGCCGGGTCATGGCCTGCAGGGATTCCGGCGTGACGCGCGGATCCTCCCGGTACTGGTCGAGGAAACTGCCGGGTTGCAGCTGAATCACGGTGAAGCACACCACGCTGATCAGCAGCAGCGTGGGAATCATGCCCAGAAGGCGGCGAATGGTGTAGGTCAGCATGGTCGGGCGGATGACAGGTGAGCGGTGGCGGGCACGGGGGAACCTCCTCTGGAACAGGTGTGGGGGGCGGGTGCAGGTCCGGCCAGCTGACCGTGAACCTGCGCCCCACCCCCCATGGCCCTTACTTCTGGTAGATCAGCGGGACGGGGTTGTACCCGGGAATCACCCCGAGGTTGTACACGTAGTTGCCGAACTTCGTGCTGATCGCGCCGATGTTCTCGGGTTTGGCGATGGGCGTCACCGGGAGGTTCTGCGCGAAGATCAGCTGCCAGCGGGTGTACAGCGCCTTGCGGGTTGCGGCGTTGGGTTCCACGGCGGCCTTGTTGAAGATGTCGTAGATCTCCTTCTCCCACGGAGCCATCTTGGCGGTATTGGCCGGGTCGCCGTCCTTGGCGGGCTGCGGCGCGCGGTGCCAGTAGTACAGGCTGCCGCCGGGCTGCCAGATGGGGCGGCGCAGTTCCGGGTCGGGCTGGTCCCCGAAGGCGTGCAGGATCATCTCCCAGTCGCCGCTCTGACCCGTGGCGAGCAGGCGGCTGCTGAGAATGCCCTTGAGGTTCACCTTGACGCCCACCTTCGCGAAGTCACTCTGGAGGATCGTGGCAATGGCGGGGTACACGGCGCTGTCCGTGCCGTAGGTCAGGTCGATTTCCAGCGGCTGGCCGCTGGGCAGCAGGCGGATACCGGCGGCGTTGCGTTTCTTGAGACCCATGGCGTCCAGCGCGTCGTTCGCGTCCGAGAGGCTGAACGCGCCCAGCTGCCGGGTGGTGTTCGCGTAGAAGGCCTTGTTGGCCGGCGCGACCCCGTGCCCGGGGAGGCTGGCTAGGCCGTTGTATACGGTGTCGATGATGCGCTCGCGGTTCACGGCGCTCTGCATAGCGCGGCGGAAGCGCACGTCACTGAACACCTTGGCCAGGGCGGCGTTCTTCGCGTCGAAGTTGTACGCCACGAAAGGGGGGCTGCCGAACAGCGCCGTGGAGCGCATGACCTTGAAGGGCGCGCCCGCCACTTCCTTCTGCTTCAGGTCGGGGAACTGCGCGCCGGTCACGTTCAGCTGGTCGAGGTTCCCGGCGAGGAACTGCGCCACCTGCGCCTGCGGGTCGCGGATGATCAGGAACTCCAGTTTGTCCAGGTAGGGGAGCTGCTTGCCGGCGCCGTCCACCTTCCAGTAGTTGGGGTTGCGGACCAGCGTGACCTTCTGCCCGGCGGCGTAGTTGCTGAGCTTGAAGGGGCCGGTGCCGACCACTTCGGTTTCCGCGACGTTGGTGGGCCAGGCGCTGTTGATGTCGCCGGGTTTGGCGCCGCTCTCCTGGCCGTACTTGGCCAGTTTGTGCTGCGGCATGATGAAGTACCGCTGTTGCAGCAGGAACGCCGGGGCGGGGCGGGGGAGCGTGAAGCGCACGGTCATGTTGTCGACCTTGCTGATCGTGACGTCCTTGCCGCCCAGCTTGAAGTTCCCGGGGTCCCCGGCGCGGGACTCGGGGTTCATGATCATGTTCTTGTACGTGAAGATCACGTCGTCGGCGTTGAAGGCCTGTCCGTCACTCCACTTCACGCCCTGGCGGAGCTTGAAGGTGTAGACGGTTCCGCCGTCGGTGATGGTCCAGCTTTCGGCCAGCGCAGGCTCGATCTTGTAGGTGGAGAGGTTGAATTCCACGAGGCCGTCGAACAGCTGCTGGGAGATCAGGCCCAGGTTGTTGTCGATGGCGCCGTAGTAGAAGAGGCTCTGGGGGCTGTCGCCCAGCGGCAGGGTGTAGGTGCCGCCACTCTTGCCGTTCACGATGCCCAGGCTGCCGTAGCCTGTGAATTTTTTCGGGGCGGCGTGAGCGGTGCCGAGCAGCGCGAGGGTGAGCAGGGTCAGCGTGCGTACGTGCATAGGGAACCTCCGGGTGCGCGGGGTTGGACGCGGTGACTTGATTCAAAACAGCCTAATACCAATCCGCTGCCACTTGCAACCCTCTTGCAAAGAGGTTCCAGGGTGGTACGCTGAGCGGGATGCTGTCCTCGTCCTCCCTCTGGACTATCCCGCTCGACAGCGCCAGCGCCACTCCCGTGTACGTGCAGGTCGCCCAGGGACTGACGCAGCGCATCGAGAGCGGACAGCTGCGCCCAGGCAGCGCCCTCCCCGCTGAACGTGACCTCGCCGCGCATCTCGGCGTGTCACGCGTCACGATCCGTCAGGCCCTCGCCCTGCTCGCCCAGCAGGGTCTCCTGACCCGCCGCCACGGCAGCGGCACCTTCGTCACCCCACCCCCCCGCCCCGGCGACCTCCCCGCCCGCACCCTGGGCCTGCTGTCCTCCTTCTCCGAGGACGTGCGCTCCCGCGGTCAGCAGCCCGGCGCGCAGGTCCTGAGCTTCGAACGCACCCGGCCCACCCCGCAGGAGGCCATGAGCCTCGCCCTGTCCCCCAGCGAACTCGTCTACCGCCTGCGGCGCCTGCGCACCGCCAACGGCGAACCCCTCGCCGTGGAGGACTCCACGCTGCCCGTCAGTCTGGTCGGGCCGCTCGACGAGGCCAGCGTGCACGACGCCAGCCTGTACGCGCTGCTGGCCGCCCGCGGGCTCAGCCCCACCCGCGCCATCCGGCACCTGCGCGCCGTGAACGCCGACCTGACCCTCGCGCCCCTCCTGAACGTCACCGTGGGCGCGGCCCTCCTGACCACCGACCGCCTCTCCTGGCTGACCGACGGGCGGCCCATCGAGTACGCCCGCGCCCACTACCGCGGAGACCGCTACGACTTCGTCATGGAACTCCAGGGCGGCGCATGACCCGCGTGCTGGGCCTGATGAGCGGCACCAGCGCCGACGGCATCGACGCCGCCCTGCTGGACCTCAGCGGCTGGCCCGCCCTGAACGCTCCGGCCCCCCTGCGGCTGCCGGCCAGCCTGAGCGTCCCGCGCGGGCGGGTCGTGGCCCACACCTTCACCCCCTACCCGCCCGACCTGAGAGAAGCCGTGCTGCGCGCCGCGCGGAACGAGGGCACCCCCAGTGAACTCACGCAGCTGCACTGGGCCCTCGGGGAGGCCCTCGCGCAGGCCGCCGCGCCGCTGGCCGGAAACGCCGACCTGATCGCCAGCCACGGCCAGACCGTGCAGCACCACCCCCGCCCGAACGCCACGCGCGGCTGGACTCGCCCCGCCACGCTGCAACTCGGCGAGGCGGCACTCATCGCCCAGCACACCGGGAAACCCGTCATCAGCGACTTCCGCCCCGCCGATCTCGCCGCCGGCGGTGTCGGCGCCCCCCTGGTGCCCTTCGCCGACTGGGCGCTGTTCGCCGAGCCCGGCGTGACCCGGCTGCTGCTGAACCTCGGCGGGATCGCCAACCTGACCCTGCTGCCCGGCACCGACCCCGGCGCCGTGCAGGCCTTCGACACCGGGCCCGCCAACTGCCTCATCGACGAGGCCGCCGCCCAGGCCGGACAGACCTGCGATCAGGACGGCGCACTGGCCCTCAACGGCACTGTGCACGCCCCCACCCTGACCGCCTGGCTGGCCCACCCGGAACTTCAGCAGGCCCCACCCAGAGCCACCGGACGGGAGGTCTGGACCCTGGCCCGGCTGCCCCAACCCGCCCCACTCAGCGTCCCGGACCTGGCGGCCACCGCCACCGAATTCACCGCCCGCACCGTCGCCGCTGCCCTCCAGTGGCTGGCCACACCCCCGGACGAGGTCGTCGTGGCGGGCGGCGGCGCCCGCAACCCGGCCCTGACCCGCGCCCTGACCCGCGCCCTGGACCCCATCCCGGTACGGACCTTCACGGACCTCGGCTGGGACGCCCACGGCTTCACCGACGCCACGCGCGAAGCGGCCGCGTTCGCCTTCCTGGGCTACGCGACCGCGCAGGGCTGGACCAACACCCTCGCCCACACCACCGGCGCTGCCCACGCCGTCCACGCCGGGAAATGGACCCGCGCCCCTGGAGCCTCATGAGCCACCCGCTGAACACCGAGGCCCTGAACCCGGCCCACCCGGACCTCGACCTCCTCACCACCGAAGACCTCCTCGACGCGCTGCTTGACGACCAGCTGGTCGCCGTTGAGGCTGCCCGGCGCGCCGCTCCGGCCCTCAGTGGCGCCGTGCAGGCCGCCCTGCCCCGACTGCAACAGGGCGGCCGCCTCCTCTACGCCGGTGCGGGCACCAGCGGCCGCCTCGGCGTCCTGGACGCCACGGAGCTTACGCCCACCTTCTCCTGGCCGCCCACGCGCGCCGTCCCGCTGATCGCCGGCGGCGACCGCGCCATCCGCGAAGCCGTCGAGGGTGCCGAGGACGACCACGAGGACGGCCACGCGGCCCTGCTCGGCGCGCACCCAACCCCCAGCGACGTCCTCATCGCCGTGGCCGCCAGCGGCACCACGCCCTGGGTGTTGGGCGCCATGACCGCCGCCCGCGCACAGCAGGTCCTCATCATCGGACTGGCGAACAACCCCGGCACGCCCCTGTTGCACCTCGCGGACCACCCGGTCCTGCTCGACACGGGCCCCGAGATCATCAGCGGCTCCACCCGCCTCAAGGCCGGCACCGCGCAGAAGATCGCTCTGAACTCGCTCTCCAGCGCCCTGATGGTCCGCCTGGGCAAGGTGTACGGCAACCTGATGGTCGACCTCAAGGCCACCAACCTGAAACTCGAAGCCCGCGCCGCCCGCCTGGTCCAGCACGCCACCGCCTGCGACGAGCCCGCCGCCCACGCCGCCCTGCGCGCCGCGGACGGCCAGGTGAAAACCGCCATCGTCGCCCTAACCCTGGGCCTCACCGCGCAGCAGGCCCGCGCCCGCCTGGACGCCGCCCAAGGCAACGCCCGCGCCGCCCTGGAAACCCCGTGATTCCCGACCGGACCGCCGAACTCCTGCGGGCCGCCCTCGGCCCCAGCGGCCCCTCCGCTGTCGCGCTGGGCGTCGTCACCGCCGACGGGCAGCGCGCCACCCTGCACCTGGGGCACGTCAGCCACGGCGGCCGCGCCCTGACCAGTGACGACTGGTGGGACCTGGCCAGCCTCACCAAACCTCTGTTCACCGCCCGCGAGATCCTGCGCGCCACCGAAGACGGCCTCCTCGATCTGGACGATCCACTGGGCCGCCACCTGCTCGACCTCGCGTGGATGCAGGACGCCCCACTCCGTGAGCGCACCCTGCGCCAGCTGCTTACGCACACCGCCGGCCTGGGCGCCTGGGCCCGCCTCTACACCTGGGGCGACGCGGCCACCATCCGCGCCCGGTTCCTCCAGGAACCCTGGGAGGTCGGCCCCCCAGGCGAGGTCCGCTACTCCGACCTAGGCTACGTGCTCCTCGGCCGAGTCCTCGAACGGGTCCGGGCCCGGCCGCTGCGGGACTTTCCACTCGACCCCGGCCTGACCTTCACTCCCGACCCCACCGCGAGCGTGGCCACGGAAACCTGCCTGTGGCGGGAACGGACCCTCATGGGCGAAACCCACGATGAGAACGCCGCCGCCCTGGGCGGCGTGGCCGGCCACGCCGGACTCTTCGGCACCCTGGACGGCGTGCTGAACCAGGCCGAGCGCCTCCTGCGGGGCGGCTGGATCTCCGCCGCCGCCCAGCACCTGGTCCTGACGCCCCAGGTGCCGGAACGCACGCTGGCCTTCGTCCACGCCAGCCCCGGCTGGAGCGGCGGCAGCCTCAGTAGTCCCCACGCCGTTGGACACACCGGATTCACCGGCACGGGCCTATGGGTTGACCCGCCCCGCAACCGGGCATGGGTCCTCCTCACCAACCGAGTTCACCCCACCCGGCACGGTCCCTTCGATATCCAGGGCCTGCGCCGCGCAGTTGGGAATACACTCGCCGCGAACAGCGGTACGTTAAGACTTTTTACGTCACATTGAATTGTTAGAGAGGAACAACTGATAAATCATGGAAGTTCAGTGCATGTGAAGTTTCTGCCATGACAACAAAAGTAATCGGCTTTCAGCGCTCTACACCTCCAGAAGGGGGAGATAGCCAACCTGATTAGGGGTTCATGCTCTGCTGCGCGGCTCGTTAAGCTTCTCTTATGCGCCCGTCTGGCTTCACCCTCCTTGAATTGCTGATCGTGATCGGCATTCTGGGCATTCTGTTTGCGTTGTCATCAAGGTTGTCCCGGGACCCCTACGCCATGAACGCCGCCACCACCCGCCTGAGTACCCAGTTCAGCCGCGCACGGATGGAAGCGTTGCGTCAGAACGATTACATAGGCGTGCAGGTTGATCCGACCAATAAACGCTTTTTCATCTTCAGGGACACCAACCGCAATCTGGCGTACGACGCGGGCGAAGACATTCTTGGCGGGACACTCACGACGCTGCCATCCAGTGATTATCCCAACATTGTGTTCGCCACTGGGACGAGCAGCGCCAGCATGGTCTTCGACCCGCGTGGCATCTCGCGGTCCACCACGACGTTCTCAGTCACCCTGACCAACAGTGCGGGAAGCCGCAGTAAGACCGTGGCAGTCACGGCGCAGGGGAGGGCGAACATTCAATGAAAAGTGACGGACTCACCCTCATCGAACTTCTGGTTGTGATGGCGATCATCGCTGTGGCATTCACGGTGCTGGCGACTGGAGCGATCTCGAATCTCAGAGGCACGGCCACCTCTCGCGCCCAGACCCAGGTCAAGGGTGTGGCTGTTGCGGAGATGGAGCGTGTGGCCAATTTTGCGCTGTACGTTGACTCTACAAAAACCGCGCCGAGCGACAAGTACGCTTTCCTCTGGTACTACACCAACTGCTCAGGCAGCACCCTGCCCGCAAGATGCCAGGGGAGCGACACGGGGAAGGGGACCAGTTGGAAGATCGTCAGTGAGCGCAACGATGCCGCGACTGGCGCGGCGAAATACATGGCCGAAGGCCAGCTCCTTATTCAGGTGTCGGCGACGAACAGCACTGGAAGCAGTTACGCCATCACCAAACGGGTCAGCTGCTACGACGTGTACCCCGCCCCGAAAACCACTGCCCCGGATCCATGCCCCCCGGTTCCTATACTGGTTCCCGGAGGCGTGCTGTGAAGCGGGCGCCAGGCTTCACCCTTGTAGAACTCCTTCTGGCCATGACCGTGCTCATTGTCGTGGTGTCAGTTCTGGGTGCCTTCCTGACCTCGCAGAGCCAGCTGGCCAATCTCACCAATGCGCGGGCCAACGTTCAGGACAAGTCGAGGTACATTGCCACCGTCCTGACACAGGATCTCCAGCTTGCTGGCGCGAGCCGGTACGTCTCGGCCGCGAACGTCGTGAGCACCCTTCCTGCATTCGGTACCTGCGTCACCACCGCTTGCTTGACTGGCACGGACAACAATGAACTGGACACCATGACGGCGCGGTACATCACCAGTCTGCGGGACGCTGCCGTCGCTTGCCGACAGGTCAAATGGCGCGTCACTGCGGGAACCCTGGAGCGTAGTGACGTGACCTGCGGTCAATCTGACGACTACGTGGCCTTCGCATCGGGTGTGCTTGCCCTGAACATCCTGTACGTGTGCAGCGATGGCGACAAACTTGACACGCCAACATGCACAGCCCCGGTCGCCAGTAAACCGGCGCCGAGATTCACACGATCGGCTGTCATCACGGTCTACACGCAGTCTGATCGGTCTGTGTCGAACAGCTCGGTCAGTTCACAGGATGTAGCGAATGCCAGCACCTCCAAGACCGTTAGCTGTCCAACTCGACGCGTGTGCTTCGGCATCCAACAGGAGATCGAAATGCCTAACATGAAGGACAAATAACATGAGGCGTACTGACGGTTTCGCACTGCCCCTCACGCTCGCCATTCTGGTTGTCACCATGCTGCTCATTCTGTCCACGAGCGTCAGCATGATCAACGACCGCGCCAACGCCGCGAACGACCGCTCCGCTTCCCAGGCCGAGGAAGTCGCCAAGGCCGGATTCACCCAGTACAAGACGATTGCCTTCCAGACCTTCCAGTACTACGTCAAGAACGCTCAGGTCTACGCCACTTCCGCATCCCGATCCGCCCAGTGCGGCAACCTCCTGTCCATCGGTCTGGATTTAGGACGCGACGGCATCGGCGTGAACGGTGACGCCAATGATCTCCTGAGTGGGCAGTCCCGGACCGGGCAGATAGACGTCGGCACAGCCAAGGGCACCTACACGGTGACCTACATCGTCAGTGGTTCCGGTATCGTCTTGCGGTCTATCGGACAGGTGAACGGCGCCAAGGCCACCGTCCAGGGTTTCCTGTCAGGACAGAATTCCAGTGCTTTCTCGAACGCGATCTTCGCCGGCGCGGCCGGTCAGAGTGGAAAGTTCCTCAACGGTTCCGGTGACATCTACGGCTCAATCTACGTAGAAGGTGACCCCGGAAAGGACATCACGCTCGATACAAGTGGCAATTTCGGCATTCACAACTATTACCAGGGCAGCACGCTTCAGACGGTCACTGGCGCCACCCAGACGCAGTTGGAAAAATTCCTGAAGGTTCAGGCTCTGGACCAGAAAGACATGTGCGCCACCGTCCGTGCCCGGTATGGGTCCATCAAGGTAGACGGCGGCTCTACCATCGGTGACAGTACCGCACCAGATGGCTATAAAGGCCTCATGAAAGGGGTATATGCCGGTACCACGGCAACACCGATTTTCAGTGGTGCCAATCAGGTCTATGCTGACTCCACTGGTACCTTTGACCTGGATCCCCCACCGACGATGCCCAAACTCGACGCAGCAGACACGATTGATAAGAGCAAACTGGCTGCGAACGTGCGGGCGGCCTTCCCACTCAGTACCCCGACCTGGCGCCAGGCCATGCAGACGGACGCGGCTCTGAACGGCATTACCGTTACGCGGACGGGTGATAGCGCGGTTGCGGCCCCTGTGCTGACTGGTTGCAACATCGGTGATCTCGTGGCATCGGACGGTAATGGGAACAACGCCAGCAAGAAACTCGTCTTTGGTGAAAAGGCAATCAACTGCACCGATCCGATTACGAACAAAGGATTTAAATACTATAAAAATACGGTCGAGGGTAAGGACTCCTGGATTCTCGATATCAATGGTACGTTTGACATGAAGGGCTGGGACGTTGTGTTCTCGAAGGACATCATCGTTCGCTACGAAGGAAAGTCCACCATGCTGGTTGAACGGAACCTGGCGGGCCAGGGAGGCAACGTCCGGATTGACGGGGATGTCCTGCCGCTGGAAAGCTTCCCCGACAAGTCGGTGCTGGGCATCGTGGCCGAGAATGATCTGACGATCTCCGGCGCGAACCAGAACATCGACGGTGCGCCCACCAAGACGCAGGTCGTGACTGGATTCTTCTACGCCGGGGGCACGGTCAGCGCCGTCAAGGACTCGGTGGTCATGGGGACCATGATGGGGAACGGTTTCGATCTCTCCAACGGAACCAACGGCGGTTCCGCGAGAACACAGGTCTTCCAGGTGCCTGGCCTGGAGTTCAACCTCCCACCAGGAGTAGATGCCCTGAAAAATACCTCCGTTCCTTCGTTCGCTGTTTATAGTTACGAGCGCAAATAGCGCGAGTCGCTGAGGACTTCTCTGGCTGCGGCGGACTGATTCTTTCGGTCCGCCGCAACACATTGCGATCAGAGCGGCTACTTCGCTCACAGCGAATTCTGACACTTAAGGCGATAGCGATCTGGCAGGCGAAGTGCGCTATGGTGTGCTCAGTACACACGATCTGCTCTGTTCAGGGCAGAATAGAGGGAGTATGGCGAGAACCAAGACAAAAACCGAGGCAGCCCCCACGACCCCCAACCCCTACCGGACGTTCGACGCGCTGATGGCCACGGCCGCCGTGGACAGTCAGATTGAAGCGCTCGCGGAGAGCGGCGCCGACCGGGCCAC
Organism: Deinococcus radiotolerans; assembly: GCF_014647435.1. Taxonomy (NCBI): domain Bacteria; kingdom Thermotogati; phylum Deinococcota; class Deinococci; order Deinococcales; family Deinococcaceae; genus Deinococcus; species Deinococcus radiotolerans. The sequence continues at coordinate 353,023 of NZ_BMPE01000003.1, read as the reverse complement.
GCTCGATCAGGCCCTCACGCAGGCCCTTCAGGACGCCCAGCGCCGCTGGGGCCTGGGTCTGCATCACCTGACCCACGCCGCGCAGACGGACGGCGAGGACATCACGCTCCTCGTGGACGCCCGGCCCATCGCGCGACTGAGCGAGGGCTCGGCCCCCCTGGCGGACGCGTACAGCACCATGCGCGCCACTGACGAGACCGGCCTGAGCCTCTGGGGCGCCCTGCCCGACGGTCACCGCGTGCCTGCCGACGCGCCCGCCGCCCGCCTGAAAGTCCTGATCGAGGACGCCCGGGACTTCGAGACGCTCTGGACGCCGGCCAGGGGAGACGCGCACCACCGCACCTGGCGCAGCGGCGACACCCTGTACGTGGAAGTCGCGCGGCCCGCCAGCGCTGAGGCGGCCCTGTCGGACGCGGCGTGGGACGTCATCACCAGCATCAGGGACCGCGTCTTCCAGCGTGAACTGATGCGCCGCAGCGAGGAGGTGGGCATGCTCGGCGCCCTGCTCGGCGCGCGGCACGCGGGCGCGCGCAGCAACCTCAACCTGCTGCCCGACGCGCACTTCACCGTGCAGGCGACCGTGCACACGGCGCAGGGACCCGACGCGCGCAACGCCGAGACGCACCGCGCGCTGCTCCGGGCCGCCAGCGCAGAACTTGACGAACTTCAGTCGCACATGACCAAGCAACTGGCCACCGTGCTCCGGCACGGCCTGAACAACCGCTGAGATCCGGCCCCGCGCACCGGGCGGAATGCCAGAATGCGCGGGTGACGATCACCCTGGGCCTTGATCTGGGCGGCAGCCGCAGCAAGTGGCACGCCACGCATGACGACGCGACGCAGACCAGCGGCAGCGCCCCGCCCCTCACCGCCGCGCTGCTGGGCACCGCGCAGGGCCGCGAGAACCTCCGCGCGCTCGTGGCTGACCTGCCGGGTCGGCCGCGGGCCGTTCACGCTGGCCTGCCCGGTTACGGAGCAGGCCGTCCGGACGCCGCGGCCATTCAGGCCCTGCTGGCTGATGCCTTCGGGGTGCCTGCCACCCAACTCGTTGTGGAGAGCGACATCGAACTGGCGTACCGCGCGCACTTCCAGCCGGGCGAGGGCGTCTTAGTGTACGCCGGCACGGGCAGCGTGGCCTGTCACCTGACCCCGGATGGCCAGCTGCTCCGCGCGGGGGGGCACGGGTATCACATTGATGATGACGGGGCCGGTTACGCTCTGGGCCGCGCTGCGCTGCGCTGGCTGACCCGGCACCTCGACCGCAACGAGGAGCCCGCTGGCGCGCTGGCCACCGAGATGCGCGCTCTGACCAGCGCGCTCGACTGGGACACGGTGCGTCACTTCACGTACGGCACGCCGGGCGCCTCGGCGGTCGCTTCACTTGCCCCGGCCGTGGGCCGGGCTGCTGATCAGGGTGATCCGGTGGCGCTGGGCATCCTCACTCAGGCGGCGGCGGTGCTGGCAGATCTGGCGCAGACCGTGCAACACCAGCTTCCCCGGGCCATCCCTGTTGTGGTGACTGGCGGTTCCCTCCGCGTGAGCCCACTGTTCGGGCAGGCTGTGCAGCAGGCCGTGCCGGGCGCCGCCGTGCGGTTTCAGGATCATGCCCGGGCGGCGGCTCAACTGGCTGAACGCCTGATCCCTGCTCACTCCTGACCGACGTTGATTGGGGCGGAGGCCACTTGCCGTACGTGTGAGGGGCCGGGGCGTGACGCCCGACGTTCGGTTGTATAGATCACTGAACCGGGCGTTGTAAGGATTGAGAAAGTCCTAAACCTGTTCAAGTGCCTTGAAATGGCTCCGAATGGACCCCAGATGTGAGGTTGAGCTGGGGTAGCGGCGCGGTGGCCCGCAGAGACGTGGACTACAGCTCTGCCACAAGATTTAGCCGGCGGTCTTCACACTGCAGCTATGTGATAGCCGTGCATGGGAGTCTGGTCTACCGTGAGGGGAGAAAGTCCGTTCCTGCGGTGGTTCACACCTTTCTGGGCGCGTTTATGAACAGCAGCTTAACGGTGTACACTCAGGCGCGATAAATCTAAGGAGCCGAAACCTATGCGGAGATCCCTCACCTGCGCCACCCTCACCATCAGCCTCCTCAGTGCCTGCTCCATGACCGTGACCCCTACCGCGACGGTCGCTCACCCTGACACCCTACTCACGGTTCCGGTGACGGCCGGCACCTCTGACGCGACGCTCGCGCAGCAGTACGGCGGGACCGTCGAGTACCGCACGGCTACCTTCGCCGTGCTGAGCGGCGCGCACGCGACTCCGCTCGCCGCAGCCAGCCGCCGCGTGGAGAAAAACGAGCAGAGCGTGGCCATCCCGCAGGGCGCCACGCACAGCAGCGGCGACAAGATCTGGGCGACGGGTATCACCACCTGGGCCAGCGGCGACAAGATCTGGGCCACGTCTCTGTACAACTTCGGCCAGCAGACCGGGAACGGCTGGAACGGCCCCCTCTTCACGCTGTTCCCGCAGAACTCGCAGGAGTTCGTGAACCTGGGAGTGCCCCAGGCGCAGCTGAGCCCGAACTACCAGGGCAGCCCCGTGATTGCCGTCATTGACGGACCCATGGACACCGCTCACCCGGCCCTGGCGGACTCCATGGTGAACCCCGCTGATTGGTTCGACTTCGCCTCGAATGACGCTCAGCCCACCACGGAACCGGTTACCGAGAGCAGCGGCGCGTACGGACACGCGACGGGCGTCGCAGGCGTCGCGCTGCAGATCGCTCCGAAAAGCCGGATCATGCCCGTTCAGGTGCTCGCGCCGGACGGCACCGGGTATCTGCTCGACCTCGTCAAGGGCATCCTGTGGGCCGTGGATCACGGCGCTGACGTCATCAACCTCAGCGTCGGCACGGACCTGGATTCCCCATCCCTGCGGGCCGCTCTGGAATACGCGCAGCGCAAGGGTGTCGACGTGGCCGCCGCCGCCGGGAACTCCGGCAGTGAGGACCTGGATTACCCGGCCGCGTACCTGTCCACGACGGGTGCGGGCGTCGCGGTGGCCAGTGTGAACGCGCAGTCCCAGCCCAGTGCGTTCACGTCCACTTCTGACACTGACCTGCTGTTCGCGCCCGGGGAGTCCATCCGGTCTCTGTACCCGGACGGACGGGAAGCCAGCTGGACCGGCACGTCCTTCAGCACGCCCATGGCAGCCGCCGCGCTCGCCATGCTGCGCGGCCAGCCCGGCACGCAGGCGGCGCGCGTGAACGACCTGTTCACCCTGGGCCAGACTCTGGATTCGGCGCACCCCACCTGGAAGAAGCTGAACTTGTTCCATCTGCTGGACTGACCGTGCCTGTGGTGCTCCCGCCCTCATGGCATGAACTGCTCGACCACATCCGCTCTCAGCCTGGGGACGCGGCCCTGACCGCCCTGAACAGCTTCGCCTTCGACGCCTTGCCCGACGAGTGCTTCTACTTCGCGCAGGCCCTGTACCACCGGATTCACAGTGACCTGGGTCAGGCGGAACAGGCCATCGCGCGCGCGCTGGAAGCCTCAGCCATCCGGGGCAACACCGCCATCTATTCAGACAGCCTGCTGCTTCAGTCGTTCGTCAGTTACTCCCGGTTTGACAGCGCCGCGGCCTTCGAGGCGCTGCGCCGGGCCCAGCAGATCAAGAGTGAGATCGGTGACGTGACCGGGCAGATCAAGATCCTGTGCAACCTGGCCAACCTGGCCATCAGTCAGCAGAAGCTGAGCGAGGCCCGGGAAGCGCACCAGCAGGCCAGCGCGCTCTATCACAGCCTGCCCGTCACAGAGCAGGACGCGCTGCTGGAGCTGTACCTGCTGAACATTGACGGGCTCATCCTTGAGCAGCTCGGGGATTACCAGGCGGCCGCGCAGTCCTACCGGTTCGGCCTGATCAAATCCACCGAGGCTGGCCTGGACAAACTGGAGGTCAGTTTCGGCCTGAACTACTACGAGGCCCTGGCGAGCCTGCCCGAGCACGCCGCTGACCCGGAGTTGTTTCAGCGGTTTGAGGAGTTCCTGGGTCGCCGGCACGTGCGGGAGTCGGTGCAGCAGTCGCTTGCCCCAGCCCGCATCTACCGGGCCATGGGCAACTCGGACGCGGCGCTGCAGTACGCGCTGGCGATGGTGCAGGGCGCGCGCGTGCAGGGCAACGCGTCCCTGGAGCTGGAGGCGACCGTGGAGGTCGCCCGTGCCGCGACGTCCAGTCAGCTGATCGAGAAGCCCGAGGTTATCAACGTGCTGGCCATGGCCAAGAAGAGCCAGCGGCTGCCGGAAGCGCTGACCATCCTGAAATTCATCGTGAATGACCCGCGCTTCACGGAAGAGGAGCGGCTCAACGTCTACTACCCGGAACTGGTCGAGGTGCAGCAGACGATCTTCGACGCCGTCCGGGACCAGGCCGTGCAGAACCTGACCCGTCAGGCCGGAATTGAGAACGCCCGCCGGATCGCCCAGTACGAGCAGGAACTGAGGTTCCAGGCGGAGAAGACCATTCAGCGGCAGATTGAGGAACTGGAGCGCGGGCGGCTGTTCGACGCGCTGACGGGCCTGCCCAACCGCGTGATGCTGCTCGCGCAGGTGGCGCAGCAGGTGCGGGCGCCGGCCGAGCCGTTCGCGCTGCTGACCCTGGACCTCAACCGCTTTCAGCTGATCAACGACACGTACGGTCATGACTTTGCCGATGAGGTGCTGCGGATCGTGGCGCAGCGCCTGCAGCACCTGCTGCTGCCAGGTGAACTGGTCGCCCGGGTGGGCGGTGACGAGTTTGCCCTGCTGCTGACCGTGCGGGAGGACCTGCGCGTCCGGGCGGACGAGGTGGTCCGCGCGGTAGCCCGCCCGATCAAGTACGCCGATCAGGTCGTGAGGATCTCCGGCTCGGCCGGCGCCGCGTGCTGGCCTCAGGATGCCAGTGACGGCGAAGCGCTCCGCCGCGCCTCCGAACTGGCCCTGCTGGACGCCAAGACCCACGGTGAGGTCATGACGTTCTTTGACGCCAAAGCGCACGCCCACGCGGGCCTGGAAGGAGACCTGGCGCGCGCCCTGGACCGCGGCGAGTACGAACTGCACTTCCAGCCGCTGGTGAACACGCAGGCGCAGCGCGTCGTGAGTGCCGAGGCGCTGCTGCGCTGGAACAGCTCTGAACACGGCCTGCAGTTTCCCGGGACGTTCATGCCAATCCTGGAACGCGGGGATCACATCGTGGAGGTGGGCGCCTGGGTGCTGCGCGAAGCGTGCCGCGCCGCCCAGGGATGGGGGGGCGTGCGGGTCGCGGTGAACCTCTCCGCGCGGCAGTTTGCAAGCCCGGACCTGCTGGACACCGTCCGCTCGGCCCTGCGGGAGTCCGGACTGGCGCCGCAACTGCTTGAACTGGAGGTCACGGAGAGCCTGATGATGCTCAACCCCGAGCGGACCGCCAGAATCCTGTCTGCCCTGCGGGACGACGGTATTCACGTCATGCTGGACGACTTCGGGACGGGGTACAGCAGCCTGGCGTACCTGTCGCAGTTCCCGCTCAGCGGCCTGAAGGTGGACCGCACCTTCGTGCAGCAGATGATGCGGGAGCCGCGCGGCCCGAGCGCCGCGATCGTCCGGGCGATGGTCAGCCTCAGCCGGGACCTGGGCCTGGAACTCGTGGCGGAGGGCGTGGAAACCCTGAATGACGTCGAGACCCTGAGCGGCGAAGGCATTCAGGTCATGCAGGGCTACTACTTCGCGCGGCCCACCCGGGACTGGAAACCCCTGAATTTCACCGCCAGTTCGCGCCCGACGCCCTGAGGGCGCCAGATGACAAGGTCCGGGAGGTGATCGGCGACGGCCGGTTGCACCTTCCGGCGCACCTGTGGTCTGCCCGGCCACCGACAGGGACGCCGGGAGGTCCAGGGTGGGCGTTCATCACGCCTCCTGGACCTCCCGGTTCCGGTCCTCTGCGGTCAGCGCAGCACGTATCCCTGCGCGACGTCGGTGTAGGCGCGGACCTGTTCGGCCTGCCACGCCTGGTCCCGGCCGAGTTCCTCCGCGAGGATCGCGGCGACGCGGGGCGCGGCCTCGATGCTGGCCTGCGCGTTCAGGAGCAGGGCGCGCAGGCGGCGGGACAGGACGTCCTCGGCGGTGCGGGCCTGCTCGGCGCGGGCGGCCCAGCGGACCTCCGCCTCGGTGTACGGGAGGTCCTGGTGGATCTTCTGGTTCGCGCCGGGCAGCGCCTGCACGCGCTCGGCGTCCGTGCCGTACACCTTCCAGTGATCCGGAAGGTCCTGGGTAGTCGCGCCGTGCAGTTTCAGCCCGGCCGTGAGGCTCAGGCGTTCGGGCAGTCCGGCCTGCGCGGCGGCGCGGTTGACGGTGTCCTCGCCCATGCGGCGGTAGGTGGTCCACTTGCCGCCGGTCAGGGTGATCAGGCCGCCGTCGCTGATGCGGATGACGTGGTCGCGCGACAGGCTCTTGGTGTCGGTGCCCTCGGCGGCCTTCACCAGGGGACGCAGGCCCACGTACACGCTGCGGACGTCCGCGCGGGTGGGGGCGGGGTCCATGTACTGCGCGGCGGTGCGCAGGATGAAGTCGATCTCCTCGGGCAGCGCGCGGGGTTCGAGGCTCGTCTCGGGCACGGGGGTGTCGGTGGTGCCGATCACGACGTGATCGTGCCAGGGCACGGCGAACAGCACGCGGCCGTCGTCGGTGCGGGGCACCATGATGGCGCTGTCCCCGGGCAGGAAGCGGCGGTCCACGACGACGTGCACGCCCTGGCTGGGGGAGAGCATGGGTTTGACGTCGCTGCGTTCCATGCGGCGGATGTCGTCCACGAACACGCCGGTGGCGTTCACGACGGCCCTGGCGCGGACCTCGTGTTCCTGTCCGGTCTCGTCGTCGCGGAAGCGGGCGCCGACGACGCGGCCCCCGTCCTTGAGCAGCCCCACGACGGGCGCGTGGTTCAGCGCGACGCCGCCGTGGTCTTCCAGGCTGCGCAGCAGCGTGATCGCCAGCCGGGAATCATCGAACTGCCCGTCGAAGTAGAGGATGCCGCCTTTCAGGCCACTCTGCTTCAGGGTGGGCGTGCGCGCCAGGGCCTGCGCCTTGTTCACGTAGCGGCTGGGCTGGAGGTTCAGCTTGCCGGCCAGCAGGTCGTACATCTTCAGGCCGATGCCGTAGAAGGGCGCGGCCCACCACTTGTACGCGGCGATCAGGAAGCCCAGGTCGCGCACGAGGTGTGGGGCGTTGCGCTTGAGCAGGCCGCGTTCGTGCAGCGCCTCGCGGACCAGGGAGACGTTGCCCTGCGCGAGGTAGCGCACGCCGCCGTGCACGAGTTTGGTGGAGCGGCTGCTGGTGCCCTTGGCGTAGTCGTGTGCTTCGAGCAGCAGGGTGCGGTAGCCGCGGGTGGCGGCTTCCAGGGCGGTGCCCAGGCCGGAGGCGCCCCCCCCGATGACGAGGAGGTCCCAGGATTCAGGGGTGGTGGCGGCGGTCAGGGCGTCTTGGCGGGGGTCTTGGGTGGTCATGAAGTCATCCTTCCTTCCGGTGGGAGAGAATCAACCGTTTGAACATATGTTCGCATAAGATGAACGTTTGTTCAGTAGATTGGGCTACACCGTCCCTTGAGGACCGGAACGACGCGGCCGGAGCGCTGGCCTGCGCCAGATCCGGCCACGTCCTTAGCTCAGGGAATGGGCGCTCAGCGTTCGTCTTCCCAGTCGCGGGCGCGGCTGACCGCCTTCTTCCAGCGGGCCATCAGGCGCTTACGCTCGCCTGCCTCCATCTGCGGCTCGAAGCGCTTGCCTTCCTGCCACTGCCCGGCAATCTCGGCCGTGCTCTGCCAGTACCCCACGGCCAGGCCCGCCAGGTACGCGGCGCCCAGCGCGGTCGTCTCGGTCACTTTGGGCCGCACGACCGGCACGCCCAGGATGTCCGCCTGGAACTGCATCATCAGGTCGTTGTTGCTGGCCCCGCCGTCCACGCGCAGTTCCTTCAGGGGCGCGCCCGCGTCCTTCTGCATGGCTTCGAGCAGCTCGGCCGACTGGTAGGCCACGCTCTCCAGCGCGGCGCGCGCGATGTGCGCCTTGGTCGTGCCGCGCGTGATGCCCACCATCGTGCCGCGCGCGTAGCTGTCCCAGTACGGCGCGCCCAGACCCACGAACGCCGGCACCAGCATCACGCCCTCGCTGCTGTCCACCGTGCGGGCCAGAGCCTCAACCTCGCCGCTGTCACGGATGATGCCCAGCCCGTCGCGCAGCCACTGCACCACGGCCCCCGCGATGAACACGCTGCCTTCCAGCGCGTAGGTGCGCTGCCCGTCCAGCTGCCACGCCACGGTGGTCAGCAGCTTGTTCTGGCTGGGCACGGCCTCCTGCGCGGTGTTCATCAGCATGAAGCAGCCGGTGCCGTAGGTGTTCTTCGCCATGCCCTTTTCCAGGCAGGCCTGCCCGAAGGTCGCGGCCTGCTGGTCCCCGCCGATCCCGGCGATGGGAATCCGCGCGCCCAGCAGCCCCTCGGCGGTCTGGCCGTACACCTCGGAGGAGTTGCGCACCTCGGGCAGCACGCTGCGCGGCACGTTCAGGATGCTCAGCAGCTCGTCGTCCCACTCGCCGATGTGGATGTTGTACAGCAGGGTGCGGCTGGCGTTCGTGGCGTCCGTGATGTGCAGCTCGCCGCCCGTCAGGTTGTACACCAGCCAGGAGTCGATGGTCCCGAAGGCCAGTTCGCCCTTCTCGGCGCGTTCGCGGGCGCCCTCGACGTTGTCGAGCAGCCACCTGACCTTCGTGCCGCTGAAGTACGCGTCGAGCACCAGTCCGGTCTTCTGCTGGAAGGTCGCCTCGTGCTGCGCGCGGATCTCGTCGCAGTAGGGCGCGGTGCGGCGGTCCTGCCACACGATCGCGTTGTGGATGGGCCGCCCGGTCTGCCGGTCCCAGATCAGCGTGGTCTCGCGCTGGTTGGTGATGCCGATCGCGGCGACGTCGGACGCGCGGATGCCCGCCTTAGACAGCGCCTCCTGCGCCACGCCGATCTGCGTGCTCCAGATTTCGGTCGCGTCGTGCTCGACCCAGCCGGGGCGGGGGAAGATCTGCCGGAATTCCTTCTGCCCAACCGCCTTGATGTCCCCGGCGTGGTCGAAGACGATGGCGCGGCTGCTGGTGGTGCCCTGGTCGAGCGCGAGAATGTATTTCTGCTGGGTCATGGGTGACTACCTCCGGGATGGTGAACGGGGTCGGGTGTGGCGTGCGCCTCAGCGCTGGTGTTCGGCGTTGTAGGCGGGGTCGGCGCCCTTGACGCCCGGCAGGGCTTCCCCGGCGCGCAGCAGGGGCTTCCCGATGAACGTGTCGTAGATCAGGGCGCCCACGATGGCGCCCACGATGGGCCCGATGACCGGCACCAGCCACACGCCGTTCTCGAAGCCTGTGTTCCTGAACCCGGCGACCAGCGCGAACAGGCGCGGGCCCAGGTCACGGGCGGGGTTGATGGCGTAGCCGTGCATGCCGCCGAAGCTCATGCCGATCGCCATGACCACGAACGCCACAGCCAGCGCGCCCCAGGCGGCGCCCGCGGCGTTGTTCAGCTTGTCGCCGATGGCCAGGATCAGGCCCATAAGCAGCGCGGTGCCCACCACCTGATCAATGAAGCCGGGCCAGAAGCCGGGCACGGCGGGGAAGGTGCTGAAGATTCCCGTGGTGTTGGCCAGCCCCGGGTCGAAGCCCAGCCACTTGGCGTGGTACACCGCGAATACGATGGCGGCGCCCAGGAACGCGCCGATGAACTGCCCGGCGATGTAGTGCGGCGCCTTGGCCCACGGGAAGCGGCCGGTGACGGCCAGGGCGATGGTCACGGCCGGGTTCAGGTGCGCGCCGCTGATCGTGCCGGAGATGAAGATGCCCATCAGGACGGCGAAGCCCCAGCCGAGCGTGATGTTGGTGTAGCCGCCATTGACGATCTGCCCCGGGATGCTGGGGTTGGTCGACTGGAACAGCACGACCATGGCGACGACGCCACAGCCGAACAGGATGAGCACCATGGTGCCCAGCAGTTCGGCCATGAATTCCTGCGAGGGTTTGAATGTCATGGAAGACCCCTTGTGGTCGGGAAGGTGACCCACGGGAGCGGGCAGGGCGCGCCCCCGGGCGGGCCGGGCGGGTAGGGGACGCAGCCAGATGCCGCGCGGGCCGGGTTGTTGATGCGGGTATCATCACCAAGCATTGAACGAATGTCAAGCAACCGTGAACATTTGTTCAAAGTTGGATGTGCCGTGCCCAGACGCAGACCATCCACACGCTCCGCTCCGTCCGGCCCGGGCGGTATGCTCGGACACGTGACCGAACCCACCCCGGACGACACCGCGGCGCACGCCGTGCAGGTCGCCCGCCTCTACTACCATCAGGGCCTCACCACGGACGCCATCGCCCGCGAACTGGGCCTCTCGCGCCCCAAGGTCAGCCGCCTGCTCACCCTGGCGCGCCGCACCGGACTGGTCGAGATCCGCATCCATGACCCCCAGGCCCAGCCGCAGGGCCTCGAAGCGCAGCTGCGCGACCGCTACCCCTTCCTGCACCCCCAGGTCGTCAGCGTTCCCCCGGGCAGCCCCGAGAACATCTGGCTGGAACGCGTCGCCGTGGCTGCCGCCCACCTGCTCGGGCAGGTCCTGCGCCCCGGACAGACCGTCGGCCTCGCCTGGGGCACCACCCTGGACGCCGTCTCCCGCGCCCTGACGCCCCGGTCCATCACGAACCTCCAGTTCGTGCAGCTCAACGGCAGCGCCAACGCCCTGGACTTCATGAGCGGCTTCGTGACCGACACCATCACCCGCTTCGCCGCGAACTACGGCGCGCGCGCGCACCTGTTCCCGGTCCCCACCTTCTTCGACGATCCCGCCACCCGCGCCGCCATGTGGCGCGAACGCAGCGTGCAGCACGTCCTGGAGCTCCAGGACCGCGCCGACGTGCTGCTGTACTCGGTCGGCGCGGCCAGTGCGCAGGTGCCCAGCCACGTGTACGCCGCCGGGTACCTCGACGACACGGACCTCGCGCAGCTGCGCGCGCAGGGCGTCGCGGGGGACATCGCCACCGTCTTCTTCCGCGAGGACGGCAGCTACCAGGGGCTGCCCATCAACGCCCGCAGCAGCGGCCCGGACCTGGGCCTCACCCGCCGCGCGCAGCACGCCATCTGCGTGGTCAGCGGGCTGGGCAAGGTCCAGGCGCTGCGCGCCGCCCTGCGCGGGGAACTCATGACCACGCTGGTCATCGACGAGGTCACCGCCCGTACCCTCCTGGGCCTGCCCGACCCCCACTGAGCGGGCAGTGGCGGGTTATGCCAGTCCGCTGGTCTGGACCCGTTCCGGCCCCCGGAAGCGCCGCAGGCGCAGGGCGTTGCTGAGGACCAGCACGCTGGACAGTCCCATCGCGGCAGCGGCCAGCACGGGGCTGAGCTGCCAGCCCAGCAGCGGGAACAGCGCGCCCGCCGCGACCGGAATGAGCAGCACGTTGTACCCGAACGCCCACAGCAGGTTCAGGCGGATGTTCGCCAGCGTGGCGCGGCTCAGGCGCCGGGCAGTGGGCACGCCGCGCAGATCACCACTCATGAGAATCACGTCGGCACTCTCGGCCGCGACGTCCGTGCCGGTCCCGATGGCGACGCCCACATCCGCCTGCGCCAGCGCGGGCGCGTCGTTGATGCCGTCCCCGACGAACGCCACGCGGGTCCCGCCGGCCTGCAGTTCCTGCACGGTCCGCTGCTTGTCCTCGGGCAGCACCTCCGCGCGCACCTCGTCGATGCCCAGCTGCCGCGCCACGGCGTGCGCCGTCCGCTGGTGATCGCCGGTGACTATCACCACCCGCAGGCCCGCGTCCCTGAGCGCCTGCACGGCCTCCAGACTGCCGGCTTTTAGGGGATCGACCGCCGTGACCAGCGCCGCCAGCTGCCCATTCACGGCCGCGAACATCGGCGTGTGCCCCGCGTCCGCCAGGGCCTGCGCTTCGGCGGCCACAGCGCTGATGTCCACACCCAGCCGGCTCATGAACCGGTCCGCGCCCACCTGCACGCGCAGGCCGTCCACGAGCCCCTGCACGCCAAAGCCCGGCACGGCCTGCACGTCCTGTGCCGCCGGAAGGTTCAGGCCCTCGCTGCGGGCGGCCTCCACGATCGCCCGGGCGACCGGATGTTCACTGCTGGCCTCCACGCTCCCGACGACACGCAGCACGTCCCCGCGCGTCCAGGGCGCCACGGCCCGCACCTCTCCCAGCGTGGGGCGCCCCTGCGTGAGGGTGCCGGTCTTATCCAGCGCCACGACCTGCGCGTCCTGCAGGCCCTCCAGCGCCGCGCCACTGCGGAACAGCACGCCCAGCTCCGCCGCGCGGCCCGTGCCGACCATCACGCTCGTGGGGGTCGCCAGGCCCATCGCGCAGGGGCACGCGATGATCAGCACCGCGACCGTACTGACCAGCGCGCGCGGCAGGGCGTCCGGCCCGCCGGCCAGCAGCCAGGCCATGAAGGTGAGGGCCGCGATGACCAGCACGGCCGGCACGAACACGGCCACCACGCGGTCCGCGAGGCCCTGGATGGGCGGCTTGCTGCCCTGCGCCCGCTCGACCAGGCGGATGATGCCCGCCAGGGCCGTGTCCGCGCCGACGCGCGTGGCCCGCAGGTGCAGCGCGCCCGTGCCGTTCAGGGTGCCGCCCGTCAGCTCCGCGCCCGCCTCCTTGTGCACGGGGACGCTCTCGCCCGTCAGCATGCTCTCGTCCACGAAGGACGAGCCCCGCTCGACCACGCCGTCCACCGGGATCTTCTCGCCGGGTCGCACCAGAATCTCGTCCCCGACCCGCACGGCCGCCAGAGGCAGGTCCTGCTCGGTGCCGCCGCGCAGCACGTGCGCAACCGGCGGCTGGAGGTTCAGCAGCGCGCGCATCGCGTCACTGGAGCGCCCCTTGGCGACCGCCTCGAAGTACTTGCCGAGCAGCACCAGCGTGATCACCACGCCGGACGCCTCGTAGTACACGTGCCGCGTGCCCGGCGGGAACAGGTCGGGCGCCAGGGTCACGAGCAGGCTGTAGCCGAACGCAGCGGTGGTGCCGATCATCACCAGGGAATTCATGTCCGGACTGCGGTGGCGCAGCGCGGCCCAGCCCAGCCGGTAGAAGCGCCGGCCCGGACCGAACTGCACGGGCGCCGCCAGCAGCAGCATCAGGACGTTCAGGCTGCGTTCCCCCAGCGTGCTCATCAGCCACATGTGCAGCGGCATGATCAGCATGGGTGCCATGGCCAGCAGCAGCAGCGGCACGGCGAACGCGGCGCTGAACGTCACCGCGCGGCGCAGGGAACGCACCTCTGCCGCACGGGGATTCTCCGCCACTTCTGCTTCCGCGTCCGCCACGCTGTACCCGGCGTCCACCACGGCGGCGCGCAGGGTGTCCGGCGTGACCGACTGGGGCAGGTAGCGGACGCTGGCCCGCTCGGTGGCGAGGTTCACGCTGGCCGAGAGGACCCCCGGCGTGCGGTTCAGGGCCCGCTCGACCCGGCCGGAGCAGTTCGCGCAGGTCATGCCGCCCACCCCGAACTCCAGGTCAGCGGTAGCCGGTTCGTACCCGGCGCTGCGGACGGTGTTCACGAGGTCCTGCGGCGTGACGTGCGCGGGGTCGAAGGTGACGGTGGCGCGTTCAGTGGCCAGGTTTACGGTGGCGTCTTCGACGCCGCTCAAGCGTTTGAGGCTGCGTTCGACCCGCGCCGTGCAGCTGGCGCAGGTCATACCGCCCACCCCGAGTTCCATTGTCTGACTCATGCTGTCTCCTATCCCCCCCGGGGGGGTATCCACGAGAAGCATAAGCCTTTCAGCCGAAGCCGACAAGCCCATGTCCCCCGGAACGGTGGCATTGACGCACTCATGACGCAGCGAGGCGTTGACCCACACGTCCTGATGTCCTGTGTTGTGGGCAGGTCGCCCCAGTCGCTTCAGGCAGCCGGGCGCCGCCGCTCCACAGGGGAGACCACGCGTCCAACTTTCCCCACCCGGGCAGTGAATGGTCAGGGCTCACCGGCTGAGGCACGCTGCGCGGAAACGACCCTCGACCCTGCGGGCTCCCGTTGGACCGGCCGGATTCCCCCCGGGGTGGGTCCACATGGCATCGCCCCCCGGCCCGTCCCCGCACGGACGCCAGACCCTCACGCGCACCCACGGGAGACCCCGACACCGTGAAGGCGGGCCGCCCGCTTCCGGGTGACCCGCCTCTCTGTCCGAACCTGTACGCGCCTGTCGTTCAGGCCATCTGCGCCCGCGCGGCCTCCTGCAACTGCCGCCACGCCACCTTGCCCGTGGGGCTGCGCGGCAGGCTCTCCACGAACTGCCAGTCCCGCGGCACCTTGTACGTGGACATCTGCGTCCGCGCCCAGGTCTCCAGGTGCCCGGGGGTGGCCTGCTGCCCGGGGCGCAGCACGACCAGCGCCCGCGCCCGCTCGCCACTGCGCTCGTCCGGCACGCTGATCACGCAGGCCTCCTGAATGGCAGGGTGCGCGTGCAACAGGTTCTCCACCTCGGCCGGCCAGACCTTCATGCCGGACACGTTCACCATGCGTTTCAGGCGGTCTGCGAAGAAGAAGTACCCCTCCTCATCGGTGTAGCCCAGGTCACCCGTCCGGAAGTAGCGCTGCCCGCCGATCTCCATGAACGCCTCGGCCGTGGCGTCGGGGCGGTTCCAGTAGCCCTGCATGACCTGCGGGCCGCGCAGGACGATCTCGCCCGTCTCGCCCGGCGGCAGCTCCCGGCCGGTGTCGAGGTCCACCACGCGGGCGTCCACGTTGAACAGCGGAATGCCCAGGCACTGCAGCTTCTGGCGGCCCCTGGGGTTGCTGTGCGACTGCGCCATCGTCTCGGACAGCCCGTAGCCTTCCAGGAACATGATGCCGGTCAAGTCCAGCAGCCGCTGGCCGACCGCGGCGGGCAGACTGGCGCCGCCTCCCGTGACGCTGCGCAGGGAACGCAGGTCCGCCGGGTTGAAGTCCGGGGAAGCCATCAGGTCGATCAGCATGGTGGGCGTGTTCGTCCAGAGGGTCACCTGCTGCTCGCGGATGAGGGTCCGGGCGGCGTCGCGGTCCCAGCGGGACATGATCACGACCTTCCCGCCGACCGTCAGGGCGCTCATCAGGCTGTTGATGAAGCCCGTCACGTGAAAGAACGGCAGGGCCGCCAGGAACACGTCCTCGACGTTCCCGTCCACCCACACGCCCGCCCCGAAGACGTTCGCCTGCACGCTACGGTGCGTGTGCATGCAGCCCTTGGGCAGACCCGTGGTGCCGGAGGTGTAAGGCATGATGCACAGGTCATCCGCACCCACAGCAGCTTCCGGTGCGGGCTCGGCGCGCAGGGCGTCCTCGAAGGTCACGTCCTCGCCCATGAGCTGTGGCGTGACGTCCAGCCCGTCGGGGAGCGGCACGCCGGGCGTCGCCTGCGCGCCGCGCATGACGTTCGCCACGACGGCGTGCGCCAGGCCCGCCTGATGGGCCCGGTCGTACAGTTCCGCGCCGACCACCCCGGCGCGGATGCCGGCGTCCTGCAGGAAGAAGCCCAGCTCACGCGCCTGCAGCATCGGGGCGAGTGGCACCACCACGGCGCCCAGCTGCCACGTGGCGAAGGCGGCGATGGCCCACTCGGGGCTGTTCTGCAGGCAGACGGCCACCCGGTCGCCGCGCTGCACGCCCCGCGCGGCCAGGTGACCGGCGAGGCGCGTGGCGTCCCCGTGCAGCTGCGCGTACGTCCAGCTGCGGCCGTAATGCCAGCACGCGACCCGGTCGGGGTAGCGTTCGGCGCTGACCCGCAGGTTGTGCATCACGCCCGTGCCGGGCAGGGTCAGGGTGCGGGGTTTACCTTCGGGCCAGAACGGTTGCGGTTGGGTCATGGTCGAGTCCCTCCGGGAGATCGGGAGTGCCGGTCCGGACGCCTCGCGCCTGGACCGCTGGAGTTGTGGATGGCCCGAGCATAGCGCGAAGCCCGCCCGGGGGCCGCCTCAGGCCCCTGCACGGCCCGCCGGGTGGGGGTATTCCGGAGTTTCCACGTGCAGGACGCGAGAATTAAGGAAATCGGATATTCTGCGTTCCAGACGGCATTTGTGTCTTCATTATGGATGGAACGGCGTGCTGGAGGGCGTTCCTTGCCCCCATACCCCCTTCCCAACCGGGCGGGCGTATGTCATGCTGCTCACCATGACGAAAAAGTCTGCGAAAGCCCCCGCCAAGAAGCCCGCCGCCAAGGCCGCTCCCGCCGCGAAAGCCGCGCCCAAGGCCGAGAGCAGCAAGGTCGCCAAGACCCAGCTCGTGGAAATGGTTGCCGACAAGACCGGCCTGACCAAGAAGCAGAGCGAGGAAGCCGTCAGCGCCATGCTGGACGTCATCGTGGGCGCCATCAAGGGCGGCCAAAGCGTCGGCCTGCCCGGCCTGGGCACCCTGAGCGTCAAGGCCACCGCCGCCCGCACCGGCGTGCGCCCCGGCACCAGCGAGAAGATCCAGATTCCCGCCGGCAAGAAAGTCGCCTTCAAGGTCGCCAGCACCCTCAAGGGCAACCTGTAAATCCCTGACTGGAACTGGAGGGCCGCGCCATGCAGCGCGGCCCTCCTTCTTGTCGGTGCAGTGTGGGCAGACGGGTCCCGGGTGACAGCGCGCCAAGTACGCCCTGTCACCCGGGGCCCGGGCGATTCAGAACGGCTGGGCGTGCAGTTCCAGCTCGACCGGGACGTTGCCCGCCACGGCGCGGCTGTAGGGGCACACGGCGTGCGCGGCGCGCAGCAGCGCCTCGCCGGTCTCCAGGGGCGTCTCGGGCAGGTGCACCTGCAGCAGGACCCGCAGGCCGTACCCCTGGGCGTCCTGCATCAGGCTGACGTGCGCGCGGGCCTGGGGCGTACCGCCGACGGTGATGCCGTCACGGCGGGCCACGCTCTGCAGGGCGCTGAGGAAGCATGAGGCGTACCCGGCCGCGAACAGTTCCTCAGGGTCCGCGCCCGCCGTGCTGGAGTTCGCGGGTCGCAGCGTGACCGGCAGGCGGTCGCGGCCCACCTGGGCCTGACCGGTGCGGCCCCCCTGCACGTCGGAGGTGGCGGTGAACAGCAGCTTGGGTTCGGTGGCAGTCATGCGGGGATGTTACGCCGCGCACTGAGTCACATCAAGGCGGCAATGCGGCTGCATTCTGACCGTATCCGGTATAATCTGGCGTGGATCTCCGTCAACTCCAGGCGTTCATCACCGTGGCGGAGGAACGCCACTTCGGGCGCGCCGCCGAACGGCTGAACCTGGCCGCGTCCCCGCTGGGCCGACTTATCCGCGCGCTGGAAGACGAGGTGGGCACGGCCCTCCTGACCCGCACCACCCGCCGCGTGACCCTGACGGCGGCGGGCGCGGCGTTCCTGCCGCAGGCGCAGGCCATCCTGACGCAGCTGGAGCAGGCGTCGGCCCTGGCCCGGCGGACCGCGCAGGGCGAAACGGGCCGCGTGCGCCTCGGGTACATGGGCGCCGCCCAGGCGGCCCTCCTGCCCCGGCTGTGGCGGACCCTGCGCGACACGCACCCGGACGTGCAGCTGGACGTCACCGAGCTGTGCACGCCCGACCAGCGCCAGGCCCTCCTGGCCGGTGAACTCGACGCCGGCCTGATGGCCCTGCCCGTCTGGCACGACGAACTCCGTGCCCGGCCCCTGGCGCGCATTCCCCTGCTGGCCGCCCTCCCCCAAGAACATCCCCTGGCGGCGCACGCCAGTCTGGCCCTGCGGGACCTGGCGCAGGAAGAATGGCTGACCTGCACGCCCTACGCGACGACCCTGCCGCCCGAGCAGGTGCAGGCCCTGTGCATGGCCTTCGGGCTGGTCCCCCGCACGCGCGCCGTGGGCGGCAGTGAAAGCGCCGTCGTGGCGCGCGTGGCTGCCGGGGTGGGCGTGACCCTGGTCCCACAGACCCTGATCAACCCGCAGCAGGAAGGCGTGAGGTTCGTGCCGCTGGATGACCAGGTGACGCTGGACGTGGGTCTCGTCACCCGCGCAGCGCTGGACAACCCGGCCCTGAACGCCCTGATTGGGGCCGCCGAGCGGATCGCCGCCCGCTGAAGCGCCCAGCAGGGGAGAGGCGCCCCGAAGCACGGTCTGCCGAGGAGTCAGCCCGTGGGTGCGGTCCGGCGGGCAGGTGGCGTGACCCGCAGGGCCAGCGCCCCGGCCGCGACTGCCAGCACCGCCGAGGCGAGGAACGCCGGGGCGTAACTGCCCAGCGCGTCCCGCGTCACGCCGCCCAGCCAGGACGCCAGCGCCGCGCCCACCTGATGCGCGCAGAAGATCCAGCCGTACACCGTGCCCACGTTCGCCCGTCCGAACGTGTCTGCTGTCAGCGCCGTCGTGGGGGGCACCGTGGCGATATAGTCCAGCCCGAACAGTACCGCGAAGATCGTGAACGCCGCGCCGGGCGGCACCAGCGGCAGCAGCGCCAGGCTCAGGCCCCTCACCACGTAGTACCCCGCCAGCAGCGCACGCGGATCCGTCCGGTCCGTGAGGTACCCGCTGGCCAGCGTCCCCACGAAGTTGAATGCACCCATCAGGGCCAGCGTGCCCGCCGCGAACGTGGCGCCCAGACCCAGGTCCCCGCAGTACGCGATGAAATGAGTGCCGATGATGCCGTTACTCGTGAACCCACACGCGAAGAACGTGACGCTCAGCAGCCAGAAATCCCGGTGCCGGACCGCCCGCCGCATTACGCCCGGGTCCGGCCGCAGAGCCTGTGCTCCCGGAGCGGGCGCCTGACCGTCCGGGTGCAGGCCTAGATCCTCAGGGCGGTCCCGCAGCAGGGCCAGCACGAGGGGCGCCAAGGCCAGCGCCGCGGCCGCCACGATCAGGGTAGCCTGAGCCCACCCGATCGTCTGCGCCCAGCGGGTCAGCAGCGGAATGAACACCAGCTGCCCCGCGCTGGTCGCCGCGCCGAACAGACCCACCACCAGCCCACGCCGCCGCACGAACCAGCGCGTCGCGACCGTCGCGCCCAGCACACTGCCCACTAGGCCCGTCCCCAGTCCGCTCAGCAGCCCCCAGGTCAGGTGCAGACCCAGCGCCCCATGCATGCGCGTACTCAGGGCGAAACTCAGGGCGAGCAGCAGCAGCCCCACGCTCGCCACGCGGCGCGGCCCGAAGCGGTCCATCCAGCGGCCGGACAGGGGCGCGCTCAGCCCGAAGACCAGCAGGCCAAGGCTGGCCGTTACGGACAGCGTGCCGCGGCTCAGGCCCAGCGCGTCCTGCATGGGCAGTAGAAACACACCGGGCGCACTGCGCGCCCCTGCCGCCAGCAGGAGCGCCAGCACCGTCACCACGACAATCACCACGGGATACCACGGCCGCACGCGCGCTGAGAGCATACCCGCAGTGTAGGCCTGCGCAGGCCCACCGCAGGAGAAGTCAACGACGTATGCCCGGGGTGGATTCCCTCTGGTCCGCGGACGATACGCCAGCGCTGACCTCGTCTGTCACCCTAGCCTGGGCTCAGGCCCGAGCAGCAGTCTCATTGATGGTGTCCGCCAGGGTCGTCAGCTGACTGTCCGTGGCTTTCTCCTCACGTTCCGTGGCGCGCAGCGTCTCCAGATGCTGCTGGTGCCCCAGCACCTGCGCGTACCGGGCCACTGTGCCGTACCCGGCGATCTCATAGTGTTCCACCCGCTGCGCACACGCGATCAGACCGGCGTCCTTCACGGCGGGCGCGGCGTCTTGCCCGATCATCTCGGCCCCCTCGGCGATCAGGCCCTGCATGGCCTTGCACGTGTGCCCGCCGGGCGTTTCACCCAGGTCGCTCAGAACCGATTCCAGGCGCTGCACATGCTGCCGCGTCTGCTCCAGGTGCTGCTCGAATCCAGCCCTTAACTGTGGATCGTGGGCGGCCGCTGCCATCTTGGGCAGCGCCTGCACCAGCTGAGTTTCGGCGGAGTAGAGGTCGCGCAGCTGTTCCAGATATAGGTCACTCAGAGAATTCAGGGACGGCATGGTTGACTCCTTTGACCACGCAGCGCGCGGTCGGCTTAGGGGAGGGTGTACCGGACGGTCCTGCCCGGCACCGGCGATACGCTTCTTCCTGCGGGGAGGTCGGCAGAGAGGAGCTGCTTGCCAGTCTCGGTTGGCACCTGCCGTCTTCGGGCGCCAATGGGCTAAAGCTGTTCAGTCTCCAGTTCACTGACAGGTCTGAAATTTTTGTAGGTGGTGCTTGAGTTCTTTCTCACAGCCAGCACGCTCCTGCTACCTCGGAGGGCTGTTGATAAATCGAACCAAAATAGAATCCGGAGATATAAAACGGAAACGTTCGACAGCTCTTGCCTTGTTGGGTGGGATGCAGTTCTTTACGTCGATCCGATGCCACGATCTGTTTTTCTGCCTCTGCATGGGCTTTTGCTTGAGGATGTACAATTCAGGTTTACTTGCGGTGTATGTGAGATCTGAGGTATATCTAGTTAGTTTTATATCTCCAGTTATAAAAAGGAGTCTGCGTGCAGGATCTCCCCACAACCCACGCCATCCTCAAAGCCCTCCACGATCACGACGCCGACACCCTCCTGCCCCTCGTCGCCGACGCTCTGCCCGACCCGGTGCATGTGGCCCGCTCTCACCTCCAGGCGTTCTTTACACCTAGAGACCCGGACCGCATTGATCTGCGCCGCCCCTCCGCGGCCCTGCATGATCACCTGCATGCCGCCGCGTACACGAACCGCAACGGGACGGTCGCCAAACCCAACTCCGCGCGTAAACGCCTCAGCCTCCTCAGCCGCCTGTACACCCACCTGGTCGAGACGGGCGTCCTGAGCACGCACCCCATGCAGGGCATGCCGCGGCCCGTCAGTGAACGGCGCGCCGCGCCCCTCATCACCCGGGAGGCCATCACACGCCTGCACCGCAGCGCCCCGCACCCCCTACGGGCCGCTCTGGTGCTGATTGACGAGCACGCCCTGCGGTCCCGTGAACTCACGGTCCTCAACTGGGCGCACGTGCATGTGCCCACCGGCACCCTGACCCGCACGCACACCGCCACCCGCCTCAGTGACGCGGCCCTGCACGCCCTGCGCGAGCTGTACTTCGCGGCCGGAGGCCTGCTGGACGATGAGTTGAGCGTCCCGCCGGGCCCGGTGTTCCCCTGGCGGACCGAGGCGGACCTGCGCGCGGAGCTGTTCAGCGCCTGCCAGCAGGCCGGGCTGAGTTACGTCACGCCGGGTGAACTGCGGCGCGCGTCCCTGCGGGACCATCCGCACACCACGTCCAGCGCCGGGTTCAGCCCCTTCGACGGTGACCGGCAGGTCCGGCGGGTGCGTGAACTCGCCCAGCAGACCCTGGACGGCCAAGGCCGCTGAGCACCGCTGCACTCAGGTCCGGGGTGTGGGGGGCGGCCCGTCCTACACGCGGTACACCAGGCCGCTGCCCATGGCGATGAGCTGACCGTTCACGCGGACTTCCATGCGGTACGCACCCGTCTTGCGGCCCAGGTGCTGCTCGGCGGCGCTGGCCGTCACCTGATCTCCCAGGCGCGCGGCGCGGAGGTACTGCAGGTCGGCGTGCAGGCCCACCTGCCGCCCCGGGCCGCTGTTGGACGCCAGGGCGAACGCCGCGTCCGCGAGACTGAACAGGAACCCCCCGTGCGCCGTGCCGTGCATGTTGATGTGGTGCGCCTCGACGGTGGCCGACACGGTCGCGTGACCGTCGCCGACTTCCAGGACGGTCACGCCCAGGAACGCCATGTACGGATCGCCCGTCACGCGCCCCCCAGGTAACTGGCCGTGAGGCTCTCGTCCTTCGCAATGGCGGACGCCGGCCCGCTGAGTTTTACCTGACCGGTTTCCAGCACGTACGCCTGGTCACTGATAGCGAGGCTCGCGCGGGCATTCTGCTCGACAAGGAGGACCGTGACGCCATCCTGGCGCAGCTGCTGCACGATGTTCAGAATGTCACGGACGATCAGGGGAGCCAGGCCCAGGCTGGGCTCGTCCAGCAGCAGCAGCTTCGGGCGGGCCATCAGGGCGCGCCCGATGGCGAGCATCTGCTGCTCGCCGCCCGAGAGGGTCCCGGCCAGCTGCGCACGCCGCTCCCGCAGGCGGGGAAAGCGGGTGTACACGGCGTCCAGGTCCGCGCGCCACGCCTCGCGGCGCCGCAGGTACGCGCCGAGTTGCAGGTTGTCCTGCACGGTCATGGACGCGAACAGGTCACGCCGTTCGGGCACCAGGCTGATCCCGCGCGCCACGCGCCCTTCCAGCGGTACGCCCTGAAGGGACGCCCCGGCGTACGTGATCTGCCCGGCGGACGGCAGGACCCCCATGACCGAGTTCATCAGGGTGGTCTTCCCGGCGCCGTTCGCGCCGATGACACTGACGATCTGCCCGGCAGGCACCTGAATGCTCACGCCGGACAGCGCCTCCACGCGGCCGTACCGGGTCACCAGATCACGGACGTCCAGCAGCGGGGCCGGGCCGGTCACGCGTCCTCCGGGTCGACGCCCAGGTACGCTTCCCGCACGGCGGGATGAGCGCGGATCTCGTGAGGGGCGCCCTCGGCCAGTTTCTCTCCGTAGTTCATGACCACCACCCGGTCCACAAGGTTCATCACGAGGTCCATGTCGTGCTCGACGATGAGCACAGTGACGCCCTCGTCCCGCAGGCGCCGCAGCAGCGTGACCAGTTCCTGCTTCTCTCCGTGGCGCAGTCCGGCGGCCGGCTCGTCCAGCAGCAGCAGGGTCGGGTCGGCCATTAGGGCGCGCGCGATCTCCAGCACCCGCTGCTGCCCCAGCGCGAGATTCCCGGCCAGGTTGAAGGTCTGTGCGTCCAGGCCCACGCGCCGCAGCTGCCGCAGCGCCTCGCGTTGTAGGGCGGCCTCCTCGGCGCGTTCGAGGTGCAGGAGGCTGGCAATGAGTCCGGCGCGCCCGCGGGCGTACCCCCCCACCATGGTGTTCACCAGCAGAGACTGATCCGGCAGGAGGTGCACGTGCTGGAAGGTGCGGGCCACGCCCAGCCGGTGAATGTCCGCGGCGCGCCAGCGGGTCACGTTCCGCCCGGCGATGGTGACGGTCCCGCCCGTGGCGGGGTTCACGCCGGTGATCAGGTTGAACATGGTGCTCTTGCCCGCACCGTTCGGGCCGATCAGACCGACAATCTCGCCGGTCCGCACTTCGAAGGACACGTCCGCCACGGCCCGCAGGCCCCCGAACTGCTTCACGGCGTGCTCGACCTGCACCAGCGGCTGGCCCGGCTGGGGCTGCTCGCGGGTGGGCAGCGGCGCGCCCTCCGGCAGCAGCGCCGGGTCGCCGTGGGGCACCCAGCGTTCCAGCAGGGGCCACAGGCCGCGCCCGGCGAACTGCAGGGCCAGGATGATCAGCACGCCGAACACGATGACCTCGAAGTTCCCCTGCGTGCCCAGCAGGGCCGGCAGGTCCCCCCGCAGCCACTCGCGCAGGGCCGTGATCAGGCCCGAGCCGAGCAGCGCGCCCCACACGTACGCGGGGCCGCCCACGACGGTCATGAACAGCACCTCGATCCCCGCCTGCAGGCCAAACGGTGTGGGGTTCACGAAGCGCTGACTGTGCGCGTACAGCCAGCCGGCCATGGACGCCATCAGGGACGCCAGCACGAACACCTGCACCTTCAAGCGGTAGGGGTTCACACCGAACGCCTCCGCGACCACGGGGCCGGCCCGCAGGGCCCGCATGGCGCGGCCCGTGCGGGACGACAGCAGGAACTGCGCGCCCAGACCCACCAGGCCCAGCGCCGCCAGCGCCAGGTACGCGAAGGGCCGCGGGCCGTTCAGGGACAGCCCCAGCAACTGCACGGGGGGAATGTCCGTCAGGCCCGTGAAGCCGCCCAGCGCGGGCGTGTTCCCGAACACGTAGTACAGGCTGATGCCCCACGCGATGGTCGCCAGAGGCAGGTAGTGGCCCTGCATGCGCAGCGTGACCAGCCCCAGGATCAGGGCGATGACGCCCGTCACCGCGAAGCCGGCCAGCAGGGTCAGCCAGGGACTCCAACCGGCCTGCGTGGTCAGGACCGCCGTCGTGTAGGCCCCCACGCCCATGAAGGCCGCCTGCCCGAAACTCGTGAGCCCCAGGATGCCCGTCAGCAGCACCAGTCCGACGGCGACCAGCGCGAAGATCACGATGTTGATCAGCAGCGTCACCTGAAAGAGGGGCAGCAGCGCGGGGAGCAGCAGCGCGGCCAGCACCGCCAGCGCGGTCAGGAGGGTGCGGGGGCGCAGAGCGGGGCGCGCAGCCGCGACGTTCCGGGTCACTCCTCATCCTCCGGCGCGTGCCGGGTGATCACCGAGCGCCACAGCAGGACCGGGAGGATCAGCGTGAACACGATGACTTCCTTCCAGCCGGACAGACTGAACGACGCAAAACTCTCGATCAGGCCCACCAGCAGCGCCCCGGCCGCCGCGAGGGGATAGCTGACCAGCCCGCCGATGATGGCGCCCACGAAGCCCTTGAGGCCGATCAGGAAGCCGCTGTCGTACGTCATGGCAACCGAGGGGCCGATCAGCATGCCGCCCAGCGCGCCGATCAGGGCGGCCAGCGTGAAGGTCAGGGTGCCCGCTGACGTGGGGCTGATCCCCACCAGCCGGGCGCCCAGGCGGTTCACAGCGGTCGCGCGCAGCGCCTTGCCGGGCATGGTCCGCTCGAAGAACACGTACAGGGCCAGCATCAGCACGGCGGACACCAGGATCACCAGCAGGCTCTGCCAGGTCAGCGTCACCTGCCCGAGCGCCACGGTGCCCTGCGCGAACGGCGGCGTACGCGAGCCCTCCGGCCCGAAGAAGACCAGCGCCAGGCCCGTCAGGACCAGATGCAGCGCCACGGACGCGATCAGCAGAACCAGCACGGTGGCGTTCTGCAGCGGCTGAAACACCGTGCGGTACAGCAGCGGGCCCAGCGGCGCGACCAGCAGCAGGGTCAGCAGCACCTGCACCGGCAGGGGCGGCTTCAGGGGCGCAATCCAGTGCGCCGCGCCCCACAGCACGGCGCCCAGTAGCGCGGCCCCACCAACCGTCAGGGCGGCCGGGGTCACGTGCCCGCGGCGCAGGTGGCGGGCGGCCTCCAGCGCCGCGGCGAGACCCAGCAGGATCAGCAGCAGCGTGACGGTGCCCGGCACCTTGCCCAGTTGCAGGGCCGCGAGGGTCAGGGTGCCGAACACCACGAATTCGCCCATGGGCACGAAAATGACGCGCGTCACGGCAAAGACCAGTACCAGCGCCAGGGACAGCAGGGCGTACACGGCGCCGTTCGTGAGGCCGTCGGCGGCCAAGATGGGGAAGATACTTGGATCAAAGATTTGCATGCACGTGCCTTTCGCCCGTCAGCAGCGCCGGGCGGCCCGCAGGAGTCGCGGGAGGTCAGGGTCGCGGACAGGGGCAGGACGGACCAGAGCGCCGACGCCGCACCGTAAGTCGCCGCGTCAACGCTCCGTACTGGAAGGGAGGCTCCGCCTCAGCGGCTGGGGAGGAGTTTCCAGGTGCCGTCCACGACCTGCACCATCACGCGGCTGCGGGCGTCGAGGCCCAGGTGATCTGTGGCCGACAGGTTGAAGATGCCGTGCGCGCCGATCACGTTACGCGTGCCTTCCAGCGCGTCACGCAGCGCGCTGCGGAAGGCGGCCGTGCCGGGCTTGGCCTTCTTGAGCGCCACGGGCAGCGCCCGCTGGAGCAGCAGCCCCGCGTCCCACATGTGCGCGCCGAACGTGCTGACCGAGTCCTTGCCGTACTTCGCCTCGTACAGGTTCATGTACGCCAGACCCACCTTGCGGGTGGGGTTCGTCGTGAGCAGCTGGTCGGCCACGAGGACCGGCCCGGCCGGGAGAATGGCGCCCTCCACGTCCCGGCCGCCCACGCGCAGGAAGTCCGCGTTCGCCACGCCGTGCGTCTGGTAGATCTTGCCCCCGTACCCGCGGTCTTTCAGGGCCTTCTGCGGCAGCACCGCCGGCACGCCGGACGCGCCGATCAGGATCGCGTCGGGCCGCGCGGCCACCAGTTTGAGGACCTGGCCGGTCACGCTGGTATCGCTGCGGGCGTAGCGTTCCTCCGCGACGATCTTCAGGCCGCGTGCCGCGGCGTTCTTCTTCAGTTCCGCCGACCAGCCCTCGCCGTACGCGTCGTTGAAGCCGATGTACCCGACGGTCTTCACGTTGTTCTGCACCATGTGCTGCACGATCGCGGCCGCCATCAGCGCGTCGGTCTGCGGGGTCTTGAACACCCAGCTGCGCTTGGCGTCCACGGGTTTGATGATGCCCTCACTGGCCGCCAGGCTGATCATGGGTACCTTCGCCTCGGCGACCACGTCAATCATGGCCAGGGACGCGGGCGTGGTGGTCGTCCCGATGATCAGGTCCACCTTCGTGTCCTGGATCAGTTTCCGGGCGTTCGTGACGGCGGCCGTCGTGTCGGACGCGTCATCGAGGATGGTGTACACGATCTGCTGACCGGCGATGGTCTGCGGCAGCAGGGCCACCGTGTTCTTCTCGGGAATGCCCAGGCTCGCCGCCGGGCCGGTCGAAGAGACGATCACGCCAATCCGGACCTCCGCGGAAGCGAGAGAGAACAGCGTCAGGACGCTCAGGAACAGGGCCTTTTTCATGGGGGTACCTCCACAGTTGGGACCACCCTGCCGGGGCAGGGGAACGGCATTGATCTTTCGGTGTGGGAAGTATGGCACACCCCGGTGAACGCCTGTTCGGTCCATGTGGCCGCGGTGGCCGCCTCTGCCGTACGCGGCGTCCACCGGCGCGTTGACACGCTCGGGACGTGGCCCCTACACTCCCCTCACCACCGACCGCTCAGCAGGTTCAGGCGCCGGGCAGCGCCCGCGCCCACCCCCTCCGGCCCACCCCAGATGAGGAGTCCGATGTTCAACCCCGCCGCCGAGGCCCTGCCGCTGCCCGACCTGCGCGCCCTGCAACTCCAGCAGCTGCGGGACACCATCGCCCGGTTGTACGACCGGGTGCTCGCGTACCGAGCGCGCTTCGGGCAGCTCGGCCTGAGCGCCGACGACCTGCGCAGCCTGGACGACCTGCGGCACTACCCGTTCACGCGCAAGAGCGACCTGCGCGACCACTACCCCTTCGGGCTGTTCAGCGTGCCTCGCGCCGAGCTGCGCCGCGTGCACGCGTCCAGCGGCACGAGCGGCAAGGCCACCGTCGTTGGGTACGACGCGCACGACCTGGACGTGTTCGCGGAGGTCGTGGCCCGCAGCCTGCACGCCGCCGGGGTGCGGCCCGGCATGCTGTTCCACAACGCGTACGGGTACGGGCTGTTCACGGGTGGACTGGGCGTCCACGCGGGCGCCGAGCGGCTGGGCGCGGGCGTGATTCCCGTGTCGGGCGGCGGCACAGAGCGGCAGGTGCAGCTCATCGAGGACTTTGAACCCGAGGTGATTTCCTGCACGCCCAGCTACGCGCTGGTCCTCGCGGACGCCCTGGCCCGCCGGGGCCACACGCCGCAGACCCTGAGCCTGAAGTACGCGGTGCTGGGCGCGGAACCCTGGAGTGACGCCATGCGCGTGGAAGTGCAGGACCGCCTGGGCGTGCAGGCCACGAACATCTACGGCCTGTCCGAGATCATGGGCCCGGGCGTCAGCAACGAGGACGTGACCGAGCAGCGCGGCAGTTACCTCTGGGAGGATCACTTCTACCCGGAAATTGTTCATCCGGAGACAGGCGAGCCGCTGCCTGACGGGGAGTTCGGTGTGCTGGTCCTGACCTCCATGACCCGCACCGCGATGCCGCTGCTGCGGTACTGGACGGGCGACATCACCCGGCTGCTGCCCGGCCCGAACGCGACGGGCCGCACCATGCGCCGCATGGACCGCATCCGGGGCCGCAGCGACGACATGATCATCCTGCGCGGCGTGAACGTGTACCCCACGCAGATCGAGGCGGCCTTGGTGCACTTCAGCGAACTGCAACCGCATTACCAGCTGGTCCTGACGAACGCGGGCCCGCTGGATGAACTGCTGCTGCGCGTGGAGAGCACGCGGGTGGACGCGCCGCTGCAGGATGAGGTCATCCGGGTGCTCAAGGAGCAGCTGGGCGTGACCCTCACGTGCGAGCTATGCGGTCCGGGCGAATTGCCCCGCAGCGAGGGCGGGAAACTTCAGCGGGTGGTGGATCGCCGAGCGGCCCGCTGAGCCCTGGCGACCGGGAGGCTGGCGGCCAGGCACTGACCTGACCGGCCAGCCGGACCCGCCGGTCAGGTTAGAAGCCAACCTCGAATGTAGGGCGGCCGCCTGACAAGGGGCTGCGGCGGCGATGCCCACCTGAAATTCACACGCGCTCTGCACCATGCTTAGCAGAATTGTCGTGCCAGACGTCATAAAAATCACTTCCTCACAGGAGCGCCAGGAAGGCCCCTCCGCGCTGCGCCGAGGGGTACAGGAGGGGTCACAAAGCAAACAACCAGTTCAGGCTCTATCTTACCTAAGCGGACTTAGGTAAGATCAGGTATGTCGGAGTACCCAACGCCCTCATGACCCTGGCCCCGTACGCTGCGACGGTCCTCGCCCAGGCCCAGACGTGGGCCAGCCTGCCCGATGACGAACTCCGCCGACGCGCCGTGCAGGCCGCCGGGGACAAGCACGTGGCCGACCTGCTCTCCCTGACCCGCGCGTACCTCACCCATGAGGGCGTCAGTGGCCTGCTCACCAGCCCACGCACCACCGAGGCGTACACCCTGGGCGTACGGCAGTTCCTTGAGTACGCCACTGCGAACGCCGTGAATCTCCTGCGGCCCGGTCGCCGGGACGCCTCCAGCTACGTCGCGTTCATGCTGAGCGCCGGACGCAAGCCCGCCGGCGTGCAATTGAAAGTCGCGGCCGCGAACTGCCTGTACCGCGCGCTCCGCTGGGCTGGTGCCACCGAGGCTGACCCCTTCAAGGACGTGAAGATTCCCAAGGACCGCACGCCCGGCCTCGTGAAACGCCCGCCGTATCAGGAGGATGAGCTCGCGGACGTCCTTGATCACGCGGACGTGCACGTGAAGTTCCTGCTGTTCCTCACGGCTCACGCGGGGCTGCGCATCAGTGAGGCGCTCGCCCTGACCTGGGACGATGTGGACGAGGCCAGCCGCCGCGTTCACGTGCGCAGCGGGAAGGGACGTAAGGAACGCGTGGTCGCCATGAGTACCAGCCTTGCCCGCGCCAGCCGGCACTACCGTGGCCTGTACGCACCCGGCGGCCCCGACCACACGGACGGCAAGCGCACCACGCCCGTCGGCCACGTGTTCCGGTACGCGTCACCCATGACCGCCCGGTACCACCTGGAGAAGGCCTTCCAGGCGGCTGGCGTGAAGTTCCGGGGGTTCCACCCGGGCCGCAAGTATGCCGGGACGCGGCTGCTTCAGCAGGTCAAGGATTTCGGGCGGGTCGCGGCGCACCTGGGACACGAGAGCATCGACACTACCCGGCGGGGCTACGCGAAACTCGCCACGGACGACCTGAAGGATGATCTGGCGGGCTGGTGAACGGGGCGCGGACCGGCCAAGGCGCCGAACCGGTCGCGTCCCCGTGACGGCGCGGCAGGCCCGCACCTGACTTCATAAGAGCTTCATTTACTCCATCAATCGGGCGGGCGTCCTGTTCCGCGGCGGGGGTGCGCTGATAGGCTCACCGTATTCATGCAAGGTACCGGTCCATGTCTCCCTTCACCACCGGACGCCCGGCGGGCCGGCCTCCTGCCCGGTGCGGCGTGACCACCTCGCCCTCCTCGGCCGCCCCGCTGCTCGCCCGCCTGAAAACCGACACGCGCCAGGCGCACGTCAGGGCCGAGCACGCCCTGAATCTCATGGACCCGGCGCTCTCTGCGGCGCACTACGCGGACGTCCTCTCGTGGCTGCACGCCCGGCACGCCCGGCTGGAACCCACGCTGGAAGCCCTGCTGAGTGCGGACCTGACCGGAGAGGAGCGCGCGGCGCTGGACCTCGCGTCCCGCCGCAAGGCCCCCCTGCTGGCGGCCGATCTGACCGCCCTGGGCCGGACGGTCGGGCCAACCGGGCCTCCGCCCGCGTGGCTGCGCTGCGAGGCGGACGCCTGGGGCGCCGCGTACGTCCTGGAGGGGGCCACGCTGGGTGGACAGCTGGTCATCCGTCACCTGCGGCGCCTGAAGTTCAGCGAGGACGCCCTCCGGTATTACGGCAGTTACGGTGCGGAGGTCGGCGCGCGCTGGCGGACCTTCGGGCACCTGCTGTCGGCCCGGCACGCCCGCGACCCGCACCCGGCGCTGTTCGCGGCGCGGGCTGTCGAGGCGGCCACCCGCACCTTCGCTGACCTGACCTTCCCCGCCGCTACTGGACTGGCGGCCCCGGAGAGCGCATGACCCACGATCCTGTCCGCGTGACCGCCCTGGACGCGCCCGTTGACCTGACGAACTGCGACCGCGAACCCATTCACATTCCCGGCGCCGTGCAGCCTCACGGGGCGATGGTCGCCCTGCGGGGCGCGACCATCGTGCAGGTCAGCGAGAACCTGCCCGAGCTGCTGGGCGTGGCCGTGACGGACGCGCTGGGCGGCCCGCTGGAACAGCTGCTGGACGGCCCTCTGGCCGGGCAGGTCAGGGAGGCCCTGCGCTCGGGCGGCCTTCAGCGCAACCCGCTGCTGCTGCTCAGCGCCGAGGTCCGGGGCCGCGGGCCCTTTGACGTGACCGCCCACCAGATGAACGACCTGACCATCCTGGAATTCGAGCAGACGCCGCGCAGCGCCGTGCAGACCGACGCGTACTCGCTGGTGCGCGCCGCGCTGGGGCGCCTGAACGCCGCGCCGAACCAGGATCACTTCGTGGCCCTGGTCGCTCAGGAGGTGCAGGCGCTGACGGGCTTTGACCGCGTGATGGTGTACCAGTTCGCCGATGACGGCACCGGCACCGTGATCGCTGAGCGCAGCGCGCCCGGCATGACGCCGTACCTGGGTCTGCGCTACCCCGCGTCGGACATTCCCAAGCAGGCGCGGGCCCTGTACGTGATGAACATGCTGCGCATCATCGCGGACGCGAACTACACGCCGGTGCCGCTGCTCGCGCATCCCGGTGAGCAGCCGCTGGACATGAGTTACTGCGCGCTGCGCAGCGTGTCCCCCATTCACCTGGAGTACCTGCGGAACATGGGTGTCGGGGCGTCCATGAGTATCAGCCTGCTGCGCGGCGCTGAACTGTGGGGCCTGATCGCGTGCCATCACACCGGCCCACGTGCGCTGAGTGCCAACGTCCGCGCCGCGTGCGAACTGATCGGGCAGGTGGCCAGCGTGCAGCTGAGCGCGTGGCAGGAGCGGCAGGATCAGACGTATCAGCTGCACCTTAAAGACGCGCAGTCGCAGCTGATGGAACGCCTCGCGAACGCCCCGGACCTGATGGAGGCGCTCGTCGGGCAGCACTCGCAGCTGCTGGAGTTCGTGGATGCCAGCGGCGCCGCCGTGTGCCTGGACGGCGAGATCATCCGCATGGGCCGCGCGCCCACCACCGAGCAGGTCCGGGCGTTGCAGGCGTGGCTGGGCACGCAGGCCGAGGCGGAAGTGCTGCACACCCGCGCCCTGAGCGAACTGTTCCCGGACGCCGCCGCGTACGCCGACACGGCCAGCGGCCTGCTGAGCGTGCAGCTGTCCCGCCAGCTGGGCGACCACGTGATGTGGTTCCGCCCGGAGGAGTTGCAGACCGTCACGTGGGGCGGCGACCCGAACAAACCGGCCGAGGTGGACGCGGCCGGTCAGGACCGCCTGTCGCCCCGCCGGTCCTTTGAGGCGTGGCAGCAGACGGTCCGCAGCCGCAGCACGCCGTGGCTGCCTGAGGAGATCGCCGCGGCCCGGACCCTGCGGCGGGCGCTGCTGAACATCGTGCTGCGCCGCGCCGAGGAGATCCGCGAACTGAACGACGACCTGACGCGCAGCAACTTGGACCTGGCGCGCAGCAACGCCGACTTGGACGCCTTCGCGTACATTGCTAGTCACGACCTGAAAGAGCCCCTGCGGGGCCTGCACAACTACTCCATGTTCCTGCTCGAATCGTACGCGCAGCAGCTGGACGAGGACGGCGTGTCGAAACTGAACACGCTGGTGCGGCTCACGCAGCGCATGGATGACCTGATCGACTCGCTGCTGCTGTACTCCCGGATGGGACGCGTGGACCTCAGCTTCCGGCCCACGGACCTGAACGACGTGCTGCACGGCGTCCTGGACGTGCTCTCGGCGCGGCTGGATCATGCGGGCGCGCAGGTTCACGCGGCGCCCCTGCCGACCCTGCTGCTGGACCGCGTGCGGGTCGGGGAGATCCTGAACAACCTCATCACGAACGCCGTGAAGTACACCGACAAGGCGCAGCCCGTGATTGAGGTGGGTGCCGTCGCCCCGGGTGAGCGCGGCGACCTGTCCCTCCCCGCGGTCCTGCCGGACGACGCGTGGATCATCTACGTGCGCGACAACGGCATCGGCATTCACGAGAAGCACTTCGAGAACATCTTCCGGATCTTCAAGCGGCTGCACGCCCGCGATCAGTTCGGGGGCGGCACCGGCGCCGGGCTGACCATCGTGAAGAAACTCGTCGAGCGGCACGGCGGCCTCATCTGGCTGGAGAGCGTGATCGGACAGGGCACCACCTTCTACTTCACGCTGAACCCCGGGCAGGCCACGTGACGCACCGCCTGCTGATCGTCGAGGACAGCGACGAGGACTTCACCGCCATCCAGTGGGCGCTGAATCGCCTGAACCGCGCCCTGCCGCTGGACCGCTGCGCCGACGGGGACGCCGCGCTGACCTGGCTGCAGGAAGCGTCGAACTGGCCCAGCCTGATCCTGCTGGACCTGAACCTCCCGGGCACGGACGGCCGCGAGGTGCTGGGCGCCCTGCGCCGTGACGCCCGCACCCGCACCCTGCCCGTCGTCGTGCTGTCCACGTCCGCCAGCGCCCGCGACATCAACGACTGCTACGCGCTCGGCGCGAACAGTTACCTGACCAAACCCGTGAACTTCGCGCAGTTCACCAACCAGCTGCGCCTCACGCTGGACTTCTGGCTGGAAGCCGCGCAGCTTCCGCAGGCCCCGGAGGCCCCGTGACGCCCGGCGGCCCCGCATGACGCAGTCCATTCACGTGCTGGTCATAGACGACAGCCCGGAAGATACCGCCACGTACCTGCGGTACCTGCGCGCCTGGCCGGACTGGCAGGTCACGCTCAGTCAGGCCAGCCTGGGCGAGGAGGCCGCCGCGCTCCTGCGAACCACCACCCCGGACGTCATCCTGCTGGACTACCAGCTGCCCGACACCACCGGCGTGGAGTTCCTGCAAGAACACCCACCCGGATGCGCCGTGATCATCCTGACCGGCGTGGGGGACGAGGAGATCGCCGTGCAGGCCATGCGCGCCGGCGCGCAGGATTACCTCGTCAAGGGCCGCCTGACGCCGGACACCCTGCGCCGCTCCGTGCAGGCCGCGCTGAACACCCACGCGCTCAGCCAGGCGCTGAGTGACGCGCAGGCGCAGCAGTCGGCGCTGCTGCGCAGCATCACCGACGGGGTGCTTCAGGTGGACGGGGAGTTGCGCGTCCTGAACCTCAACCGCGCCGCCGAGGGCCTGCTGGACACCAACCCGGACCTGCGGGGCCAGCCCCTGACCAGCCTGGCGTGGCTGACCGGGACGGCCCTCCCGGACCTGCTGCGCGCCGGGACCGGGGGCAGCGCGGACCTGCACACGCCGCGCGGCACGTGGCTGCACGCCCGCGTGTACCCCGGCGAGCACGTCCAGACCGTGTACCTGTACGACGACACGCCCCGCCGTGAGATTCAGGCCCGTGAACGCGCCCACACCCAGCAGCTCAATGAGCTGTACGCGACCGCCGCGGCCCTGAACGCCGCCCGCACCCTTCAGGACGTGCAGCGCGCCGCCCGGCACGCCGCGCCCGCCCTGCTGGGCAGTGACGCGCAGCTCATCCTGCCGGGCGAGCCCCTGCCGCCGGACCTCGCACCGGACGTTCAGGGGTGGCTGTCGGGTCACCCCACGCAGCCGGAACGCACGCCCTCCTGGCGCGGCACGCCTCTCACGCATGACGGCGCGTGGCTGGGCACCCTGCTGGTCCACCGGACCGAGGAGGACGGCGCGCGCGCCACCTTGTACTCCACCTTCGAGGAACTGCTGCACACCGCCCTCATGCGCGCCGCGCTGCTGGAACGGGAACAGCAGGACCGCCACACGCTGGAGGAACGGGTCAAGGTCCGCACGGCAGCCCTGGAACGCAGCAACCGCGACCTGGAGCAGTTCGCGCACGTGGCCAGTCACGACCTGAAAGAACCCCTGCGGACCATCGGGTCGTTCACGCAGCTGCTGAGCAGCCGCTACAGCACGCAGCTGGACAGCCGCGCGCAGCGGTACATGAATATCATCGTGGACGGCGCGCAGCGCATGGCCACCCTGATCGACGACGTGCTGTCCATCAGCCGCATGCATGACCGGCACGCCCCCCCCACCCGCACGGACCTGAACGCGCTCGTGCAGAGCGTGCAGGTGCAGCTGCACACCCTGATCTCCGACACGGGCGGCGAGGTGCAGGTGGGGCCGCTGCCCACCCTGACGGTGAACCCCACGCAGTTCACGCAGCTGTTCCTGAACCTGATCGGGAACGCCCTGAAATTCCACCGGGCCGGCGTTCACCCGGTCGTGCAGCTCAGCGCGCACGAGCGGGCCGGCACGTGGCACTTCACGGTGCGGGACAATGGTATCGGCGTGCCCGAGGAGTACGCCGAGCGGGTCTTCGTGATCTTCCAGCGGCTGCACACCCGCGATGAGTACGTCGGGAACGGCATCGGCCTGGCCCTGTGCCGCCGGATCGTGGAGGACCGCGGCGGGCGCATCTGGATTGACCCGCCCACCGCGGGAGGACCGGGCGGTACCACCATTCAGTTCACCGTGCCGGTCGCGCCGCCCCGCACGGACGCGGACCTGCCGGTGGTGTCTCACGTCAGCCGCATTCACCGCTGACCGCCCCGGGCGCCGCCCGCACCAGCAGAACCCGGTCCCAGCCACAGACCATCACCTGCGGCCGCTCCCACCTGGACGTGACATCCAGGTGGGAGCGGCCGCGGAACCTGCGTTTACTTCAGGCCGTTCGCCACGGCTTTCGCCAGGGTGCCCTGAGCGTCATCGCCGTCCAGGGACCACGCCATCGCGCCGCCCAGGCCCTTACTCTTGATGTACGCCATCTTCGCCGCGATGACCTGCTCATCGTCGTAACTCCAGAAGGTCGTGCCGTCGTACTTCCACATCTGGCCGGTCGTGGCGCTGCGGAACACACTGCCCGGGGCGTTCTTCAGCACCTTGTAGTCCTCGATGCCGGCCTCGTACGTGCCGCGCGCGGGACCACTGGCACTCTGGTACAGGCCGTTATTGGCATTGAGCACGCCGGTCCAGCCGCGCCCGTAGAAGGGCACGCCCACCACGATCTTGTTCGCGGGCATCCCGGCGTTCAGGAAGGCGTTCACGGCCGTGTCCACCGAGTAGGTCTTCGCGGGGCCGCTGCCTGGGCCGTTCGGGTCGGTATACAGGTTGCTGTGGAAGTTGGTGGGGCCGCCAGCGTCCCAGGCGCCGCGGAAGTCGTAGGTCATGATGTTCACCCAGTCGACGGCGGCCCTGTACCCGG
This sequence comes from Deinococcus radiotolerans, assembly GCF_014647435.1. Taxonomy (NCBI): domain Bacteria; kingdom Thermotogati; phylum Deinococcota; class Deinococci; order Deinococcales; family Deinococcaceae; genus Deinococcus; species Deinococcus radiotolerans. Next base: position 317,467 of record NZ_BMPE01000003.1, on the reverse strand, counting down.
CGGGGTCCTGGTTGGCGATCTTGTCAGGCCCGCCGGGCGCGGCGATGGTCAGCAGCAGCCCCGGGCGCAGGGCGTCCAGCTGACGGCGGAATTCCTGCAGCAGCAGCGTGAAGTTCTGCCTGTCGTTGGGGCTGACGGTGTTGTACGCCAGGCCGCCGCCACCCGGGTATTCCCAGTCGATGTCGATGCCGTCGAACACGCCCGCACCCGCGCCGGGCCCGCCCGCGCCGTCCGAGGACACCGGGAGGTTCCCCTTGATGTACAGGTCAATGCAGGAACTCACTAGCGCCCTGCGGGACGCGTCGGTGCTCGCGGCGGCGCTGAAGTAGCGGCTCCAGGTCCAGCCGCCCAGCGAGATGAGGACCTTCAGGTTGGGGTATTTCGCCTTGAGTTTCTTCAGCTGGTTGAAGTTGCCTTTCAGCGGCTGGCTCCAGACGTCTGGGGCGCCGTCCACGCTGGTGGCCGCGTCGAAGCTCTTGCCGTAGTCGGCGAATCCGTCCCCGCCGTCTCCGCTCCCGCTCTCGGCGCGGGTGACGATGTCGCACTTGTACGTGCCGCCCGCGTTGTACACGTTCCCGAAGGCGTAGTTGATGTGCGTGAGGGTGGCGGCCGTGCCGCTGGTGTCGATGTTCTTCACCTGATAGTTGCGGCCGTAGATGCCCCACTGCGCGAAGTACGCGATGCGTTTGAAGCCGCTGGTGGGGGGCGGGGTGGTGCCGCCGATATTGACGGTGACGCTGGCCGTGGCCGAGGTCGAGTTGCCCGCCGCGTCGAAGGCTTTGGCGGCGTACGTCCGCGTGCCGTTCTGCGCGCTGCCCACCGCGTCCGTCCAGCTGTACGGCGCGGTCGTGTCGGTGCCCAGGAGCGTGCCCCCGGCGTAGAACTCGACTTTGCTGACGCCCACGTTGTCGCTGGCGGCCGCGTTCAGGGTGACGGTGCCGGCTGCGGTAACGGTGGTGGGGCTGGCCGTGAGGCTCACGGTGGGGGCGGTGGTGTCACCACCAGTGCTTGTGCCGCCACAGGACGCGCCGTTCAGGGTGCAGGTGTTCACGCCGCTGAGCTGACCGGTGCCGTCGTAGCCGATGGTGACGCTGCCCCCGGCGGGGATGGTGGCGCCGCCCCAGCTGTTCGGCGTGACCGTGTACAGCCCGGCGCTGTCCTTCGAGATGCTGCCCCCGGCGCCCCAGACGCTGCTGCCCGCGCTGGCATTGCCGTTGAACTTGAATTTCAGCGTCCAGCCGGTGATGGGGGCCGTGCCGGGATTGCTGAGCGTGATACGGCCGGTAAAGCCCGTGTCCCACGCGCCAGTACTGTCGAACGTGGCGGTAGGCCCGGTGGCCAGCGTACTCAGGTGCGGCGCCCGGGTGGCGGTGGGGGCGGCCTGGTCGGCGCAGCCGCCCAGCAGCAGCGCGGCGCTCAATAGGGCGGACAGGTTCAGGGCAGTCTTGGGCATACCTCACCTCATGTAGGGGGAGTGGATGGTGACCGGTGGGTTGCTGGAACTCCTGCATCATGCAGAATGATTTTCAGATTGTCAAGCCAAGGAGGTAATTTTTTTCAGACACTCAGATTTTTCTAGAAGTGCTTGTCATCTGACCCGCCGTCACGACTCACGCTCACTCAAGCGTGGAAAATACGCCTCAGTACCGAGACGAAAAATGGTCGAAAAGACAACGTTCCTGCGGGCGTTTGTCACACTTCGAGATTCTCTTCGGCCAGAGCGCCATCAGTTGTCCAGATCAGGCATCGGCACAATCCTGAAAATCTGAACCACAAAACTGCTCAGCTTGACAAAAATAATTTTCAGGATTTACAGTGGGTCATCACCAGCCGTTGACCCACCCAGGAGTCGCATGAGTCAGACCACCACGCGCCCGTCCCAGACGCCGGGAGCCATCAGCCGCATCCGTCTGCACGCCCACAACCTCTCCCCGTCCCTGAGGCAGGTCGCCGACCACGTCCTGCGGGAAGCGGATACCGTCATTCACCAGACCATCACCGAACTGGCCGCCAGCGCCGGCGTGGGCGAGGCGACCATCACCCGCCTGTGCCGCAAACTGGACTTCGCGGGCTTCCACGCTTTCAAGATCGCGCTGGCCGCCGACGTTGCGGGCCGCGATACCACCAGCGACCGGCCCACCAACCTTGAGGGGCACACCGCCCGGCTGGTCAAGCAGGCCAAACTGACCCTGGAGGACACCGGTCGCCTCCTCGCCCCCGACGCAATTGAAGCGGTCGCGGAGCAGCTGTCCCGCGCGCCCCGCGTGGACCTGACCGGGCAGGGCAACAGCGGCATGATCGCGCAGCTGTTCGCGCACCGCCTGCTGCGGCTGGGCATCACCGCGCAGGCCTTCACCGACCCGCACGTCGCGGCCGTGAGCATTTCGACCCTGCCGCGCGGCGGCGTCGTGATCGGCCTGACGAGTTCCGGCAGCACCATCGACACCGTGCAGCACCTGCGCCTCGCCCAGAGCCACGGGCACTACACGGTGGCCATCACGCACCGCGCCTCGTCGCCCATCACCCGCTACGCCAGCCGCGTGCTGTTCACGTCCCGGCAGGAAGATCCCCTGACCGACGCCGTGATGGACACCCTGATCAGTCAGACGCTGGTGCTGGAACTGCTGTACACCGCCCTGCTCGCCCGCCGCCCCGAGGCCGCCGCCATGCTGCGCGTCACGGCTGAGAGTGTCGTCGAGAAGAAGTACTGACCCTGCGCGCCCCCTTCCCACAAGGAGAGTCCCATGAAACGTACCCTGAAAGCCCTGACCCTCGGCCTTGCCCTCACTGCCTCGACGGCTGGCGCGCAGACCACCGTCACCTTCTGGACGTGGTACCTCAGCCCCAAATTCGACGGGTACATCAAGGACACCATCGCCGCGTTCGAGAAGGCGAATCCCGGCATCAAGGTGCAGTGGTTCGACAAGCAAGACTCGATGGTGCAGGACTTCATTGCCAGCGTGAACCTCGGCAACGCGCCGGACGTGGTGAACCTGAACATCGACGAGACGCAGAAGGCCGCGCAGAACGGTTTCCTGACCGCCGTGAACACCCTGACGAGCCCCGCCACGCTGCGCAGCACCTTCTACCCGCAGAGCCTGAGCAACTTCACGTCCGGCGCGAACACCTTCGCGTACCCCTGGTACGGCTGGCTGAACGAGGGCGTGCTGCTGTACAACCCGGACCTGTTCAAGAAAGCCGGCCTGACCCGCGCGCCCCGCACCGCCAGCGAGATGCTGACCTACGCCAAGACCATCAAGGACAAGACCGGCGCATACGCCTGGGTGCCCGCCCTGAAAGACCCGAACACCGCGTCCTTCCTGGGTTACTTCTACGCCGAGGGCCTCCCCGTCACCGACGCGAGCGGCAAGGCGGCCTTCAACACCGCCGCGCACGCCAACCTGCTCGCGCAGTACGTGACCCTGTACCGCGGCGGGTACATCCCCGAGGACGCCGTGCGCCGCGAGGCCTTCCAGCTCGCCACGGAACTGTACGCGCAAAACCGCGTGGCCATGATCATCGGCGGCCCCCAGGCCCTGACCCGCATCAAGGACACCAACCCCAGCCTGTACGCCAAGACGGTCGTCACGCAGGCCCCGCTGGGCAAGGCCGGCGTGCAGACCGGCGGCAGCATGGGCCTCGTGATTCCCAAGGCCAGCAAGAACCCGCAGGCCGCCGCGAAACTCGCCGCGTTCTTCACGAACAACGCCAACCAGCTGGGCTTCGCCAGGGTCGTGCCCGTCGTTCCCACCACGCTGGGCGCGCAGACCAGCACGCAGTTCAAGACCAGCAGCAGCGACCCCGTCGCCCGCGCCACCGCCCTGGTGGGCGCCTCGGGCCGCCTGATCAACCCCGGGTACAAGGCCCCGGGCAACAGCGACGACCTGTACAAGAACTTCAACGACAACATCGAAGCGGCGCTGCTGGGCAAGAAGACCGCGCAGCAGGCCCTGGCGGACGCCGCCATGTACTGGAACGCCAACCTGAAGAAGTGAGTCCCACCTGACCCGGGTGGCCCGCCCGCGACCGTGGGCGGGCCACCCGCACCCCTGTCCCCCGCGCGCAAAGGATGGATCCCCATGCAAGTTCACTGGCGTCAGTCGCTGATGTCCTACACGTTCCTGGCCCCGGCGCTGATCCTGCTGGCGGTGTTCACCTTCTACCCGCTGCTGTACGGCGCGTACCTGGGCTTCACCGAGTACAACGGCGCGCGCTTCGCCAATCACCTGCCGCCGCAGTGGGTGGGCCTCAGGAACTTCGAGACCGTGCTGGGTGACCCGCTGTTCCGCACGGCGCTGGCCAACAGCGTGAAGTACCTGTTGGTCGTGCCCGCCCTGCAACTGGCGTCCCTGGCGGTCGCGGTGCTGGTCGCGAAGAACATTCCCGGGATCGCCCTGTTCCGCGCGGCGTACTACGTGCCCGTGATCACCAGCGTGTCCCTGGCGGCCGTGATGTGGGAGTGGGTCTTCAACCGCGAGGGCACCCTGAACTGGCTGCTCCGGGCGCTGCACCTGACCACGCCCGAGGCGGCGTTCGGCTGGCTGAACAATGAGCACTGGGCGTTCTGGGCGGTCATGCTGGTCACGTTCTGGCGCGGTTTCGGGTACTACATGGTGCTGTACCTGGCGGGCCTCCAGGCCATTCCCGAGGAACTGGAGGAAGCCGCGATTCTGGACGGCGCGAGCGCCTGGCAGCGCTTCTGGCGGGTAACGGTGCCGCTGATGCGGCCCACCATCCTGCTGTGCACGCTGCTCTCGACCATTGCCGCGCTGCGCGTGCTGGAGGAGGTGCTGGTCCTCACGAACGGCGGGCCGCTGAACAGCACGTACACCGCCCTGATGTACGTGTACGCCAAGGCCTTCCAGGGCTTCGACTTCGACTACGGGGTGGCCAGCGCCGCCGGGCTGGTCGTGGCGGTCGTGGCCCTCCTACTCTCGGCCCTGAACTTCCGCTTCTTCCACCGGGAAGAGGAGCAGGCGTGAGCGCGCGCACTGCCGCAGCCCCCGCACGGGTAACCCGCCCGGTTTCCTGGCGGCGGCCCGTGAACACGGCGCTGCGCTACGCGCTGCTGGGCGTCATCCTGATCTTCGCCGTGTTCCCATTCGTGTGGACGCTGGCCATCGCCCTGACCGACAAGACCGCCGGGAGCAGCATCTACGCGTTCCCGCAGAGCCTGCTGCCCAGCCGCGTGACGCTGCACAACTTCGTGGACGTGTACCGCACCTTCAGTCTCGGGAAGTACCTGTGGAACTCGGTGGTCATCACGGGCCTGACCGTCCTGGGCACCCTGCTGGTGTCCGCGCTGGCGGCGTACCCGCTGGCGCGCTTCCGCTTCCCGGGGCGGGGCGTGATCTTCGGCCTGATCGTGGCGACCCTGGTGCTTCCCAGCGAAACCACCTTCATCGTGAACACCCTGACCCTGAAGAACCTGGGCCTGCTGGGCACGCACGCGGGCGTGGTGCTGCCCACCATTGCGGGCGCGTTCGGGATCTTCCTGATGCGTCAGGCGTTCCTGGCGATTCCGGCGGCGCTGCTGGAAGCCGCCCGGCTGGACGGGGCCAGCGAACTGACGATCCTCACGCGGATCATGCTGCCGCTGACCCGCCCGAGCCTCGCGGCGCTGGGTATCTTCACGACCGTCACCACCTGGAACGCGTACTTCTGGCCCATGCTGGTCCTGTCCGGCGCGCCCGACAAGGCCCCGCTGGCGGTGGCGGTGCTGAAACTCAAGGGGCAGTTCAACTACGACCCGTTCAACATCGCCGCCGGGTCGATCATCATGATGCTGCCCGTGCTGCTGGTGTTCCTGGCGGCGCAGCGGCTGTTCCTGCGCGGCATGGAAGGAGCTGTGAAATGACCGAACCCCTGATGCTGACCGAGGCCCGCGAGGCCCCGCAGGTCGCCGCCCGGCAGGCGGGCAGCGCCGCGCTGGACGCCGCCGCGCGCGCCATCCGCGCTTTCGCCCCCAGTTACGTGGTCACCTTAGCGCGCGGCTCGTCCGACCACGCCGCCACCACCCTGAAGTACGCGCTGGAAACCCAGGTGCGCCTCCCGGTCATGAGTGCCGCGCCCAGCGTCAGCGGCGTGTACGGCGCCGACCTCGACCTGCGCGGGGCGCTGGTCCTGGCGATCAGCCAGTCGGGCGGCAGTCCGGATCTGGTCGAGGCGCTGACCCGCGCCCGCGCCGCCGGGGCCCTCACCTGCGCCCTGGTGAACGTGGAGGGCAGTCCGCTGGCCCAGGCGGCTGATCTGGTCGTGCCGCTGTGCGCGGGCGAGGAACGCGCCGTGGCCGCCACGAAGAGTTACCTGGCGGCGCTCGTGCTGGGCGCGCGGCTCGTCCAGGCCTGGCAGCCCGACCCGGCGCTGGCCCGCGCCCTGGACGCCCTGCCGGATACGCTGGAGGCCACCCTGCGGGCCGAGGCGCGGGCGTGCGACCTCGCGGCGCAGCTGGCCCGCGACGTACCGCACCGGCTGCTGGTCCTCGGGCGCGGCCTGCACGCGGGAGTGGCCGCCGAGGTCGCCCTGAAGTTCCAGGAGACGGCAGGCCTCGCAGCGCTGCCATTCTCCACCGCAGAATTCGCGCACGGCCCGGCGCGGCTGGCCGATCCCATGACGCCCGCGCTGTTCTTCCAGGCGCGGGACGCCACGGCGCCCTTCACGGCGGACACGCTGCGCACGCTGGGCGGGTACGGCACGCCCGTCACCGTGATCGGCGCCGACACGCCGGACCGCGCGGCGGACCTGCCCACCCCGGCCAGCGGGCACCCGCTGACGGACCCGGCGGTGTCGGCACTGGCGGCGCAGCTGCTGATCGCGCACCTGGCCGTGCTGCGCGGCGAGAACCCAGACGCGCCCCCACGCCTGAGCAAGGTGACCCGCACCCGATGATCCGGCCGGAAGCCACACTGATCATTGACCTGCCGGGCGCGGACCTGACCCCAGAAGACGCGCGCTGGCTGCGGGCGCACCCGGTGGGCGGCGTGTGCCTGTTCGCGCGGAACATCACCACGCCGCAGCGTACCGCCCGCCTGACCGCGGACATCCGCGACGCGCTGGGCCGCGACGCCCTGATCGCCACGGATCAGGAAGGCGGCGCGGTGCTGCGCCGCCTGGACGTGCCGCCGCCCCCCACTCCGCAGGCGCTGGGTGACCTGGACGAGGACGCCGCGTTTCATGCCGGGCAGATCGCGGCGCGCGGCCTGCTGGAGCTGGGCATCAACTGGAATTTCGCGCCCAGCCTGGATGTGAACGTAGACCCGCTGAACCCGGTGATCGGGGAGCGGTCCTTCGGCGCGGACCCGCACCGCGTGGCGCGGCTGGGCGTGGCCTGGGCGCGCGGGAGCGAGGCGGCGGGCGTCCTGAGCGCCGTGAAGCACTATCCCGGGCACGGGGACACCCGCGTGGACAGTCACGAGGACCTGCCGGTGGTGAACAAGAGCCGCGCGCAGCTGGAGGCGGCGGAATGGGTGCCGTTCCGCGCCGCCGCGCACGCGGGGCTGGGCAGTGTGATGACCGCGCACATCCTGTATCCGCAGCTGGACCCCGCGTGGCCCGCGACCCTCTCCCCTACCCTGCTGAACGGCGTGCTGCGCGGCGAATGGGGCTATGACGGTGTGATCGTGACCGACGCGATGGACATGGGCGCCATCGCCCGGCGCTGGCCGCAGGGGCGCGCGGCGGGCCTGGCGCTGACCGCCGGGGCGGACGCCGTGCTCGTCTGCGGGCACGGGGACCGGACGGTCACGGACGCCCATGTGCACGCCCTGAGGACCGCACAGGCCGACGGTACCGTCAGCGACGCCCGCCTGAACGAGGCCGTGATGCGGCTGGACCGCGCCGCGCAGCGGTTCCCGGGCCAGCCGCGCCCCTACGCGGCGGACCGGCAGGAGCAGGACCGCGCCGCGCTGCGGGACTGGGCGCGGGCCACGCTGCGCGTGCAGGGCGAGGGGCCCCGGCTGGACGCCGCCGCACCCGTGCTGCTGCTGGCGCCCGCCCATACCGCTCTGGGCGGCCCGTACGGCGACTTCGTGACGCTGGAGCATCTGAGCAGGGCGCTGAGCCCGCACTTCCCGGCGCTGGTGACCGCCGACCTGCTGGACCCGGCAGGCACGGCCCAGGTTCTGAACGCGCACCCGCAGGCCCCGGTCCTGCTGGCAAGCACGGGCCGCTGGGGCGTGACGGACGAGGCCCGCGCGCTGGCGCCGACCGTGGCCGGGCGCGCCTGGCACCTGTGCCTGTGGAATGCCGACGACGCGGCCGCGCTGCCCCTGCCCGCCGTGGTCACGCACGGGTTCCGCGAGCCGAATCTCCGGGCGCTTGCGCAGACGCTGGCAGCCCACTGAAAGGTCCCGGCCGCTTCAGCGCCGGCCAGGACCAGAGGCCTAATTCAGGCGGAAGGGACGGCGATCTCCGCGGGCGGAGTGTCCTGGGGGGCCGGGCTGATCTGAACGGGTGTGCCGTTCAGGGCGGCGTTCCCCGTAAGGTCATCCAGCAGCAGCGGGTCAGTCAGGTCGTTCAGACTGACGCCCGGGTGGGCCTGCGCGACGCCCAGGCGGGTGCCGGCGCGCGCGTGGCCGAAACCGTGCGGGAGGCTGGCGACGCCCGGCATGACGTCCTCGGTCAGTTCGACCGGCACCGTGACCTGCCCGACCCGGGAGGTGACCTGCACGAGCTGACCGCTGCGCAGACCGGGCGCGTCGGCGGGGTTGAGGTGTAGGGTGCAGCGGTCGGGGCCGCGCATCAGGCGGGGCGTGTTGTGCATCCAGGAGTTGTTGCTGCGCAGCTGCCGCCGCCCGATGAGCACCAGGGGCGGGACCGGGGCGGTCAGGGCGGCGTGCAGGCGCGCCAGGTCGCGCCGCATGGGTTCGGGGAGCACCTGAATGCGGCCGCTGGCTGTGAGGAGCCGCGCGGGCAGCACGGGCGTCATGGGGCCCAGGTCCAGGCCGTGCGGGTGGGCGCGGACCTCGTCCAGACTGAGCCCGTGCGGGCCGTGGCGCAGACCGGCGTCGAGCCGCTCGGCGGGGCTGGCGAGGCGTTTGCCGGTCAGGCGTTCGGTGAGGCCCGCGAAGATCTGGTGGTCGAAGCGCTGTTCGGCGCTGACCGGGAAGACCGGCTCGTTCAGGCGGGCGGTGGCGCGCACTGCGAAGTGATGGAAGATCACGTCGTAGTGCTCGACTTCCAGGCCGGTGGCGGGCGGCAGGATCACGTGGGCGTGGCGGGTGGTTTCGTTCAGGTACGGGTCAATGCTGACCATGAAGTCCAGGCCTCCCAGCGCGCGGTCCAGGTCCGTGCCGCCGGGGGTGCTCAGGACGGGATTCCCGGCGACCGTGACGAGCGCGCGGATCTGCCCCTCGCCGGGCGTGAGGATCTCCTCGGCCAGCGCGGCGTTCGGCAGTTCCCCGTCGAATTCCGGCAGGCGGCGCACGCGGGAGTGAAAGCGGCCGTGGTGCGTCTGGCCCGCGTGGGCGCCGGTCAGCAGGTCAAAGGCCGGGTGGGGGAACATGGCGCCGCCCTCGCGGTCCAGGTTACCGGTCACGAGGTTCAGGGTGTTCAGCAGCCACTGGCACAGGCCGCCGAACGCCTGGACGCTCAGGCCGATGCGGCCGTACGCGGCGGCGCGGGGCGCGCGGGCGAACGCGCGCGCCAGGTCGCGGGTGGTGGCGGCCGGGACGCCGGTGGCCGCCTCGACGGCTTCGGGGGTGTAGGGCGCGGCAGCGGCGCGCAGGTCGCTCAGGCCGTCGGTGAAGTCGGCCAGGCGGCCAGGGCGGGCCAGGTCCTCGGTGAGGATCACGTGCAGCAGGGCCATCAGGAACAGGGCGTCGCTGCCGGGGCGGATCGGGTGGTACTCGCTGGCGTGCGCGGCGCTCTCGGTGCGGCGCGGGTCGAGCAGCACGACGCGCCCGCCGCGGTCCCGGATGGCGCGCAGCCGCTCGCGCATGCCGGGCGCGGTCAGGATGCTGCCGTTGCTGGCCAGCGGGTTGGCGCCCAGCATGAGCAGGAAGTCGGTGCGGTCCACGTCGGGAATGGGCAGCAGCAGGGGGTGGCCGAACATCTCGGCCGCGGCGTAGTGGTGAGGCAGCTGGTCGGTGCTGGTGGCGCTGTAGCGGTTGCGGGTGCCCAGCGCCTTCAGGAACGCTCCGGCGGTCAGGAGGGTGCCGCTGTTGTGCACACTGGGGTTGCCCTGGAAGGTGGCGACGCTGTCCGAGCCGTGCTCGGCCTGCACCTCGCGCAGGCGCCGGGCGACCAGGTCAAGGGCGTCGTCCCAGGTCATGGGGTGCCAGGTGTCGCCGTCGCGGCGCAGCGGCGTTTTCAGGCGGTCCGGGTCGGCGTGCAGGTCAGGCAGGGCCGCGCCCTTGGGGCAGATGTGACCGCGGGAGAGGGGGTCGTGGGGGTCGCCGCGCACGTCGGTGACCTGGCCGCCCTGCACGGTGATGCGCAGGCCGCAGATGGCCTCGCACAGGTTGCAGGCGCGGTAGTGCAGGCCGTCGCGGGGCCGTGGGGGTGGACTGAGGGTCATGCGGTGCCTCCGGGTGGGTTGTGAATGCAGGTGCCCGCAGTATGTCACGGGGGCCGCGCTGGTCGGGCCGCCCCGGCACGGGGAACGCAGCGGAACTGTACACCTGCCCACTTCTGCATGAGCATTCACTTAAGCCTTCATGGTGGTCAGTTTCGGGGGTCGGTACCGGCCCGACACGTCACACTGAGCCATGAATCCCGCACCGGATGTCCAGGCTGAGCCCGAGGCGCCTGGTGCCGCGCTGGCGGTCCTGATCCTGGATGACCGCACCCACGCCGTGCTGGGCTGCACGGACGCGATGAGCACCCTGCTGGGGCTTACCCTGACGCCCGGCGAGGCCCTGCCGCCGGGCCTGATGGCCGCTTCTCCTGGCCGCGCGCTGGCCCCGAACGTGGTCCTGCACAGTCCCGCCGGACCGGTGCCCTGTCAGGCGCAGCCGCTTGGGGGGCTGGCACACGCCACGCTGCTGTGCCCCCTGCATCAGCTGAGTCACACGGTCCTGGACGCCATGCCCACCGACGTGGCCGTCCTGAACGCCAGCGGGCGGTACCTGTACGTGAACCCGGCCGCCATCCGGGACGCGGCGGTGCGCCGGGGCATCATCGGCCGGACGGATCTTGAGTACATGCAGTGGCGCGCGCACCCGACCGAGCGGGCCGCCACCCGCGCCCGGCATTTTCAGGAGGCGGCGCGCAGCGGCCAGAGCGTGCAGTTCGTCGAGACGTTCAGCGGCGCGCGCACCTCGTACCTACGCCGCACGTACCAGCCGCTGCTGGATGAAGCGGGCAACTTGCAGCTGATGCTCGGCTACGGTGAGGACCAGACCCGCGACCGCACCCAGGAGGACCAGCGGCGCCTGCTGCGGACCATGGTGGACACCTCACGCGACCCGCTGCTGGTCATCGACGCGCGCTCAGGACCCGGGCATCAGCGCGTGGAGTACGCCAACCCGGCCATGCTGGACCTGCTCCGCCACCACGGTCTGGAGGCCCTGCCGGACACGCCTCTGCCCGAGTGGCCCATGGCGCGCGGCAACAGCGTGAACGTCCTGCAGATGCTCGGGCAGCTGGAGGGCCTGCCGCGTACGGAGGCGCTGCGTGACACGCTGTTCCTGCCTGAAGCTCAGCAGTGGCTGGAAGTGCACATCAACGCGATCCTGGACGCCGACGGGCAGCGCAGTCACTGGGCCGTGAACCTGCGGGACATCACCGCGCAGCGCACGGCGGACATCTGGCGGGAACGCACCGCGCAGGCCCACCGGCTGGCCCTGGCGGGCGCGCCCCTGTCGGCCTCGCTGACGCCGCTGCTCGCGCACGCGGACAACTGGGAGATCGGCTGGCAGATCGGGGCGGTCATCGCCAGCCACCCGACCGAGTTCGAGGGGCACCTGCCGCCCGAGGTGCAGCAGGCCCTGCGCGCCATCCCACCCGACGAACTGACCGCGCACTGGCACGCCCTAGACCCCGCCCAGCAGGGCCGGGCGGCCGTCACGTACGACCTGGACGCCCCCGGCAGTCCCGCGCTGCACCGGCAGGTGCGCCCGCACGCCCGCAGCCTGATCGAGCTGCCGCTGTTCGGCCTGGACGGTCAGGTGCTGGGGGCGCTCCTGGCGACCCACCCGGTCCCGCACGCCTGGACGGCGTCGGTCGTGGAGAACCTGAGTGCCGTCGCCACGTCCGGCGCCATTCTCATTGAGCAGCACCTGAATAAGGTTCGCCTGGAACGGCTCGCGTACCGTGATCCCCTGACGGGCCTGCTGAACCGTTCAGCCCTGACCGACTGGACCGCCGCGGCCCTGCGGCAGGAGACGCCACTGGCGCTGGGCCTGATGGACCTGAACCGCTTCCGGTTCCTGAACGACGGCTTCGGTCACGCGGTTGGGGATCAGCTGCTGGCCGATCTGGCCCGCCGCCTGTGCCACCTGGCCGAGCAGCGCGGCCTCCTGGCCCTGGCCCGCATGGGCGGCGACGAGTTCGGCCTGCTGACCCGGGCTGAGGACCAGCAGGCCGTGGTGCGGGACCTGCAGGCCCTGTTCGAGGAACCGTTCGAGGTGCGGGGCAGCGCCCTGCTGCTCGAAGCGTCCGTGGGCTGGAGTCTCGCGCCGGACACCGCCCGGGACGCGCACACCCTGCTTCAGCAGGCAGACGCGGCGCTGTACGAGGCCAAACGCGCGCAGGTGTTCAGTCAGGTGTTCCAGCCGGCGCCGCCAGCCCGCATTCCCACCGTCACGCTGGAAAGCGCCCTGCGCGCCAGCCTGCGGGACGGTGGGTTCCGCATGGTGTACCAGCCGCAGGTGCAGCTGGGCACCGGCGTGCTGATCGGCGCTGAGGCGCTGCTGCGCTGGACCCACCCGGAGCTGGGGGTGATCCCCCCGGATCAGTTCATTCCCGCTGCGGAGCGCGCGGGCCTGATGCCGCGCCTGGGCGAGTGGGTCCTGACGACCGCCCTGCGTGAAGCGGCCCGCTGGACGAACCCGAACCTGAGTGTCAGCGTGAACGTCTCCAGCCGCCAGCTGGCCGACCCGACCTTCAGTGACCGGGTCGCGCAGGCCCTGAGCGGCAGCGGCCTGCGCCCGGACCGGGTGGTGCTGGAGGTCACGGAGAGCGGCCTGATTGACAATCCGGCGCGCGCGCGCGAGGTGCTGCAGGGCCTCCGGGCGCAGGGCGTGCGGGTCAGCATGGATGACTTCGGCACCGGGTACTCATCGCTGTTCAGCCTGCGGTCCCTGCCGGTCGATGAACTCAAGATTGACCGGGCGTTCGTGCGGGACCTGGGGCTGGACACGCAGGCCGCGCGGGAAAGTCAGGCAATCGTGACCGCCAGCGTCCTGATGGCCCGCTCGCTGAGGATGGAACTCCTGGCCGAGGGCGTGGAAACCCAGGTGCAGGCGCAGGTCCTGCAAGAAGCGGGCTGCGAACTGGCGCAGGGCTGGCTGTACGCGCGCCCCATGGAACCGGACGCGTTCGACGCGTTTGAAGTCAGCTGGCCCGAGCGGCTGCTCGCGCCGCGCAGTGCGCCCAGCGCGCGGACATGCTAAGACTCAGGCGTGACGCACACCGCCCCTGAGTCCACGGTCCTGCGGGGCCTGCTGCTGCTTCCCCAGGGCCTCACGCCCGGCACCCTATCCCTGCGGGTCGGGCGGATCGAGACAGTCACGCCAGACGAGTCAGCGCCCACCGACACGCTGATCCTGCCGGGCTTCGTAGACACGCACGTGCACGGCGGGGGCGGCGGGGACACCATGGACGGCCCCGAGGGCCTGGCGACCCTGGCGCGGCTGCACGCCAGCTGCGGCACGACCACGCTGCTGCCCACGACCATCACGAACCCCTGGGAGCGGGTGCTGGACGCCCTGCGGGCCGTGGCGGCCATCATGCACGCGCCGGTGCCGGGCGGCGCGGACGTGCCCGGCGCGCACCTGGAGGGCCCGTTCATCAGTGCGCAGCGGCTGGGCGCGCAGCCGCCCTTCACGCTGGCCCCCACGCCCGAGCGGCTGGCGGAGGTGCTGGCGCTGGGGGTGGTGCGCGCCGTGACCCTCGCGCCGGAACTGCCGGGCGCGGCGGCCGCGGCCGTGCAGTTCGCGCGGGCGGGCGTGCGGGTGGGCGTGGGGCACACCCGCGCGGACGCGGACACCGTGAGCGCGCTGCTGGCCACCGTGCATGCCAGCGGCGGTCAGGGCGCCGCGACGCACCTGTTCAACGCCATGGGCGGTGTGGAGGGCCGCGTACCCGGCCCGGCCGGCGCGCTGATGGCGGACCCGCTGGCGGTACTGGAAGTCATCCTGGACGGCGTGCACGTGCACGACACAGCGTTCCGGCTGGCGCGGGCGGCCGCGCCGGAGCGAGTCATGCTGATCACGGACGCCATGCGTGCCGCCGGGCTGAGCGACGGCCAGAGCGAACTGGGCGGGCAGCCCGTCACGGTGCGCGGCGCGCACGCCACCCTGCCCGACGGCACGCTTGCCGGGAGTGTCCTCACGATGGACGAGGCGCTGCGGCGCGCCGTGGCGGCCGGGGTGCCGCTGCCCGAGGCGAGCCGCATGGCCAGCCTCACGCCCGCCCGCTCGGTGGGCCTGCACGACCGCGGGGAACTGCGCGTCGGGCTGCGCGCGGATCTGGTGGCCCTGAATCCCGCGCTGGAGGTACAGGGCGTGTGGGTGGCCGGTCAGGCGGTGCGCTGACCAGTGCCCGCGTCAGGGCACGTCACTGTCCGGTTCATCCCCTTCGGATTCAGTGGGCAGCTGTCCGCCCGTGAAGCGCTTGGTAAGCCAGCGGTCGAAGCGTTCGAGGTTGTCCGCCTGACGCTCGTAGGCGTCATGCACGGTCCGCAGTTTCACCTGAAGGGCCTGGAGGCGTTCATCGCTGATGGGAATGTCCGCGCGGGTCCAGTCGCGGTGGTACACGCCGTTCACGTCGTGCGTGGCGCGGCGCAGGGTGACGGCGTCCCGCGCTTCTTCCAGCGTGAAGCCCAGGGCGCGCAGGTCGATCAGGTCGCGCAGCAGCCGCAGGGCGTACGGGCCGTACAGCGCGCGGCCCGACGCGGTCACCTGATCCGGAGTCAGCAGGCCCAGTTCGGCGTAGTGCATGACGGTCCGGCGGGTCACGTGCGCCGCGCGCGCGAGTTCAGCGGTGGTGTAGTAGGTGGGGTTCACGGCGTGACGATCACTTTCCCGGTCACGCGCCGCTCCAGCAGATCCCGCATGGCCTGCGGCGCGTCCTCCAGGCTGTAGGTGCGGCTGATCTCGGGGTTCAGCGTGCCGCTGCGCACCCATTCGGCCAGCTGGGTGAGGTGGCGGGCGTTGCCGCGTGGGTCGCGCCGGGCGTACTCGCCCCAGAAGACCCCCACGATGGACGCGCCCTTGAGCAGCGGGAGGTTCAGCGGCAGTTTCGGGATCTCGCCGCCCGCGAAGCCGATCACGAGGTACCGGCCGCCCCAGGCGATGGCGCGAAAGGCACTCTCGGCCCAGCGGTCCCCGACGGGATCGAGGATGACGTCCACGCCCTTCTTCCCGCTCAGGTCGTTCAGGGCCGCCTTCAGGTCGGTCTGGGCGTAATTGATCAGATCGTCCGCACCGTGCGCCCGCGCGAGTTCGAGTTTCTCAGGGGTGCTGGCGGCGGCGATCACGCGCGCCCCGAGGGCCTTACCGATCATGACGGCGGCGAGGCCGACACCCCCGGCGGCGCCCAGGACCAGCAGCATCTCACCGGCCTTGAGTTGCCCGCGGTCGATCAGAGCGTGCATGGCGGTCCCGTACGCGAGCGGCAGGGTCGCGGCGACGTTCAGGTCCAGGTCGTCCGGGAGGGGCAGCGTGGCGGCGGCGGGGGCGATCAGGTGCGTGGCGAACGCGCCGGTGCCGGTGAACGCGGCGACGCGCTGGCCGACCTGAAGGTGCGTGACGCCTTCCCCGACGGCCTCGACGGTTCCGGCGGCCTCCGCGCCGGGCGTGAAGGGCAGGGGTGGGCGCACCTGATACTTGCCCTGCACCATCAGGGCGTCGGGGTAGTTCACGCTGGCAGCCTGCACGCGGATCAGGACCTCGCCGGGGCCGGGGGTCGGGGTGGGCTGCTCGGTGACGATCAGGGTTTCGGGTTCATCGAAGGCGGTGCAGGTCAAGGCGCGCATGGTGGGTCCTCCCGGGGTGGAATGCCCCCATCTTAACGCGGGCGTTCAAAGTTGACGTTCACGTTCACTCCCCGTACGCTCGGGAGGTTCCAGCCCCTCCCCTCTCCCCCATTCCTGCAAGGAGGCCCGCGCATGGCCCCATTCCTGAACCGCCGCGACCTGTCCTTCCAGCTGTTCGAGGTGCTCCCCACCGCCGACCTCACGAGTCGCCCCCGCTTCGCCGAGCACAGCCGCGAGGTGTACGAGGACGTCCTGAACCTCGCGTATTCCGTGGCCGAGCGTTACTTCGCCAACCACGCCCGCGAGGCCGATCTGAGCGAGCCGCACGTCGTGGAAGGCAAGGTGGTGCTGCCCGCCGCCATGCGTGACGCCGTGCGCGCCTTCCGGGACGCGGGCTTCTTCAGCGCCCACCACGACGAGGACCTCGGCGGACTGCAACTGCCGTGGGTGGTCATGCAGGCCGTGCAGGCCAACTTCCAAGCCGCGAACGTCTCCACGAGCGGCTACCCGTTCCTGACCATCGGGAACGCCAACCTCCAGCGGGTGTTCGCGTCCCCCGAGCAGCAGGGGCGCTACATGCTCCCACTGCTGGAGGGCCGTTGGTTCGGCACCATGGCCCTCAGTGAACCGCATGCCGGTTCGGGCCTCGCGGACATCACGACGACCGCGACGCCGCGCGGTGACGGCACGTACGCCCTCACCGGCACGAAGATGTGGATCAGCGGCGGCGAGCACGAACTCAGCGAGAACATCGTGCATCTGGTACTGGCGCGCATCGCGGGTGGCCCGGCGGGCGTGAAGGGGATCAGCCTCTTCCTCGTGCCGCGCTACCGCGTGAATGACGACGGCACGCCGGGCGCGGACAACCACGTCGTCCTGGCGGGCCTGAACCACAAGATGGGCTACCGGGGCACCACGAACACCCTCCTGAACTTCGGCGAGGGCGGCGAGACCATCGGTGAACTGGTGGGCGAGCCGGGGCGCGGACTGGCGCAGATGTTCCACATGATGAACGAGGCCCGCATCGGCGTGGGCATGGGCGCCGTGATGCTGGGTACCGCCGGGTACATGGAGAGCCTCGCGTACGCCCGCGAGCGCCGCCAGGGCCGCCACGCCAGCCAGAAGGACCCAGCCGCGCCCCCCGTGGCGATCATCGAGCACGCCGACGTGCGCCGCCTGCTGCTGCGGCAGAAGGTGTTCGTGGAGGGGGGACTGGCGCTGGGCCTGTACGCCAGCCTGCTCGTGGACGACACGCAGACCGGCCCGGAGGAGGGGCGCACAGACGCCGGACTGCTGCTGGACCTGCTGACGCCCATCGTGAAGAGCTGGCCCAGCAAGTACAGCCAGGAGGCGCTGAGCGACGCGATTCAGGTGATGGGCGGCGCCGGGTATACCCGCGACTTCAACGTCGAGATGTACTACCGCGACAACCGCCTGAACCCCATCCATGAGGGAACCGAGGGCATCCAGGGCAACGACCTGCTGGGCCGCAAACTGACCCAGGCGGGTGGGCGCGGCCTGACGGTGCTGCTGGCCTACATGCAGGCCGACCTGGACGCCAGCGAGGGGCAAGGCGGCCTGGACGAGATCCGCGCCGCCCTGCGGCAGGCCATCGGCTGGACCACCCAGGCCCTGGGGGCGCTGCTGCCCCGCGCCGCTGAACTCGGCCCGGACCTGTTCCTGGCCAACGCGAACAGCGCCCTGGAGATGCTGGGGCACACGGTCGTCGGCTGGATGTGGCTGCGTCAGGCCGCCACGGCCGCCCGCGCCCTGCCCACCGCCCGCGCCGACGCGGACTTCTATCACGGCAAACTGCACGCCGCGCGCTTCTTCGCCACGCACGAACTCCCGAAAGTCCGCGCGCACGCCGAGCTGCTGGCCAGCGCCGACCGCACCACCCTGGACATGCACAGCGAGTGGTTCTGACCTCTAACGGGCCAGCGAGAACACGTCATCCATGAATTCCGGCCAACTGCTCCCCGCGCTCCCCACTCCGGGCTGATCGGCGGCGATCAGGCGTACGGCGACCAGATCGGCCTCTGCGTCCACCACGAGGTACTGACCCAGCCAGCCGTCATGACACCAGCCCCGGCGCGGGCCGGGATCCTCTTGCAGCCAGCGGGTCCCAGCGGGCACTTGTGTGGGATCGAACCCCACCGTACCCATCAGTGTGTGGAAGTCCTGGCGAGTGTGCGTGCCGCGCAGGGTGGTCAGGGCGCCAATCTGCGTTGGGCTGGCCTGCGCCTCGCGCAGGTGCTGCACGTGCGCGTCCGTGACCGTGTATGTCGTCTGCGGATGCCATGTCCACCACAGCAGGCCCATGCGTGGGGTCGCTGGCGTGGCCGGGCAGGTGCTGGCGTGAATCCAGGACGGTGTGATCAGGCCTTCACCACCACGGAGTGTGAGCTGTGCCAGCCGCGCCAAATCTCTTGCGCGAAGTTGAAGACCGCTCATGCCGTGAGGCGTACCTGCCCTGTCCCGATCCCACTGCCATTCGTGGATGCCAAGAGGAGCGAACAGTTCCGCACGGGCGAAGTCATCAGCCCGCTGTCCGGTCGCGCGGTCCAGCAGGCCACAGATGAGGTTCACCGCCTTATTGTTGTAGCTGAAGGCCGTACCTGGCGCGTGGCGCAGTTCCGCGCAAAGGGCCAGCTGCACGAAATCCGGGCTGGGATAGATCTCTTCAGGGGCGGCGGGCACGTTCTGTAAACCACTGGTATGGGTCATGAGGTGCTGCAGCGTGACGTCCGCCTTGCGGCCCTGCCGCCATTCTGGGTAGTACTCAGCAACTGCCACGTCCGCCCCCGGCAGGACGCCCAGTGTCACTGCCCGGCCAACCAGCAGGCTAAGTACGGCCTTCGTGACACTCATGGTCTCAATGGGCCGGCCGCCCGTGTGGTTCGGGGCTTCGTCAATCAGTACTTCACCGCCCTGCATGACGCAGAGGGCAGAGGAATGAGTCCGGCGGGCCTGCTCAATCAGGACGTCCAGGGTCATGGGTACGGGCACACCCTGAAGCTCGCGTGCCCCAACGTGATCAGCAAGACCTGAAATCATGCTGGAGTGAAGCGCGCTGAGCTGCTGTTCGACCCCCCTCACCTCACCCTGCTGGCTCGCTGTTACGAGCACCCGCGCAGCGTGACTGAGCTCGCGCACCTGACTGGCACGAAACCCAACACGACGTACCGACGCGTGAAGCGCCTACTGGCAGCAGACGTGTTGACTATCGCCAGCATCGAGCGCCGTGCGGGCCGCAGTGTACGCCGCTACATCCCCGCGCATTCAACGTTCGACGTGCCGTTCCGCGATTCACCCTACCCCTCCTTGAGCGCGTACCTGAACGAGCGGCTGAACCTAACGCTCAAGGCGGGTCTGGAACGCAGTTACAGTCGACTTGACCTGCCGGAAATGAACATTCACCTGCGGCTCTTCTTCGAACATGGGGTGCTACAGGTAGATCCTGTGATGGGTGACTTGAGCGTGTCCGAAACCTACGCTCAGGTGTTCGCGCCAGCACATACCGTGACCCGCTGGGTGCCCTTGAACCTGAGTCCAGACGAGCTGACGGAGTTGCGACGTGACCTCGATGCCCTGACCGCCCGGTACTTCCGGCCTGTGCAGGACAGTGAGCGACAGACCGCAGCCCTCGGCCTCTTCCTGCTGCCTGGATGACGGTCGGACAGCGGCAGGGACCGGATCGCCGCTCAACCGGTTCCTGCCGCTCGCTCAGCTGTGCACGAGGGGTGAGCTGACGGAGTCGCGTTCGACGAGCTGGGTGGGGACGGTGATGTGCCGTTCGGGTTTCTGGCCTTCGATGGCGTGGAGCAGGGCGTCGAGGGCCTGCCGGGCCACCTCGGCGTAGTTGTGGCTGACGCTGGTGAGGGGTGGGGTGACGACCTGCGCGACGAAGATGTCGTCAAAGCCCACGATGGACAGGTCGCCAGGGACGTTCAGGCCGCGTTCGTGCGCGACGGCCAGCGCCCCGGCGGCCACGAGGTCGTTGACGCACAGGCAGGCGGTGGGGAGGGGGCCGCTGCCCAGCAGGGCGGTCATGGCGGCGCGGCCCGCGTTGATGGTCAGGCCGCTGAGCTGCACCCAGTCGGGGGGATGGGTGGGGTGCCAGGTGCGGTACAGGTCGAGTTTCTCGACGCTGGTGGTGACGTCGGGCAGGCCCCCCAGGAAGGCGACGCGAGTGTGGCCGCGTGCGTGAAGCAGTTCCAGCAGCGCGCGCGTGCCGCCGCATTCGTCCGCGCGGACGCTGGCGGCCAGGGGCGCGCCGGGGACGTCGCCGTTGACGGCCACGATGGGGAGGCGTTCGGCGATGTCGTGCAGGGTGCGCAGCGCTTCGGGGTCGGGGTGGGTGTCGTTGGCGAGACCGCCGAGGTACAGCAGGCCGTCGACCTGGCGTTCGGTGAGGGCGTGCAGGTAGGTGAGTTCCATGTCGCGGGTGCTGACGGTGTTGCCCAGGATCATGGTGTAGCCGCGTTCGAACGCGCCGATTTCCAGTTGCAGGAACAGCTGGCTGAAGAAGGGGTTGCCGATGTCGGGGAGGATGCAGCCGATGGTCTTGCTGCGGTGGTGGTAGAGGGTCTGGGCGATGCGGTTGGGGCGGAAGCGCAGTTCGCGCATGGCCTGTTCGACGCGTTCGCGCAGGACTTCGTTGACGGTGCTGTGGCCGTTGAGGACGCGGGAGACCGTGGCGACGGAGACCTGCGCGCGCACGGCGATGTCGTAGATGGTTGGGGCTTTTTTGCGGATGGTGTTCCCCCCTTGCGAAACCGGTTACTCAAATGTATGCTCCAGATGTATCACAAGTAAACCCGTCCTTATGGACACAGGCGCCGACCGCAGCGCCCCGCCAATCTTCACTTCGTCCTGCACGGTGTCCACGTCACTTCGCTGTCATTCAGAAACCGGTTACTACAGATCGAAGTCGACGTGAGCCACCGTGCGGAAACCGGTTACTTACCTCGTCCCTCCAGGAGACGCCATGAAGAAACTTGCCCTGCTGACCGCCCTCGCCCTGATGGGCACCGCCTCCGCCCAGAGCCTCTCGGGCACCGTGACCGTCTGGTCCTGGGACGCCGCCGCTAAGGCGCTGGAAAGCACCATCCCCAGCTTCAACAAGAAGTACCCCAACGTGAAGGTCAACGTGGTCGACCTGGGCAACCAGAACGTGTACGACCGCGGCCTGGCCGGCTGCGCCGCCGGCGGCGCGGACATGCCCGACGTGTACTCCATCGAGAACAACGAGGCCGAAGTGTTCTGGGCGCGCTTCCCCGACTGCTTCACCGACCTGAACACCCTGGGCGCCGCGAAGTACGCCAAGTCCTTCCCCGCTTTCAAGTGGACGGAACTGGCGGTCGGCAACAAACGCTACGCCATGCCCTGGGATTCCGGCCCCGTCGTGATCTTCTACCGCCGCGACCTGTACCAGCAGGCGGGCGTGAACCCGAACGGCATCAAGACCTGGGATGACTTCATCGCCGCGGGCAAGAAGGTCAACGCGAAGTTCGGCGGCAAGGTCAAGATGGGTGCCGTCGGCAACGGCCAGGACGACGAGTGGTTCCGCATGCTCGCCAACCAGAACGGCTGCTTCTACTTCGACAACACCGCCACGCAGATCACCATTGCCAAGAGCGGCTGCGTGCAGGCGCTGGACACCGTCAAGAAGCTCTTTGCCAATGACGTCGTCATGACCACCGACTGGGGCGGCCAGATCACGGCCTTCAAGGCCAACCGCCTGGCGAGCGCCATGTTCGGCGCGTGGTACGAGGGCACCATCCGTACGAACGCAGCCGACCAGTCCGGCAAGTGGGGCGTGTACCCCATGCCCGCCAGCAAGCCCGGCGGCGTGCGCGCCAGCAACCTGGGCGGCAGCGCCCTGGCCCTGCCCAGCAGCAGCAAGAACAAGGCCGCCGCGTACGCCTTCATGGAAAACGCCCTGGCCACCACGAACGGTCAGGTCACCATGCTCAAGAGCCAGGGCCTGGTGCCCAGCCTGCTGACCGCCAGCAAGGACGCCTACGTCAACCAGAAGCAGCCGTACTGGGGCAATCAGACCGTCTGGAAGACCATCCTCGACACGCTGGGCGACGTGCCCGCCGCGCGCGGCACCCAGTACTTCCAGGACGCCCGTCAGGTCATGATCGTCGTGCAGGCCGACTACATCAAGGGCAAGTACAAGACCGCGCAGGACGCCCTGAACGACGCCGCGAAGAAGATCAGCGCCGCCACCGGCCTGCCCGTCGCGAAGTAAGCCCCGTGCGGGCAGCGGCCCGGTGACGCGCTGCCCGCAGGCCACTGCCACCCAACTTCGCCGCCTCCAGGGCCGGAAGCGCGCCGCCACACCCGGCGACCGCGAATCCGGCCCGCCCTCTTTGCCCGTGAGGATCCCATGACGACCGTGCCCACCCCTGCCCCACCCACGCGGCGCCGCCGACGCGTGCCGCTCGCCCCGTACCTGTTCATCCTGCCGTACCTGCTGATCTTCGCGACGTTCTGGGCGTGGCCGATCGTGAGTTCCTTCCTGATGAGCTTCAAGGATTCCCGCCTGGGCGCCGCTGCCGGATACGGCCTGAGCAACTGGCAGCGCCTGATCGGGGACGAATTCTTCCGCACCGCCCTGAAGAACACCCTGGTGATCCTGGTGATTCAGGTGCCGCTGATGCTGACCCTGGCGACCACGCTGGCCGTCGCGTTGAACAGCCGCCTGCTGCGCGCGCGCGGGCTGTTCCGCTTCGCATTCTTCGCGCCGCTGGTGGTGGGGACCGTGGCGTACTCGGCGGTGTTCCGCCTGCTGTTCAACGGGGAGTTCGGCATCGTGAACCGCGCCCTGAGCGGCCTAGGCCTGCCGCAGGTGGACTGGCTGAACCAGCCGGTGCCCGCCATGGCCGTGATCATCCTGGCCATGACGTGGCGCTGGACGGGGTACAACGCGATCATTCTCCTGGCGGGCCTCCAGGGGATTCCTGAGGACGTGTACGAGGCGGCCGCCATTGACGGCGCGACGCCCTGGCAGCAGTTCTGGAAGATGACCCTGCCGCTGCTGCGGCCCACGCTGCTGTTCTGCGTGGTCCTGAGCGTGATCGGCACGCTGCAACTGTTCACGGAGCCGGCCCTGATCACGAATAGCGGACCCGGGAACGCCACCATGACGCTGGGCACGTACCTGTACCAGCAGGGCTTCCGCAGCTTCAACTTCGGGTACGCGAGCGCCATTGCGTACGCCGTTGCCGCGCTGGCCGCCATCTTCAGCTTCGCGCAGCTGCGCCTGTTCGGGAGGGACTCATGACCACGCTGGAATCCACGCCGCCCGTCACGCGGCCCTCACGCGGCAAGGCCGCCCGCGACCGCAGCAGCGCCATCTGGCTGCACGTGGCCCTCATTCCGCTGGCCCTGCTGTTCCTGGCGCCTCTGTGGATGATGCTGGTGTTCGCCACGCACCCGGAAACGGCGATCTTCAGCCCCAACCCGCCCCTGTGGTTCGGCGGGGCGTTCAAGGAGAACTTCGACGGGTTGCAGGCGGACACGAATTTCATCCGGGCGCTGGGCAACAGCACCGTGATCTCGGTGGCGTACACCCTGCTGAGCATGCTGCTGACCAGCCTCGCGGGCTTCGCGTTCGCGAAGTACAACTTCCCGGGCCGCAACATCCTGTTCGGGCTGATCCTGGCCACGCTGACCATCCCGACGTTCGTGACGATCATTCCGCAGTTCATCCTGGTCGCCCGTGACCTGAAGATGAGCAACACGTTCCAGGCGGTGATCCTGCCGACCCTGGCGAACACCATCGGGATCTTCTACATGCGCCAGGCATTCCAGACGGTGCCGGACGACCTGCTGGCCGCGGCGCGCATTGACGGTGCCAGCGAGGGGCGGATCTTCTGGCAGATCGCCCTGCCGGTCGTGCGCCCCGCACTGGCGGCCCTGGCGATCCTGCTGTTCCTGGCGAGCTGGAACGATTACCTGTGGCCCCTGATCGTCCTGACACAGAAGGACAGCTACACCATGCCAGTCGCGCTGGGCACCCTGGTGGGCCTGACCCGCGTGTCGTGGGGCGGGATCATGGTGGGCACCGCGATTGCCACCGTACCGTTCCTGGCGCTGTTCCTCGCGCTGCAACGTCACTTCGTGGCGGGCATCGCGGGCGGCGCGGTGAAGGACTAACGTGGTGCGCTTCGATCTGGGCGCCCTCGCGTACGGCGCCGACTACAACCCCGAACAGTGGCCGCGCGAGGTCTGGCGCGAGGACGTGCGCCTGATGCAGGAAGCGGGCGTGAACCTCGTGTCGCTGGGCATCTTCTCCTGGGCGCAGCTCGAGCCGCGCGAGGGGCAGTTCGAGTTCGCGTGGCTGGACGAGATCATGGACCTGCTGCACGAGGGGGGCGTGCGGGTGAACCTCGCCACGGCGACTGCCTCTCCCCCGCCCTGGCTGTCCCTGGCCTACCCGGACTCGCGCCCCGTGACGGTGGACGGCGTGCGGCTGGAGGTCGGCGCGCGGCAGCTGTACTGCCCCAGCGACCCGCACTACCGCGCGCTGAGCGTCCGGCTGGCCCGCGCGGTCGCCGAGCGCTACGGCAACCACCCGGCGCTGCGGCTGTGGCACGTGAACAACGAGTACGGCTGCCACATCGACCAGTGCTACTGCGCGCAGTGCGCCGCACGCTTCCGCGAGTGGCTGCGGGCGCGCTACGGGTCGCTGGACGAACTGAACCGCGCGTGGGGCACCGCGTTCTGGTCGCAGCGGTACGGCGACTGGGCCGAGGTGCAGCCGCCCCGCCGCGCGCCCAGCTTCCCGAACCCCAGTCAGGGCCTCGACTGGCGGCGTTTCTCCAGCGACAACATCCTGGAACTGCACCGCGCGGAGGTCGAGGTGCTGCGCGAGGTGACGCCGGACGTGCCGGTCACCACGAACTTCCTGGGCTTCCTGCCGGGCCTGGATTACTTCCGCTGGGCGCAGGAGGAGGACGTGGCGGCCGTGGACGTGTACCCCGACCCGGCGGGCGTGGCCCCGCACCTGGAGGCGGGCATGGTGTTCGACCTGACGCGCTCCCTGCGCGGCGGGCAGCGCTGGCTGCTGATGGAACAGGCCACGAGCGCCGTGAACTGGCGTGAGCGCAACGCGCCCAAACGACCGGGCCTGATGCGCGCCCTGAGCCTTCAGGCCCTGGCGCGCGGCGCGGACGGCATCCAGTTCTTCCAGTGGCGGCAGTCCGTGGCGGGCGCCGAGAAGTACCACAGCGCCCTGGTCGGTCACGTGCCCCCCGAACGCTCCCGGGTGTGGCGTGAGGCGCGTGACCTGGGGCAGGAGCTGAAGGGGCTGGACTTCCTGCGCGGCGCCCGCGTGAAGGCGGACGTGGCCATCATGTTCGACTGGCACTCCTGGTGGGCGCTGTCGCAGGCCAGCCAGCCGGCCGTAACGCCGCTGCTGCCCGTGGTGGGCGCGTGGTACGCGGCGCTGCGGTCCCTGGGCGTGAACGTGGACTTCGTGCCGCCCGACGCGGATCTGAGCGGGTACCGAGTGGTGGCGCTCCCGCAGCAGTACCTGCTGACCCCGGAGGCGGCGCAGGGCCTGCGCGCGTTCGTGCAGGGCGGCGGGACGCTGGTCATGGGGCCCTACAGCGGCGTCGTGGACGGCGACGATCACGTGATTCCCGGCGGGTACCCGGGCCTCTTGCAGGACGTGCTGGGCGCCTGGGTGGAGGAATGGGCGCCCCTCCAGACTGGCGAGACGCGCGAGGTGCGCTGGGCGGACGGCCGCGTGACCCCGGTGATTGAGTGGGCCGAGGTGCTGCACACGGACGGCGCCGAGGTGCTCGCCACGTACGAAACGGACTTCATCGCGGGCCAGCCCGCCGTGACCCGCCACGCCTTCGGGCAGGGCCACGCGTATTACCTGTCCACCCGGCCGGACGCGGCGGCGCTGACGGACTTGCTGCGCGGTGCTCTTCATGGGGCCGACGTGGCCACCGCCGACCTGCCGGACGGCCTGGACGTGACCCTCAGTGACATTAAGGGAGGTAAGCTGCTGCACCTGATTCATTTCGGGACGCAGCCGGTGCACGTGCAGGTGGACGGCGTGGTGGACGCGGTTCATGACCGGGCGACCCCTGCGCTGTCTCTGGCGCCACTGGAGGCGGCGCTGCTGCGGGTCCCAGCGGACTTCACGCTGGACCAGCTGGTCGTGACCTGAGCCCGGGTCCCTCCAGGGCACCCGGGTTCCGGTTGGGAGTGGGAAGTGACCGTCCAATCTGGGAGCACTGGCAGTGAACATCGCCGCCTCAGCGTCCGCTGGGGCGGCGATGCGGCGCGCTGCTCAGGCGCTGCGGGACAGTTCGGCGCCGTGCCGTCCGGAGGTCCGGGCGTCGTCCATGGCGCGGGCCAGCTGGCGCTGGTGCACGGCGAGGCGCAGGTGACGGTCGGCGAGTTCCATCATGGCGTCCTGAACGGCCTGGGTGGGGGCGGCGGCGGCTTGAGCGCGCAGGGTGAAGGCTTCGGAGTCGTTCAGTCGGGCAGCCCTCCGCAGGTGCTGCGCCGCGTCAGGGGAAAGGTCGAGCATGCGTCATGGTGTGCTGGCCGCAGTGGACGTCACGATGAGAAAGTTCACACGTGAGCCGAACCCCCGGCGGGGTATAAACTTGACTAATCCGCTCGGCTTAACTAGGGTGGGCCGCATGTTGCGCCGCACACTCCTGACTGCCCTGTCCCTCACCAGCCTCGGCCTCGCCGCCCAGGGCCCCACCCTCACCCTGAAACACGACGAGGGCACCGCCACCGTCCCCCTGAACCCGGCCCGGATCATCGCGCTGGATGAGGAAGCGCTGGGCTGGATCTACGCGCTGGGCATCAGCAACCGCCTGGTGGGGGTGGGCAGCGCCCTGCTGGGCCCCGGTGATCTCACCGCCGACGGGAAGATCAAGCCCGAACGCATCAAGGGGACCTTTCTGGCGCGCGGCGACCTGAGCGGCGCGACCTTCGTGGGCAACTGGACGCAGCCCAACCTGGAAACCATCCTCGCGCTGAAACCCGACCTGATCGTCCGCGCCACGTGGCAGGGCAACGGCAACTACCCGCAGCTCAGCCGCATCGCCCCCACCGTCGGGTACAGCGAACAGGGCAGCGGCTACTGGAAAAAAGGCCTGCGCGACCTGGCCCGCGTGTTCGGGAAGCAGGAGCAGGCCGAGAAGCTCATCAAGCAGGTGGCCGACACCAACCGCGCCGGTGCCCGCGCCCTCCAGGCGGCCGGGGTGTTCCGCCGCTACCCCAAGGCTGTGGTCGTCTCGCCCTTCAAGGGCGGCGGCACGTACCTGTACACGAAGACCCGCCTGATTGACGACGTGCGCGCCCTGGGCTTCAAGGACGGCCTGAAGGGCGACGCGAACGTCCTGGGCGTCGGCGGCGTCGTGAGTGACGAGGCGCTGCTGTCCCTGAGCAGGGACACGCTGGTCATCGTCTTCCCCCCCGGCGGGCAGTACAACGGCGCGCAGGACTTCCTGCAAAGCGCCGTCGGGCAGCGCCTGAAGGGGCAGACCGTCGTGTACACCCAGGAGGCGAACAGCCCCTGGGCCGGGCCGCTGGTGTCGCTGCGGGACAGTCCCGCCCTGACGAAACTGATTCTGGAGAAGGTGAAGTGAACCCCCGACCCCTGGGCCTGCTCACCGCCCTGCTCCTGAGTGCCCTGAGCGGAGCGCACGCCGCCACCTGCACGGGGCAGACCGTCACGCACGCCCTCGGGCAGACCTGCGTGACCGGCGTGCCCAAACGCGTCGTGAGCCTGGAATGGACGTACACCGAGAACCTGCTGGCACTGGGCGTGCAGCCGGTCGGCGCGGCCGACCTGACCGGGTACCGCGAGTGGGTGCGGGTGCCGGTCAGCCTGGGCGCGGGCGTGCGGGACGTCGGTACGCGCCAGCAGCCCAGCCTGGAACTGATCCGCGCGCTGAAACCGGACCTGATCATCACGACAAAACTACGGGCTGCGGGCAGCTACGCGCAGCTGAGCGCCATTGCACCCACCCTGGTGTTCGATCCGTACGGCGGCGAGTCCCAGCTGGGCGAGATGCGCCAGACGTTCACGACCATGGCCCGCGTCCTGCGGCGCGAGGGCACCGCCCGGCAGGTGCTGACCAACCTCGACGCGCGCCTGGCCCGCGTGCGTCAGGCCCTCAAGGCCCAGGGGCTGGCCGGGGACCGCGTGGTGGTCGCGCAGGCGTACACCGCCCGCACGGGCAGCGCCACGCTGCGCCTGTTCACCCGCAACAGCATGGTCAGCGAGATCCTGGGCGCGGTGGGCCTCACGAACGGCTGGGCCGCGGCCAACCAACCCTACGGCTTCAGCGAGGTGAGCCTGGAGGCGCTGAGCACCCTGAACACCCGGCACTTCCTGTACGTCGCGCAGCGCGAGGACGACGTGTTCGCCGCGCCCAGCACGCGCCCGCTGTGGCAGGCGCTGCCGTTCGTGAAGGCCGGGCGGGCGCAGGCCCTGAACGAGCGCACCTGGACCTTCGGCGGGCCGCTCAGCGCCCTGACGCTGGCGCAGGAACTGCAGGGCGCGCTGCTCAGGCGGCCCTGATCATGACCCGCACCAGCGTCACCCTGTGCGCCGACGTGTCCCGCGCGGCCGGAGAGGACCCCATCGGCACCGCGCCCCACTGGGCGGAGGTGACGGTCTTGGAACTGGACGTGCCCGTCTGGGCGCAGCTGCGCAGCGTGGACACCTGGACGCCCGCGCAGTCGGCGGTGTTTGCCGCGCTGCGCGAGAAGGTCGAGGCGAGCGGCGCGGGTTTCGGCCTGCTCATGAGCGCCCCGCAGACGCCCGGCGCGCCGCTGCGCGTGCGGCACTACGTGCGCGGCCCCGGCGGGTACCGGCGGCAGGATTACGCCACTGACCTGCCGCAGACCGAGTGGGCGCGCGGGCTGCACGACACGCTGATCGAGCCGGCGCGGTTGCGGGACTGGCAGCCCGTCGCAGCCCCGGAGCGCGGCGCGGACCTGCACGTCTGCACGCACGGCACCGTGGACGCCGCGTGCGGCCGCTACGGCGTGCCGGTGCACGCGGCGCTGCGCAGCGCGGGCGAGCGGGCGTGGCGCACCGGGCATTTCGGCGGGCACCGCTTCGCCGCCACCGCCGTGGAGTTGCCCTCGGGCCTGCTGTGGGCGCACCTGACGCCCACGCTGGCCGTGCAGGTCGCGCGGCGCGAGGTGAGCCCCGCTGAGGTCGCCGGGCACCTGCGCGGCTTCGCGGGCCTGCCCGCCCGCGCGCAGGTGCTCGACCGGGCGCTGCTGGTGCAGCACGGCTGGGACTGGCTGAACGCCGAGCGGGAAGCCCACCTGGACGGCGACACCGTCACCCTGACTGTCACGGCCGCCGGGCAGACGCAGACGTACCGCGCCGCTGTCACGGACGCCGAGCCGCTGGTCCTGCCCGGTTCCAGCCACAAGCCGGACCGCGCGCCCGTCCGGCAGTACCGCCTGGGACCGGTTCATACGGGCTCCGTCACCGCGCCAGACACGCAGGTACTGTGAGCGGCGCCGCATTCCGTTTCGCCACCCGGGCCAGAATCACCCCCGTGCCCGACGCCGCCCCCGACCACCGACCGCGCCGGAGCACCCCGTGACCCGCCCACCGCCAGCCCGCCTCCTGCTCCTCCCGGGGGCGCTGCTGGCCGCGCTGCTGGCGGGCCTGCTCTCGCTGGCGCTGGGCGCCACCGACATTCCGCTGACCGACACGGCGCGGCTGCTGCTACACCCGGACGACAGCGTGAACAGCCTGGTCATTCACACGCTGCGGCTGCCCCGCACCCTGATCGCCCTGCTCGCCGGGGCGGCGCTGGCCGTCTCGGGCCTGCTGCTTCAGGGCGTGACCCGCAACCCGCTGGCTGACCCGGGCATCCTGGGCGTGGAGGCCGGGGGCGCGCTGGCCATCCTGATTCTGGTGGTGTTCCTGCCCACGGCCCCTGCGGCCGCGTTCGTCCCGGCGGCGTTCCTGGGCGGGGGCCTCGCGGCGCTGGCGGCCTACGGCGCGGCCCGCTCCATCGGCGTCACGCCGCTGCGACTGGCGCTGGCGGGCGTGGCCGTGGCGTCCCTGGCGGGCGCCGCGACCCGCGCGCTGCAACTGCTGTTCGAGGACCGCGCGCAGGGCGCCCTGTTCGCCCTGTCCGGCTCGCTGGCAGGCCGCACCTGGGAGCAGCTGGGGCAGGTCGCGCCGTGGCTACTCGCGGGGCTGATCGGTGCGCTGATACTCGCGTCACGCGTAAACGTCCTGACCCTGGGTGAGGACGTCGCGCGCAGCCTGGGCGCCCGCACGGAACGCGACCGCACCCTGATCACGGGCCTGGGCGTCCTCCTGGCCGCCGGGTCGGTCAGCGTGGTCGGCCCGGTGGGTTTCGTGGGCCTGATCATCCCCCACGCAGCGCGCGCGCTGGGCGGCGCGGACCACCGCGTCTCGCTGCCGCTCTCTGCGCTGCTGGGCGCGGCGTTCCTGCCCCTGGCCGACGTGGCGGCCCGCGTGATCGACCGGCCCGCCGAGACCCCGGTCGGCATCCTGGTCGCCGCCGCCGGTTCACCCTTTTTCATCCTGCTCGCCCGCCGCATCGGGCGCCGCTGACACGGAGATGTTCATGACTCACCGCACCACCCTGACGTTCCTGGCCCTGACCTCGCTCCTCGCCGCGCCTGCCCTGGCGGTCCCGGTCACTGTGCAGCATGACCGCGGCACCCTGACCCTGCTCGCACCCGCCAAGCGGGTCGTGGCGCTGGAATACTCGTTCGTGGACACACTGCTCGCGCTGGGCGTGAAGCCCGTCGGCGCGGCGCTGGGCACGCAGGGCGGGGACCGCGGCGCGCCCCCCTACCTGAAACCCAGGGTGGGCGGCGTCGTCACAACCGGCAGCCGCGCCCAGCCCAGCCTGGAAGGCATCGCGGCGCTGCGCCCGGACCTGATCCTGGCCGACAGTCTGGTGCACAAGGACACCGTACCCGCTCTGGGCCGCGTGGCGCCCACCGCCGCGTTCCCCAGCCGCCGCGCGGACCTGGACCAGCTGAACGAGCAGACGCTCCTGATCGGCCGCCTGGTGGGCCGTGAGGCTGCCGCGAAGCAGCTCCTCGCGGATCAGAAGAGCCTGATCGCCAAGGCGCGCGCCTTCACGAAGAAGAACGCCCCCGCGTTCGTGGCGGGCGTAGTCACGCCGACGTCGTTCACGGCGCACACCGCCGGGAGCTTCGCGGGCAGCTTCCTGGAAGCGGTGGGCCGCAGGAACCAGCTGCCCGTCAAGGACGGCCAGACGCAGTACGAACTGAGCCTGGAGGGCTTCGTGGCGCTGCAACCGCAGACGCTGGTGCTGTTCACCGCGCCGGACGAGACGCCCGTGACCGCCGCATGGGCGAAGAACCCGCTGTGGCAGAAGCTGCCCGCCGTGAAGCGCGGCCGGGTGTACGAATTCAACCGCGACGACTGGACGCGCGGGCGCGGCCCGACCGCGCTGAAACTGATGATCGCGCAGACCATCGAGAGCCGCTTCCTGCAGGACGGGGCGCCCAGCGGCACCTTCAAGTACCAGCCGTGACCACCCTGGCCCCGCCCGCGCGGTTCACCGTCCGCCGCGCCCTGCTGGTCGGCGCGGCGCTGCTGGCGCTGTGCGCGGTCCTGGCGGTCCTGGCCCTGGGGCTGGGTGCGGTGCCCACGCCTGCGCGAGACGTGCTGGCGGCCCTGACGGGCGGTGGGGACGCCCTGACGCGGCAGCTGGTGCTGGACCTGCGCGCCCCGCGGATCGGGGTGGCGATGCTGTGCGGCGCGATGTTCGCCGCGAGCGGCACGATCATGCAGGGCGTGATCCGCAACCCGCTGGCCTCCCCGGACCTGATCGGGGTAGGGGCCGGGGCGGGACTGGCGGCCACGGTGTTTCTGCTCGCCTGGCCCGGCGCGCCCGCCGGGGGCCTGCCGTGGGCGGCGCTGGCGGGTGCGTGGGGCGGCTTCGGGCTGGTGCTGCTGCTGTCGCGTGAACGCGGCGGGGCGCTGCACCCGGTGCGGCTCGCGCTGATCGGCGTGGCGGTCGCGTCCGCGCTGGGC
The DNA here is from genome assembly GCF_014647435.1 of Deinococcus radiotolerans. NCBI lineage: Bacteria > Thermotogati > Deinococcota > Deinococci > Deinococcales > Deinococcaceae > Deinococcus > Deinococcus radiotolerans. The sequence goes on along the minus strand of NZ_BMPE01000003.1, from coordinate 285,260 downwards.
GCCGCGCAGCAGCTGGTGCTCGTGCGCGCCCCGGACGGGCTGGGCAGCGCCCTGAGCTTCCTGACGGGCACCGTGTACGGCGCGGACATCACCCGCCTGACTCGCGTGCTGCCCTGGGCGCTGCTCCTGCTGCCCGGCGCGCTGCTCCTGAGCCGCACGCTGGACGTCCTAAACCTTGGCGAGGACGTCGCCACCGCCCTCGGGCAGCGCGTCAACCCGGCGCGGCTGCTGGCCCTGGCGGTCGGCGTGGCCCTGGCGGGCGCCGCGGTGACCGGCGCGGGCATCCTGGGTTTCGTGGGCCTGCTCGCCCCGCACCTCGCGCGGCTGCTTGTCGGCGCCCGGCACGCCCGCACGCTGCCGGTCAGTATGCTGCTGGGCGCCCTGCTCGTCCTGGCGGCCGACACGCTGGGCCGCGCGCTGCTGCCCCCCCTGGAGGTGCCCGCCGGGATCTTCACGACCCTGGTTGGCGCCCCGTATTTCCTGTACCTGCTGAGGAAGTCCGCATGACCGACCCCCACACCTCCGGGCCGCACGCGCCCACACCCCCCACCCCAGAACCGCTGAGTACGCACGCGCTGAAACTCGCCTACGGCCAGAACGTGATCATCCCCGACCTCAACCTAAGCGTTGCGGGCGGGCAGGTCACGTCCATCATCGGCCCGAACGGCTGCGGGAAGAGTACGCTGCTGCGCGCCCTGGCGCGGCTGCTGCCCAGTGGCGCGGGGCACATCGAACTGTACGGGCAGGCGCTGCACGCCCTGCCCAGCCGTGAGATCGCCCGGCGCCTCGCCATCCTCCCGCAGGGCCCCACGGCGCCCGAGGGCCTGAGCGTGGAGGACCTCGTGTGGTTCGGGCGGCACCCGCACCAGGGCCGCTTCCCGGTCCGCCGCCCCGAGGACCGCGAGGCCGTGCAGTGGGCCCTGGACCAGACGGGCATGCGGGTCTTCGCCACCCGGCCACTTGAAGCCCTGAGCGGCGGGCAGCGGCAGCGCGCGTGGATCGCCATGAGCCTCGCGCAGCAGACCGACATTTTGTTGCTTGACGAGCCCACCACGTACCTCGACCCGTCTCACCAGCTGGAGGTGCTGCACCTCGCGCAGCGCCTGAACCGCGAGCAGGGCAAGACGGTCGTGATGGTCCTGCACGACCTGAATCAGGCGGTGCGCTACAGCGACCGCCTGATCGCCATGCGCGGCGGGGACGTCTACGCGCACGGCCCGGCGGGCGACGTGCTGACCCATGACCTGCTGCGTGACGTGTTCGGCCTGCGCGCGCATCTGCTGCCCGACCCGGACACCGGGCGGCCCCATGTGATCCCCTACGCCCTGACCCGCTGACCCGCGGCTCCCTTCTCCCCACATGCGAGCGGGGCACCTTGAAATCAGGTGCCCCGCTGCTGAGTCTGGTTGGGGATCATTCGGCGCTCTGGTCGCGGTTGGGGTACAGGACAGGCAGGGTGATCAGGGGGAGTGCGATGGCGGACAGGGCGAGGATCAGGGTCATGCCGACAGTCTGCCCGCCCCGGCCTGAATGCTGATGACAGCGGCGTTCAGAGAGCATGGAGCGGACCTTCAGGGGACGCCCAGTGAACCTTCAACTGACGCAAGGGTCAGCTGGCAGGACCCCTGCGGTGTAGAAGCTGGTGACTGGTCCTGCCTCTCTGTCCTGCGCGCGCCTGAAACCGTTGCCTGATTGGCGTCCCCCTTCACGGTCTCCTCTCTGCCGGACCACATCTGCCCTCATCCGCCGATCCATGAACAATGCGTGAAGCCGCCAGCCTGCCCTGGGAACCGCGTCTGCACCGGACATCATCGCCCGCTCTTCCCATCCGGTTGGACCGGGTGCATGGTTTCAGCCACGGAACGACCAGCCGGTCAGTACGATGCGGCATGGCGGCACTCCGGATGGATACAGGCCCCGGGTCCGCCCGTGACCCACTGCGCATCCTGATCATCGACGACTCCCCAGAAGACGCCGGGCATTACGTGCACCAGCTGGCCCAGATCAACCGGGGCATCTGCTGTCACCACGCGGAACTGGGCGAGGTCGGCGCCCGCCTGCTGGATGAATTCCAGCCGGACTGCGTGCTGCTGGACTATTACCTGCCAGACATGACGGGCCTGGAATTCCTGGAGCAGTACCGCCCGCAGGTCCCGGTGCTGGTGATCACAGGCTCCGCGGAGCAGACGGTCGCCGCTCACGTCATGCGCGCCGGAGCGTCCCGGCTGCTGTACAAGGGCGGCCTGCCGGGGGGCCTGCTGCACGAGCAGATTCTCGAGTGCGTCCACGAGCACGCCCTGCGCGGGCAGCTGGCGCTGCAACGGCAGCGGATGCAGGCGGTTCTGGACAGCACCGGCCACGGCCTGCTCTTCGCCCGGCCTGAAGTGGCGGGCTGGACGGTGGACTTTCTGAATCCGGCCGCCCGTGAGCTGCTGGGCGTGCAGGGCGGCCCCCTGGAGGACGCCTCGTCTCCCCTCAGTGCAGTGCTGCACCTGGCCAGGCAGAACCGGGTCCCGACCAACCTGACTGCTAAGCACGCCGGGCGCACCCTGGCGCTGGAGTGCGCGCCCGGCGCGGACGGGTTCACCGTCACGGTCCGGGACGCCAGCCTGGAGCGGCGACGGGAGCAGGTGGACCGGGCGAGGCACCGGGTGCTGCACCGCTTCGTGGAATCCCGCGCGCATCCGGAAGTGCTGCGAGACCTTCAGGACCTGATCGAGGCGACCCTGCCGGGTGTTCGCGGGCACCTGCTGACCGGACCACACCTGCTCAGGTGGCCGCACCTGGGGGCGCTGGACGTGCGGGTGGATCATTCCGTCCTGCGCAGCGGTGACGCACCCGCACGGTTCGTGCCTGGACCGGAGGGCGGCTGGGCGCTGCCGGTCACGGCGACGGACGAGGACGCGCTGCTGGGCGTGCTCGTGATCGAGGGTCCGGCGGACCTGGACGTGCCCGGCGCGCTGCAGGACGTGGTGGGCCTCACGACCCTGCTGCTGATGCACACGCGGGATCAGCAGCGCCTGCAGTTCCAGGCGTGGCGGGACCCGCTGACCGGTCTGCCCAACCGGTCGGTGTTCATGGATCAGTTGCAGCGGGAACTGCACGGCCTGCCGAGGTCGCGGTCGTCCCTGGCCGTCGGAATTCTGGACCTGGACGGTTTCAAGGGCGTGAACGACACGTTCGGGCATGCGGGTGGGGACGCGCTGCTGATCGAGGTGGGACGCCGGCTGAACCTGGCGTTCCGCGCGTCGGACCTCGTGGCGCGCGTGGGTGGGGACGAGTTCACCCTGCTGCTCACCGACTGGCTGGATCCTGGCACGCTGGAGGCGGATCTGCACGGCCGGCTGCGTCAGGTGCTGGGCGCGCCGTTCGAGTTGGAGGGCACGCCCGTGCCGATCCGGGCCAGCCTGGGGGTCGCGGTGGCGCCGCGGCAGTCCCTGTCACCGGACGGGCTGCTGCACCTGGCGGACCGGGCCATGTACCGCGCGAAACGCGCTGGCGGCGGGCTGCACGTGAGTACCGAGGTGCCGCTGCCCACGTAGGAGCGGGGGTGAACTGTGGGCTCGCCTCGGACCGGGGCCCGGTCAGGCGTACCCGCGGGCCTGGAGGTCATACAGGGTGGCGTAGCGGCCCCCGAGGGCCATGAGGTCCTCGTGGCTGCCGCTCTCGACGATCTCACCGCCGCTGAGGACGACGATCTGGTCGGCGAGGCGCACGGTGGAGAAGCGGTGGGAGATCAGCAGGGTGATGCGCTCGCGGGTCTGTTCGCGCAGGGCCTGGATGGTCTCGAATTCGGCGCGGGCGTCAAGGGCGGCGGTGGGTTCGTCGAAGACGAGGACGGACGCGTCCCGGAAGTACAGGCGGGCTAGGGCGAGGCGCTGCCACTGCCCGCCGGAGAGCTGCCGTCCGCCCTGAAACAGGCGGCCCAGGGGCGTGTCCAGGCCTTGCGGGAGCGTCTCGACGAAGGCGGCCCCGGCGCGCTCGGCGGCGGTCTCGACGCCCGCCGTGTCAGTCAGGCGGTCCACCTCGGCCAGGGCGACGTTGTCGCGGGCGGTCATCTGGTACTGCCCGAAGTCCTGGAAGATGATGCTCATCTCCTTCTGCACGCTGCGGGGGCTGAAGCGCGCGGCGTCCATGCCGTTCAGGAGGATCTGCCCGCCGGTGGGCGCGAACAGCAGCGTCAGGAGCTTGACGATGGTGGTCTTGCCCGCGCCGTTCTCGCCCACCAGGGCCAGGGCCTGGCCGCGCCGGACGGTGAAGTTCACGCCGCGCAGCACGTCCCGTTCGGTCAGGGGGTAGCGGAAGCTGACGTCCCGGAACTCGATGGTGTGGATGGGGCCGGTCCAGGTTTCCCCGGCGTCCAGGTCGCGGGTGGGGAGTTCCAGGAACGCGAAGAGGTTGCGCATGTACAGCAGGCTCTGGTAGATGGCGGAAAAGCCGTTCAGGAGGCTGCTGACGGTGCCCTGCACCTGCGTGATGCCCAGCACGAACACGCTGAAGTCCCCCACGCTGATCTGCCCGGCGGCGGCGCGGCGCAGGATCAGGGCGCTGGCCAAGCCGATCAGCAGGGCGCTCAGCAGGCCAGCGCCGAAGCCCCACGCGGAGCGGCGCTGCACGAGCGTGACCAGCTGGCGGCGGAAGCCCAGGTAGTAGTCGCGCCAGCGGCCCAGCAGGTACCCCTCGAAGCCGAAGAGGCGCACCTCCTTGACCAGCGCGTCACTGGTCAGCAGGCTGCCCAGGTAGTTCTGCACGCGGGAGTCGTGTGTCTGGCGGCGCAGCATGCGGTAGCCTTCCACGCCGAAGCGGTTGCTGACGATCACGCCGGGAATACTGGCCAGGATCACCAGCGGCAGTACCCAGGGGCCCAGGGTGGTCATCAGGGCGCCCACCGAGCCCAGCGTGACCACCGCGCCGGCCAGGGACACGAGCTGCGTGGCGACGCCCAGGGGCCGGGAGCCGACCTCACGCCACGCCTGCTGCAGTCGGTCGTACGTGTCGGCGTTCTCGAAGGCCTCGACACTGAGGGTGGTGGCCTTGTCCAGGATGCGGCGGCTGACCGAGTGCTGGAGGCTGTCCCCGAGCAGCTGCTGCGAGGCGTTCTGCACGGTGCTGATCAGGTTGCCCACGACGACCAGCGTGACCTGCACGGCCAGCAGGGTCAGCAGCGCGCGGTACGTGACCTGGCCCTGCGCGGCGCGGGCGACCTCGTCGAGCAGCAGCTTACCCACGTACAGGTTCGCGGCGGGCAGGGCGCTCCCGGCGAGACTGGTGGCGGCGTACGTGCCCGCGTGCAGTGGGCTGGCCTGCCAGACCAGCGCCAGCGTGGCGCGCAGGTCACGCAGCCGCTCACGGGCGCTGAGTTTCTCGTCGGGTACGGATGGGCGTGGTGCGTCGAACCTCACGCGTTACAGGATGCCGCACCGCGCCGCGCTGTGGCGCCCACCGGAGGGCGGGGTGGGCGCCTGGCCGGATGGTCAGGGTCTGGACCGTGTGCCAACCGACTGTGCACGCGGGCAGCGCAGCGGCTACCCTGGGCCGCATGACTGCTGCGCTCCCCGCTGCCGAGTGCGCCCCCCGGGGTGCCCGTTGAATCTGGCTGAGATCGGCTGGACGCCCGAGTTCGAGCAGGCGGCGCAGGCCGTGCGCGCCGCTGCCCCCGGGGTGGAGCTGCAGCCGGGGCGGGTGGCGGGCGTGGGGCGCAACACGGCGACCCTCTGGACGGAGGGCGGGGCGCTGGAGGCGGTGTTCGCCGGGACGCTCCGGCAGGCGGACGTGACGCCGGTGGTGGGGGACTGGGTGATGGCGGAGGCCGTGCCGGACGCGCCGCTGCGGGTGCACGCGGTGCTGCCGCGCCGCACGCAGCTGGCGCGGGCCGTGCAGGCCGGGATGCAGGTGCTGAGCGCGAACGTGGACGTGGTGCTGGTCATGACCGCCCCGGACGGGGACATTGATGAAGCGCGGCTCTCGCGGTATCTGGAGGCGGTGCGGGTGGGGGGGGCGCGGGCGGCGCTGCTGCTGAACAAGGTGGACCTCACCCGCAAGCCGGAGGCGGTGCTGGCGCAGTTGCGGGCGCTGGACCCGGCGGTGGCGGTGCTGCCGCTGCGCGCCACGGTGGGCGAAGGGGTGGCCGAGGTGCGGGAGCTGATCGGCCCGGGTGAAACGGCGGCGCTGATCGGGTCGTCCGGGATGGGCAAGAGCACCCTGACGAACGCCCTGCTGGGCCGAGAGGTGGCGCAGACGGGCGAGGTGGGGGCCACCCGGGAGGGGCGGCACACGACCACGGCGCGGACCCTGTACCGCCTGCCGGGCGGGGGCGTGCTGGTGGACAATCCAGGGCTGAGGGACATTGAGGTGTGGCGCGAGGGGGAAGCGGGCGGCTTCGAGGACATCGAGGCGCTGGCGGCGGAGTGCCGTTTCCGCAAGTGCACGCATGGGAATGAGCCGGGCTGCGCGGTGCAGCGCGCGGTGTCGCGCGGGCAGCTGAGCGAGGAGCGCGTTGAGGCGTACCGTGCCGCCCAGGGATTCACGGGTGACCGCCAGAAGCCGAAGCGAAGAAAATGAGTTTTATGAGCATCACTCGCTCGCTGATCCGTCAATCTTAAAGCGTTCGGTATAACGGGACATGACAGAAGCCTGACAGGCACGCAACCAAACGACTGTTTGGGTCAACTTTTAAACCCCGCACGCAGACGCGCTGCGCGCTCTCATCTGCCCGGCCCGATCAGGTCCGTATGATGCCGGAGGTTCCTCACAACTTCACCCGACGCCACCGCCCACACGGGTCGTGTCCACGCGTCCCCATCACACCCCCGAGGCAACCACCGGAGGCTCACATGAACGCACGTCCCCTTCTCATTCCCCTCGCGCTCAGCCTGCTCCTCGCCTCCTGCGGTCAACAGACCGCCGCCCCCCAGGCCGCCGCGGGCGCCCCGATCCTGGGCACCAGCAACCCCGAGGCGATCCCCGGCCAGTACGTCGTCGTCTTCAAGGACGACGTGCAGACTGACTTCACCGCACAGAGCAACATGATCGGCGCCCTGGGCCTCGATCCGCAGGGCGTGCAGATCCAGCACGTGTACGGCCAGGTCCTCAATGGGTTCGCCGCCAAACTCAGCGGGCAGAACGTCACCAAACTCCAGAATGATCCGCGCGTCAAGTACATCGAGCAGGACGCCATGATGCACATGACTGCCACCCAGAGCGGCGCCACCTGGGGCCTCGACCGCATCGACCAGCGCAACCTCCCCCTGAGCGGCACGTACACCTACGACTACACCGGCAGCGGGATCAAGGCGTACATCATCGACACCGGCATCCGCACCACGCACAGCCAGTTCGGCGGGCGCGCCATCTGGGGCACCAACACCACCGGTGACGGCCAGAACACCGACTGCCAGGGCCACGGCACGCACGTCGCGGGCACCGTCGGCGGCAGCACCTACGGCGTCGCCAAGGGCGTCACCCTGGTCGCCGTGAAGGTCCTGAACTGCCAGGGCTCGGGCAGCAACTCCGGCGTGATCGCCGGCGTGAACTGGGCCGTGAGCAACAAGGGCACCGGCAAGGCCGCCGCGAACATGAGCCTCGGCGGCGGCTTCAGCCAGGCCGTGAACGACGCCGTGAACAGCGCCGCCAGCAAGAACCTCGTGATGATCGTCGCCGCCGGCAACGAGAACCAGAACGCCTGCAACGTCTCCCCTGCCAGTGCCGCCAGCGCCATCACCGTCGCCAGCACCACCAGCAGCGACGCCCGCAGCAGCTTCAGCAACTACGGCAGCTGCGTGGACATCTTCGCCCCCGGCAGCAACATCACCAGCGCGTGGAACACCAGCGACACCGCCACCAACACCATCAGCGGCACCAGCATGGCCACCCCGCACGTCGTGGGTGCCGCCGTGCTGCGCCTCGCCGCCGGGAACAGCACCACCAGCGCCGTGACCAGCGCCATCCTCAGCAGCGCCACCACCAACGTCGTCAGCGGCGTCAACGGCAGCCCCAACCGCCTGCTGTACACCCGCTAAACCCTCCTGCCCGGCCCGACTCCCGCCCCAGTGGCGGGAGTTCGTGTGTCACGGCACGGCCGGACCACGCCAAGAAGCGTGCAGCCTGACCGCCTGCGCCCAGCCCCCAGATTGCTACCCGGACTCAGCGGTCCTCTGGTCGACCGGCGGAAGCGGGCGGCGGCGCGGAAGTCCGGACCACGGTCTGGCGGCGCCGGATGACCTCGGCCAGATCCTGCACGGCAGCGTTCGTGGCCTGCTGGCCCTGCACGACACTGGCCAGCGCGGTGATCAGGGGCGTGACAACCTCGGCCAGCGGATCGGGAATCTCCGCCTGGGTGGCGGGCCCAGGGCGGTCGCGCAGCGCGGCGAGCAGCGGGGACAGCAGGGGTTCGAGCTGCGCGGCCAGCGGCTCGGCGGGCGGCGCAGGCGGCAGCGACTGGGGGGCAGGAACGGTCTGGGGCAGGCTCAGGCGGTCCAGGCCGCCCGCGATGTCTGCCAGTTGCGCCACCATGCGCGCGCCAGTATCGCCGTCGGCGGCGCCCATACGGCGTTCGCGGGCGGAGTTCTCGCGGATCTGCGCCCAGCGCGCGGCCTGCTCGGCGCTCAGGGTGCCGCGAAGTTCGGCGAGTTTCAGGAGGTTCTCCTCGGCGCCGGTCGTGAGGAGCTGCGCCTCGCCGCGGTAGTGGTCGCTGATCACGCCGTCGAGTTCGGCGTCGTTCATGACGGGGCTGAGCTTCTCGGCGATCTTGTTCATGTTGCGGTAGCTGCCCTGGAGCTTGAAGGGCGGCTCGGTCCGGTCGCGGTCGGCCTGGGCGGCGCTGGCGATGTACGCGGCGTTCACGCGGGCCAGCGTGTCGCGGGCGCGCAGCAGCAGGCGCAGCGTGGCGAGGATCTCCATGAGTTCTGCCTCGCTGTACGGGTGCGACAGCTCGCCGGGATCCTCGTGCCCCTGGGCGCGCGCGACGAGTTTCGGAATGTCGGCCAGGTCCCGCCCGGCCAGCGGCGCCAGCACCGCGCTACTCGTGAGGCTGTTCTCCACGTACGAGAGCAGGAAGGCGTCCTGCATGCCGCCCAGCACGTCCCCGAGGTTGTACACGTCGGCGCGGTTGGCGAGCATGTCGGGAATGCGGAACACCTCGCCGGTCTCGGTGTAGGGGTTGCCGGCCATGACGACCGCAAATCTCCGGCCGCGCAGGTCGTAGGTGCGCGGCTCGCCGTTCCAGACGCCCTCAATGCGGCGGGTGCCGTCGGTCAGGGCGATGAACTTCTGCAGGAATTCCGGGTGGGTGTGCTGGATGTCGTCCACGTACAGCATGACGTTCCCGCCCATCTCCAGCGCGAGGTTGAGTTTCTCCAGTTCCTGCCGGCTGGCGGCGTCCGGCGCCTGCGCCGGGTCGAGGGAGCGGACAGCGTGGCCCAGGCTGGGGCCGTTCACGCGCACGAACACGAGCCCCAGGCGGTGCGCGACGTACTCCATCAGGGTGGTCTTGCCGTAGCCGGGCGGGGAGATGAGCAGCAGCAGGCCCATCAGGTCGCTGCGTTTGCCGTCCCCGGCCGCGCCGATCTGCTTGGCGAGGTTGTCCCCGATCAGCGGGAGGTACACGTCGGTGATCAGGCGGTTGCGCACGAAGGACGTCAGCGGGCGCGGCTGGAATTCCGCGAGGCGCAGCCGCGCCCGTTCGCGGGTCAGGACCGCCTGCCGCTGCGCCTGGAAGGCCTGCAGGCCCGGCAGGAAGGTGAGGGCGTGCGCGGCGAGCCGGGCGAGCAGGTCGTCCGCTTGGAGGTGCAGCGTACCGCCCTGGAGGCGCGGGTGGTCGCTCAGGAGGCCGGTGACGGTCGTGTCCAGCGTGACGGGGCGCGGCTGGGCGCGCAGGGCGTCCCCATACAGGCGCAGCGCTACCGCTTCTGGCACGAAGCGCGCCAGGGCGCGGGCGTCGTCCCGGCCGGTCAGGGCGTCCAGCCACGCGCGCGTAAGCGTCCACGCCTGGACCGGGTCGTCCCGCAGGGCGTCCAGGCTGACGCGCAGGGCGTCGTGGTGCCCGGCGGCGCGCAGCTGCCAGTCCAGCGCCGCGTTCAGGTCGGCGGCGGCCTGCGTGAACGGGAAGGCGCCGCCCACGTCCGGTGCGGCCTCGGTCAGGAACGCGGCGGCCTCCGGGATCACGGCGTCGGGCACAGGAAGGGGCACGCGGGTCAGGAACTCGCGCAGCGCGCCCTCCAGGGCCGTGCGGGCGTCCGCGAGGGCCGCGCCACTGCCCAGCAGCGCCTGCACCGCCCGTGCGGAGGACAGGCGCGCCGTCCAGGTCGCGTCGGCCTGCGCCCAGAACGCGGCGGCCAGCGCGCGCGCCCCCGGCGGGGCGACGAGCGGGCCGGCGGCGTCCAGCAGCGGCAGCAACGCGTTCAGGATCAGCGCAGCGTCGTGGTCGTGCACGCCGCGCTGGAAGCCCTGGCGATAGCGGGCGGCGGCGAACGTGGCGACCGCTCCGGCGCGCTGCGCATCGGTCATGCCGCGCAGCGCGTCCAGGGTCAGGCCCTCCTGTTCCGCCCGCGCGGCGGCCAGGACCTCCCCGGCCAGGAATTCCGCGCGGGACAGGGCCGGGGATTCGCTCTCCAGCGTCACGTCCCAGTACGCGCGGCCCGCGTCGAGCGCCGGGTCGCGCAGCGGTTCCATGAACTGCGTGCCGGTCAGGTGCAGCGCGAGGTGATCGCCGCGCGGCAGCAGCGTCAGGTCCAGCGTCTGGGTGTTCACGCTGAAGCGGTGGCGGCCCAGGCGGATCAGCGCGCCGCCGTCCCCTTCGAGGTCGGCGCGGTCGCGAAGGGTCCGCAGCGCCTGATCACGCGCGGCCTTCAGGCGGGCCTCAATGTCCCCGGCGCGGACGCTGTCGCCCAGCTCGATCAGTTTCTGGGTGAGGTCGCGCAGTTTCAGCACGAGCGCGTCCCCGGCGAAGAAGCCGTTCAGGGCGTCCTGATCGGTCAGGCGCGCGGCGCGGGCCGGGAGGCCCGAGAGGATGCGGTCGGCGGCGTCGGCGACGCCCTGCGCGCGGCGCTGGCGCTCGTCGAGCAGCACCTGACGGCGCGACTCGAAGGCTTCCACGGTCTCTTCGCGGCGCGCGAGGATGTCCGGCAGGAACGCCTCGTGCTCCCCGAATTGCCCTTCCAGCTCTTCCAGGGCCAGCAGCGCGCGGGACAGGCCCTCCTCGGCCTTCCCGGGCGTGTCGGCGGCGCCTAGCGCGCCCGTCACCGTCTGCGCGAGTAGCGCCAGCTGCGCCGCGAAACGCGCGGTGAGTTCCCCGCTTCCCAGGCTGCGGCGCTGGCCCTCGGCGCGGGCGCGCACGCCGTTCAGGCGGCCGTACAGCGCCGAGACGCCCTCGACGACCTGGGTGCGCTGCACTGGGTCCTCGGCGGGCAGTGAGCCGAGCAGGTCCGACAGGACGTCGAGTTGGGTCGCCAGGGTGCCCAGCCCCTCCAGCGCCGCGGCGAGGTCGCGGGTGGTGCCCGCCGCCTCCACCTGCGCGTTCAGCGCGTCGAGCTGCGCGTGGAACGGGGCCAGGGCCGCCGGGTCCGCGAGGTACGAGCCGGTCGCGCCGCCCACCCGCGCATGCGCGGCCTGCACGTCCGCGAGCAGTACGTCCACGGCGCCCAGGTCGATATACCGGGTGTCCCGGACAGTCAGGAGCCGGGCGCGTAGCGCCGTCAGTTCGGCCAGGGCGGTCACGAAGTCCGGCAGGGTGCGCCACCCCTCCGGGTCGAGGGTGGTCAGGCGGCGCCGGACCGCGCCCTGCACGTCCGCGAGGGTCTGCGCCGCCTGGGCGCGCAGGGCCTGCACCTTCTCGAACTCGTCGAGCACCGCCTCGGCTGCGGCGGTAACGTCGCGCAGCAGCGTGCGCGCCCCGCCCGTGTGATCGTCGTCGAGCCAGTGGTGCGTGTCGGGCAGGCGGCGGGCCTGTTCGGCCAGCGCGGCGTACTGCGCGGCCGTGACCTCCGGCGTCTGCGCGGCCCGGGCCAGGGCGAGCAGGTTCGACACGCCCCGCACGAGTTCCGCGTTCCCCAGCCGCCCCAGGAACGACGTGCCGGGCGGGCGCTGCGCGGCGAACACGTCACTCGTGAAGGGCGTCTGCCACACCTGCACCGCGTGCACCTGGGTGGGCTCAGCCTCCGCCTGGAACAGCACCATGCGCCCGTCGGGCAGCGCGGCGTCCCCGTGGGCGCTGATGGGTGTCTGCACCTCGCGGCGGATCAGGTTGTACACCAACAAAGCGCTGCGGCCCGAGTCCTGATCGTAGAAGACGAACAGCACGTCCTCACCGTTCGGGCTGCGCACGACGCGGTCCAGGGCCATGCCGGGCGTGAAACCCTCGAAGGCGCGGTGCTCGCCGCCCGGCAGGTAGTACCCGCCGGGGAAGACGATCCCGTGATCCTCGGGCAGCTGCATGCAGCCGCGCGTGATCGCGTCCTCGCGCGTGACCCGCCCGGTCAGCGTGTCGAAGATCAGGCCGCGCTGCGTCTTCTCGCGGTACGGCAGGACGCGCAGCAGGATCAATCGGCCCACCCGCGCGAACTCGAAGGTGGCGTCGTCCAGCCCCTGCGTGCGCTCCTCGACCGGCTCGCTGTAGATGCCTTCACCAGTCTCGGTGTTGTTCTCGACCTTCACGGTCAACGTGCCGCCCGCCGTCTCCACGAACAGCGTGTCCAGGATGTTCAGGTGCGGGAAGCGCCCGCTGACCTCCTGGTCGCGCCCGGCGCGGGTCCACTCGAAATCGAAGGGCGGCAGCGGGCTGAGGTCCCGTTCGCCGCGTGCGTCGAGGTAGCGTGCGCCGTCCGGCGTGAGGTCCCAGCGGAACACCCGCCTGTCAGTCAGGCGCTCTCCGATCTGGAAGGCCGCGAGCAGCCGCCCGCCGCGGATCTCCAGCTGCAGCAGCCGCGCGTGCCGGTAGTACGCGTACAGTTCCTCGAAGTCCCGCACGAACGCCGGATCGGTTAGGAACGACTCCTCCAGCGCGGCGGGCTGCACGTCGAAGGCGTCACGGTCATGCGTCAGGCGGTACAGCGCGAACACGTCCGCCAGCTCCGTGCGGGCCTTCAGGCCGTGCATGACGTTGAAGCCGAACAGCATCACGTCCCCGACCTGCACCAGATCCCGGCCCACGCTGGCCTGCGCGGTGCGGATGTGGGCGCGGCCCAGCAGACTCAGGCGGCTGTCGCCGTACTCCGCGATCCGCGCGGCGTTCAGGCCCTCGGCGGCCGCTCGGACCTGCGCGCCCAGCGCGTCCAGGCGGCGGCGCAGCACCTCGAACGTCCCGCCCGTCTCGATTCCCGGTGCGCCCGCTCCGGCCAGTGGTTCCTGCGTCATCCTCTCCCCCATTCACTCCGGCGCGCGCGTGCGCCACTCGCCCCCACCCCACCCGGTCGGGCAGGGGCCGGGAGACTGCGTCCAGCCTGCGTGTCTGTGCTCAGCGGGGAGGCAGGCCCCTGGTCTGCCCCCGGCCCCCCACTCAGTTGGGGCGGTTCTCCCGCTGGACGTTCACGCCGAAGCGGCCCAGGACACTCTGGAACAGCGGGCTCTTCTGCGTGAAGCCCTCCACCGCCTTGCCGAGGCTCAGGGCCTTGGTGAGGGCCTCGAACATGCCGCCCTCGCCGCCCACAAGGTCGATCTTCGCGTTCTTCAGGGCGGCGGCGATCACCTCGGCATTCTCGCGGCTGATCTCCTTGCCGGCCTCGATGGACGCCAGGGCCTGCTGGAGGCTGGTTTCGAGCGCCATGCGGTACTCCTCGTGGCTGCGGGCGTCGGCGCTCATGCGGTCCATCGCGCCGAACTTGGCGGTCAGGCCTTCGGCCTCGGCGTTCATGCGGTCGCGGGTGGCACTCGCCTCGGCGGCGCCCAGCGCCTCAGTGGCGGTGGCCTTCGCCTGACCGAGACGGGTTTCGCCTTCGGCCTGCGCGCCCAGCCGCTCGGCGAGCACGCGGGCCTCGTTCTGCCCGAGTTTGAGGTTCGCGTCGGCCTTGACCTCGATCACGCGGGCCTCGGCCACGCCGGTCTTCTCCAGCGCGCTGGCGTTCGCTTCCTGCACCATGACCTGCGCGAGCCCGGGCGCGGCCTGCTCGACCTTGACGGCGTCCGCGAGGATCTTCTTCGCCTCGGCCTGCCGGGACGCGGCGTCGAATTCCGCCTGCGCGATGGTGGTCAGCTCACTGGCGCGGTGACGGGCGGCGGTCTCGGCGGCCTCGGCGGCCTTGACCTCCTGCACGAGCTGTTCCTGCGCCTGCGCCTCGGCCTGCATGACGCGCACCTGCTTGGCACGATCGGCAGCGCTCACCTCACGCACCTCGTTGATGCGCTCCTCCTCCACGGCGACCGTCTTGTCGATGGCGATGCGTTCGCGGGTGATGTTCGCGACGTCCATGACGCCCTGCTCGACGTTCTTGTCGCGTTCGATCTCCTGGAGTTTCACCTCGCGGTCGGTGGTGACGGCCTCCATCTTCGCGGCGCGGGCGACGCGCTCGGCCTCGATGGCGATGGCGCGCAACCTTGCCTGCTCGGCGATCTCGACCTGCCGCTGGCGTTCCTGCTCGCGGATCTCGACCTGCTCGGTCGTCTGGATGCGGGCCTGCTCGGAGATCAGGCGCTGCTCCTCGCGCACGCGCTGCGTCTCGGCGTTCTCGCGGGCCTGGATGGTCTCGATCTCGCGTTTCTGCCGCGCCTCGGCCTCGGCCTGCTGGCGCTCAAGGGCCAGGGTGGCCTCGCGGGTCTCGACATTCTTCTTCGTGACGGCGAGGTGCTCATTCTGCGAGAGTTCGTTCGTGACGATGTTCTGCGCGGCGGTCAGCTGCGTAATCTTGCGGATGCCCTCGGCGTCCATGATGTTGTTCTGGTCGAGCATGCTCTTGGGCGTCTGCTCCAGGTAGTCGATGGCGACGTCCTCGAGCACGTAGCCGTTCAGGTCGCGGCCGATCACGGCGACCACCGCGTCGCGGAACTCCTCGCGCTTCTCGAACAGCTCAATGAAGTCGAACTTCTTGCCGACCGTCTTCAGCGCCTCGCTGAATTTAGCGTTGAACAGTTCGTCCACGGCGTTCAGGTCGCTCGCGCGGCTCGCGCCGATGGACTTGGCGACCTTCAGGACGTCCTCGGTGGTCTCGTTCACGCGCAGGTAGTACGCGACCGTAATGTCCGCGCGGATGTTGTCCTTGCAGATCAGACCCTCCTTGCCGCGCCGGTCGACCTGCAGGGTGATCAGGCTGATGCGCATGATCTCGGCCTTGTACAGCACGGGCACCACCAGCGCGCCGGTGAAGCGCACCTTGGGCCGCGCGGAGAGGTCGTTCACGATCAGCGCGGTGCCCTGCTCGACCTTCACGTAGAAGGCGCGCACGAGGGCCACGAGAATCATCAGGGCGATCAGGACGATCACGACGCCGATCAGGAAGGGCAGAACTACGGACAGGTCAGGCATGGGTCCTCCAGGGAAAGGGAATCATTCAGGGTCGGCGGGTCAGGCGTCAGGGGTGGGGTCGGCGCGGCGGACGGTGAAGACGTGGGTGGCCGGATCGTGCGCCACCAGGATCACCCGCTCGCCGCGCAGAAGGGGCGGACCATCGGTGCGGGCGTCGAGGATCAGGCCCGCGCCGCCGTCCTGCACGCTCACGCGGCCCGATGCGGCGAGGATGCCGGATTCGACGGTGGCCTCGCGGCCCAGCAGCTCCGCGCGGGCCAGGGCGTCCTGGCCCTGCACGAAGCGCCGCAGCGGGCGGGCCACCGCTCTGCCCGCCAGTGCGCCCAGTCCCAGCGAGCCCAGCAGCAGCAGGACCGAGGCCACGCCGCGCCACGTGGGCGCAATGAGCGGCAGGAGCAGCAGCTGCCCCAGGTAGCAGGTGAGCCAGCCGGTCAGGGTCAGGGCCAGCGCGACGGGCAGCAGCGGCACGCCGTTCAGCCCGACACGCACGAGCAGACTGTCAAGCAGCCCCTCACCCGCGCCGGAGATGCCGTCGATGGCGCCTAGCAGGGCCAGCAGCGCCGCCGCTGCGATCAGCGTCAGCGCAGCGGACCACAGCGCGGTCGGGAACGACAGCGCCACGTGCAGGAACTCGGTCACGCCGGGTGGCCAGGGGGAGCCATGCCGGGCACCCTAGCGCCCGGCGAGGCGCGACGTTGCCACATCTGAGCATCCGCCAGGGGCGGATCCATGGCCAGGGAAGGCCAGAACTTCAGGAAACGCCAGTCCGGGATGCTCATGCCCTTCAGTACGGGCTCATGATCCCTCAGGTTCCCGCGTACGCTTCGGGCACGGCTGCCACCACCCGCGCCCACGCGGCACTGGCGCCCTCCACCTTCACCGGGAAGGCCATGACCGTGAAGCCCGTGGGCGGCAGGGCTTCCAGGTTGCTCAGCTTCTCAATCTGCAGGTAGGGGCGCTCCAGGCCGTAGAAGTGCGCCTCCCAGAACTCGGCGGTCCCGGCCAGGGTGTCCTGAATCAGCGGGCCGAAGGGCCGGTCGATGCCCCACGCGTCAATGCCGATCAGGCGCACGCCGCGGTCCACCACCCACGCTATGCCCTCTCGGGTGTATCCGGCGTGCCTCTGCTCGTACCCGGCCTCGTGGTAGTGGGCGCTCGCGCCGGTCAGGGTCAGGACCACGTCGCCGGCCTCCAGGGTGTGCCCGGCCGCGTTCAGGGCGGCCTGTACGTCCGCGGCCGTGATGCCCGCTCCGGCTGGGAGGTGCCGGACGTCCAGGCGCACGCCGCGCCCCCAGCACCACTCCAGCGGCACCTGATCGATGGTCAGGTGCGTGCCGCTGTGCGTGCTGAGCGTGACCGTCTCGACGCTCCAGACGTGCCCGCGCGCCAGCACGCGGTCCGCAATGGGTGCGTGCGGGCAGGTTCAGCTGCGTCCGGGCCTGCTCGGCCGCCTGCGCGTGGTCCACGTACGTGATCCGGTGAGGGTTCGGCTCGAAGTCGCTGGTGGCGTTGCTTAGCGGCGCGGAGAGGTCGATCAGGCGGGCGCGGGGCGGGAAGAGCATGGCCGCACTCTACCCGCCCCGCGCCCGCGTGGAGGCTCAGCCGCGCAGCAGCGCGCGGAGCTTCTCGGTGTCGGCGTGGAAGCCGCGGATGCCCTCGGCGAGCTTCTCGTTCGCCATGGGGTCACTGGCGAGCGCCCAGCGGAAGTCCGCCTCGCTCAGGGCGGATTCGGTCTGCGTGGCGGGTTCGGGGTTCAGGACGCGCGTCAGGGTGCCCTCGTCGGCGGCCAGTTCGCCCAGCAGTTGCGGGCTGACGGTCAGGCGGTCGCAGCCGGCCAGCGCCTTGACCTGCTCCGCGCTGCGGAAGGACGCCCCCATCACGATGGTCTCGTACCCGTGGGATTTGAAGTGATGGTAGATCTCGCGCACGGACTTCACGCCGGGGTCCTCGTCGACGGGGTAGCTGTCCTTGCCCTCGGCCTTCTTGTACCAGTCGGTGATGCGCCCCACGAACGGTGAGAGCAGGTACGCGCCCGCCTGCGCGGCGGCGATGGCCTGCGCGAGGTTGAACACCAGCGTCAGGTTGCAGTGAATGCCTTCGGCTTCCAGCACACGGGCGGCCTGCACGCCCTCCCAGGTGGTGGCGAGCTTGATCAGGATGCGCTCCTTACCCACGCCATGCTGCGCGTACAGGTCGATGAGGTGGCGGGCCTTGGTGACCATGGCGTCCGCGTCGAAGGACAGGCGGGCGTCCACCTCGGTGCTCACGTAGCCGGGCACGAGCTTGGTGAGTTCGGTGCCGATGCGCACGGTGAGGAAGTCGATGGCGGCTTCCACGTCGCCCATGGCGCGCGCCTCCTGAAGCAGGTGCGCGTACCCGCTGAGGGACGCAGCCTTGAGGATCAGGCTGGGGTTGGTGGTGCAGTCCTGCGGCTGGTACTGGCGGATGGCGTCCAGGTCGCCGGTATCGGCCACGACGACCGTCATCTGCTTGAGCTGTTCGAGTGCGTTCATGCGTCTCTCCTTCCGGGCGCGGCCACATGCCGCGTTGAGGCCCGCGCGCCGCCCACCACTGAGGGTGGCGCTTTTCCGAGCTTTCCACCCTACAGCAACTCTTCATGCAGCTGCCCTGGACAGGTGGGCTGCGCGTCCCGCCGGGCGCGGCGTACCCTGCCGGGCATGACGGCAACCGCTCCGATCCTCAGCGAGGCGCAGGCGAGCGTGGTGGCGCGCGCCGCGCAGGCCATCCGCGACCACGGCCCAGCGTGCGAGGCCGCGCAGGACGTGACGCCGGACGCCGCGCAGGCCCTCTCGGCGAGCGGGTACACGCGCCTGACGCTGCCCGGGGCGCGCGGCGGGCTGGACGCCACGCTGACACAGTTCGCGCAGGCGCAACTGACGCTGGGCCAGGCCGGCGCGGGGCTGGCGCTGATCCTGGCCATGCACGGCCACGTGACCGGCGCGGCCTTCCATGGCCGCACGCTGCCCGAGCCGCTCCTGGCCGCCCTGGCCGGGGCGAGCGAGCGCGGCGAGCTGCTGAACGCCCTGGCGAGCGAGCCGGAACTGGGCAGCCCGTCGCGCGGGGGCCTGCCGCGCACCCGCGCGGAACCGGACGGCACGGGCTTCGAGAGTGGCGGGTGGCGCGTCACGGGCCGCAAAACCTGGAGCACCGGGTCGCGCGCACTGACCTGGGCGCTGGTCACGGCGGCCACGCCCGACGGGCAGGTGGGCCGGTACCTGGTGAACCTGCGCGGGCCGGGCGTGCGGATCGAGCCGACCTGGGTGGACGCGCTGGCTCTGCGCGGCAGCGGCAGTCACGATGTGGTGTTCGACGGTGCCCCCGCGCGGCTGCACGCGCCCCCGGCCCCGGCGAACCCGGCGAGCAGCGCGTGGTTCTGGACGGCCGTAGCGGGCACGTACCTGGGCGTGGGCTTCGCGGCCCTGGACGCCCTGATCGCCTACGCGCACGAGCGCGTCCCCACCGCGCTGGGCGCCCCGATCGCCACGTTGCCGCGCGTGCAGGAGCAGGTGGGCCGCATCAGTGCAGACTTGCTCGCGGCGCGGGAGCTGCTGCTGCACGCCGCGCGCACCTGGGACGCCGCTCCGGGCGCGGAGGCCGCGCCGCTGATCGGCGCGGCCAAAGCCGTGAGCACGAACGCCGCCGTGACCGCCACTGACCTGGCGGTCCGCACAGCGGGCGGGGCAGCCCTGACCGCCAGCCTGCCGCTGGAGCGGTTGCTGCGCGACGCCCGCGCGGGCCTGACCCACCCGCCCGGGGACGACAGTGCCTTCACGGCCTACGGCGCGGCAGTGCTTCGCCCAGGTGACCGCTGACCCTCAACCCGGCGCTCTGATCCTGGGGAGCATCCCCAGCTTCCCACGCCTGATCCTGGGCCGGTACGCGCACCGGCGCCTCCGTCCGGACGGCCCGGTTCCACGTGCACACCGCCGGGTCAGGCCTAACGCCACCTTAACGCCCGGTCGGCCAGACTGACCCTGCGCACCCGAAGCCGCTGCCGTGAGGCGGGGGCGCACATGCGGGTTCTGCGCGCGGTCCGGCTGGGTATCCTCACCTGACCTGACGGCCACGGCCAGGGTCCCGTCTCCTCCTGATCTTCTCCTCCCGTCATCCACCCCAACCTCTCCCACCACGCTCCCGGAGGACCACATGGACAAGGAACTGCCCGTCCCGCCCTGCTTCAATACGCCTGATACGGAAACTCAGCGGCTCACGGAGATGTTCGTGCAGATCGGTCAGGCGCGCCGCACCCGCACGAACCCGCCCCCGGCGGAACGCGCGGTGTTCCGCAAACTGCACGGCGTGGCGCACGGCGTCCTGGAGCGCCACGCGGACCTGCCCGAGGCGTGGCGTCAGGGTCTGTTCGCGCACGAGCGGCTGGACGCCTGGATGCGCTTTTCCAGTGACGCCGCCCCCACCGACCCGGACCTGGGCAGCACCCTGGGCATCGGCCTGAAACTGTTCGGCGTGCCCGGCCAGAACGCGCTGGGCGAGGACGGCGGCACGGCGGACCTGATCCTGCAGAACGCCCCGCGCTTCTTCGTGGACACGGCGCGCGACATGGTCGAGTTCACGTACGCGGGCGTGGTGCAGCGCGACTACACGGCGTTCCTGGCGGCGCACCCGACCACGAACGACATCCTGAACGCCATGATGGCCCCGCGTGGGTCGGTACTGACGTCCACGTACTGGGCGATCCTGCCGTTCCACCTGGGCGACGAGCTCATCAAGTACCGCCTGACGCCCGAGACGGCGCCGCAGGACATCCCGGACGACGGCCCGGACTACTTGGCGACCGACCTCACCAACCGGCTGGCGCAGCGGGAGTACCGGTTCACGCTGGAGGTGCAGCGCCGCTCGAACCCGGACGTGATGCCGCTGGACGCCGCCACCGTCGAGTGGCCCGAATCTGAGAGTCCGTTCGTGCCCGCTGCGACCCTGATCATTCCCCGGCAGCAGATTGACGAGCCCGGGCAGGCCGCGTACGGCCAGGGCCTGTCGTTCAACATCTGGCGCGTGCCGCCCCCCAACCGGCCCAGCGAGGCGTCCTCGATCGCGGTGGTCCGGCGGGGCGTGTACGCGGCGGGCGCGCAGCTGCGCCACCGCGCGAACGGGCAGCCGCTTCAGGATCCGGCGGAACCCCGCCCGGTCCAAGCGGAGCCCGTGCAGGCGGATGACTGCGTGGTGCAGGCCGTGATCTACCCCTCGATTGGCGTGGCCCGGGTGGGGAACAGTGAGGAGTTCTTCGTCGGGCCGGAAGTGCCGGACCCGGAACCACTGGCGCCCGGCAGTTACCGCGACGGGCAGAAGCGGCTCAAGCGGCAGGCGGCGCGCTTCCGCGTGTACGGCTGCAACGCGCGTGGGGAGATCGTGCGGGAACTCAGCGGCGGGCATGACGACGTGGAGATCGAGTGGACGGTGCAGCTGGCGAACACGAAGGCCGCCTGGTACGGCTTTCAGCTGGCGCTGGACATTCCAGAGGCGAACTACGCGCCGCCCACCACGCTGCGCAACCCGGGCGTCGCGGACCGCGCCACGCTGGCGATCACGCCGCAGCCGCGCCGCCTGGGCCGCGGTGAGGCGGGTCCGCAGCGCTTCGATGACGGGGCCTTCCGGGGCGTGCCCGTGTACCTGGGCGAGATCCGGCAGGACGAGCAGGCGCGCCTGACCGTGCTGGGCGGCCTGGGCGTATCCAGCAACCCGGACGGCGCCGCTGCGATCACCTTCGCGAACAACGAGGGCTGGCACGACGACGTGTCCGACGGTCCGGTGACCGCCACCGTCCGCGTGAATGGCCTGGACGTGCAGGTGACGCCCGCGTGGGTGGTGGTCGCCCCGCCCAACTACGGCCCGCAGCGCAAGTCGGTGCGGACCATGTGGGACCTGATGCGCGACGTGGCCATCAAGGCGGGCCAGCTGAGCGCCCCGGGGCGCCCGTCGTTCACGGCGGACATCCTGCCCATCTTCGAGCGCATGGCGGGCCTCCAGTGGGTGAATGCCGGGTTCGCCGCCGGGTTCGGCTGGCAGGGCGCCTTCGACCTGACCAGCCCGGAGGCGATCGCGCGGCTGGGCAGTGACAACCCCGCGTTCCGCGAGCAGCGGCGGGTCGTGGCGAACAGCTTCCGGGACTTCTCGCGGGACGCGCAGTCGCCCGTGCCGTGGCCGTGGCTGTACGGGGACGCGATGAACATTCCGCCTGCCCCCACGCCACGGCAGAACGCCGCGCTGAGCGACTGCCAGATGGCGATGCTGGACGCCTGGGCGGAAGGGAACTTCGATGCGGACCACGCGGACGCGCGCCCACGCCCCACCCACATTGACGACGTGCCCCTCCGGGAGCAGGGGGACACCCTGACGCGCGCCGCGCTGGACTTCTGCCTCGCCGACGCGTTCCACCCGGGCTGCGAGATGACGTGGCCGGTCCGCTCGGCGTCCATGTACATGGCCCCGTTCCGCTTCAGGCACGCGCCCGCCGGGTGGCGTGAACCCGCGCAGAGCGAGGTGCTGACGCCGGACTCCGTGACGATCCCGAACGGACCGCTGGCCGGACAGCTGCCGGGCGGCATCACCCGCTGGATGGCCGTGCCGTGGCAGACGGACACCAGCAGCTGCCGGTCCGGGTACACGCCCAGTTACGACCCGTACGCGCCCAGCTTCTGGCCCGCACGCGTCCCGAACCAGGTGCTGTCCCTGGCGAACTACGAGATCGTCATGGACGAGAGCCGACCGCTGGACGAGCGGCGCAAGGCCTTCGCGAACCGCGAGGCGTGGATCGAGCCGCTCGGCGCGGACGGGTACACGCACCAGATCAACAACATGATCCAGCACTTCGACTTCCTGGGCGTCGTGGAGGTCCGCCCCGGCCCCGGCGGTGAATTCCCCGAGCACATCGAGGTGCAGGATGAGGCGCGCCTGATCACGCCCGAGGAGGAAACGTACACGGTCAGCGCCGTCAGTCCGGACGTCCTGGGCGGTCACCCGACCGGCAGTGCCGTGGGCGTCACGCGCCGCGCGGGCCGGTCCGCGGCCGACGTGGACCTGAGCGGCATTGAGCTGGTCAACCGCTTCCCGAACGGCCTGCCCCCGCAGCGGTGACGGACGCCGTGATTCTCGGGGCTGGCCCCGCCGGAGCGGCGGCTGCGCTGGCCCTGCGGTCCCGGGGCGCGCGCGTGACCCTGGTGGACCCGGTCGTCACGCCCGCCTGGCGGATCGGGGAGTCACTGCCGGGCGCGGCGCGGCGCGTTCTGACGGCGCTGGGCGCGTGGGAGCGTTTCGCGCACGCCGGGCACGCCCCCGCCCCGGTGAAGGTGAGCCGCTGGGGCTCCCCGGACCCCGTGACGCTGGACGCGTTCCGCGATCCGGACGGCGTGGGCTGGCAACTGGACCGCGCGCAGTTCGAGTCGGACCTCCGCCTGGACGCCACTGAACGGGGCGCGCAGCTGGTTGCGCCCGCGCGCGCCGCGCACCTGAGCCGGGAGGGCGGGCACTGGCAGGTGCAGCTCGATACGGGCGTCACGCTGAAAGCTGAGGTCGTCGTGGACGCTACAGGGCGCCACTCGCGGCTGCTGCGGCCATTCGGGCAGCAGCAGGCCGTGCAGGACCGGCTGGCCTGCGTGTACCAGCGCGTCCCCGTCGGCGGGCCGCGCGACCCGGCCACGTACACCGAAGCGGACCGTGACGGCTGGTGGTACTCCGCGGCCCTCCCGGACGGCGCGCGCCTGATCGCGTTCCATGGGGACGCGGACCAGCAGGCGCTGCGGGATATGTACCGCGCCGGGCCGCTGGCCGCCGCGCGCGCGCTGCCCGGCCTGGCCGAGGTGCTCGCGGACGCCCGCAGCACACCGTCCGCTCCGGCGGCCTGCGCGGCGAACACCCTGGCCCGCAGCGCGGCCGGGCCGGGGTGGTTCGCGGCGGGCGACAGCGTGACCGCGCTGGACCCGCTGTCCTCGCAGGGCCTGCTGAATGCACTGATCACCGGGCTGGAGGCCGGGTCAGCCGCGGCCGAGTGGCTGGGGGGGGCCGAGCGTGCAGCGGCAGAGTACGCGGGCCGGGTGGGGCAGATCTGGCAGGCGTACGCGCAGCACCACGCGGTCTACTACGGCCTGGAGCGGCGCTGGCCCGAGGCCCCGTTCTGGCAGCGGCGTCAGGTCCGCGCTCACCCCGCCGGGCACTGACGGGTGAAGGGGTCAGGGGGAGGGGCCACACGGTCCCTCCCGTGTTTTTGTGCGGAGAGACGATGGGGGGCCGCTCCTCCTCGGCGCACTGTCCCTCAGGCGGAAACAATGGCCGCTTCCCCTGGGCATCCAGTTTTCGTAGAGTGAAATTCAAGTTCATTCCCTGAAAAACCCACCCACCTGCCAGGAGTGCCCGCATGACCCAGACCCTGCCCGCCGGACTGACCATCACCGCCCCCATCACGGAGCCGCAGCGCGAGATCCTCACGCCCGAGGCGCTGGCCTTCGTGGCCGACCTGCACCGCCGCTTCGAACCGCGCCGCCGCGAACTCATGGCCGCCCGTGAGGCCCGGCAGGCGCAGCTGGACGCGGGTGCGCTCCCGAACTTCCTGAGCGACACGCAGAACGTGCGAGATGGCGACTGGCGCATCAACCCGCTGCCCGAGGACCTGAAGGACCGCCGCGTGGAGATCACGGGTCCGGTCGACCGGAAGATGATCATCAACGCGCTGAACAGCGGCGCGCGGGTGTTCATGGCCGACTTCGAGGACGCGAGCAGCCCCACCTGGGAGAACTGCGTGGACGGGCAGATCAACCTCCGTGACGCCGTGCGCCGCACCATCCGCCTGGAAACGAACGGCAAGACGTACCAGCTGAACGAGAAGACGGCCGTGCTGCTGGTCCGCCCGCGCGGCTGGCACCTGCCGGAAAAGCACGTGCAGGTGGACGGCGAGACCCTGTACGGCGCGTTCTTCGATTTCGGGCTGTACGTGTGGCACAACGCCCAGGAACTCCTCTCGCGCGGCTCGGGGCCGTACTTCTACCTGCCGAAGATGGAGTCGCACCTCGAAGCGCGCCTGTGGAACGACGTGTTTGGCGTGGCCGAGGAGACGCTGGGCCTAACGCGCGGCACGATCAAGGGCACGGTCCTGATCGAGACGATCCTCGCCGCGTTCGAGATGGACGAGATCCTCTATGAGCTGCGCGAGCACTCGGCGGGCCTGAACTGCGGCCGCTGGGACTACATTTTCAGCTACATCAAGAAACTCCGCACGCACGGAGACCGGATTCTGCCCGACCGGGCGAAGGTCAGCATGGCTGTCCCGATGATGCAGGCGTACAGCAAGCTCGCCATCCAGACCTGCCACAAGCGCGGCGCGCCCGCCATCGGCGGCATGAGCGCCTTCATTCCCGTCAAAGGCGACGAGGAGAAAAACCGCGCGGCGTTCGAGCAGGTGCGCCTCGACAAGGAACGCGAGGCCATGAACGGCCACGACGGCACCTGGGTCGCGCACCCCGGCATGGTGGAACTCGCTACCGAAGTCTTCGACCGCCTGATGCCCGGCGCGAACCAGATCGAGAGCGGCAAGCAGGCCGACCTGACCGTCACCGCCGCCGACCTCCTGACGCCGCCCGACGGCACCGTCACCGAGGCGGGCGTGCGAATGAACGTGAACGTCGGCATCCAGTACCTCGCAGCGTGGCTGCGCGGCTCGGGCGCCGTACCCATCCACAACCTGATGGAGGATGCCGCGACCGCCGAGATCAGCCGCGCGCAGCTGTGGCAGTGGCGGCACCACGGCGTGACGCTGGAGGACGGCCGCCCCCTGACGCCGGACCTGTGGGACGAACTGTTCAACGATGAGGCCGCCAAACTGGGTGAAGCCTTCGCGAACGCCGCGCGGCTGTTCCGCACCACCGCGACCGGCACGCCCCTGATGGACTTCCTGACGCTGCCCGGCTACGAGGCCCTGGCCTGACCGTGACGGAGACCGGCTCACGTGGGGGCCGCCCGCGCGGCGCGGACGCCCCGGGGGGCGTGCGGACCCTGGAGCGCGGCCTGAGCGTCCTGTGGGCACTGGCGACGCTACGCGAGGCGCCGCTGTCACAGGTGGCACGCGCCGCCGGGCTGTCGGCCAGCACCGCGTACCGCCTGCTGGAGACGCTGCGGCAGCAGGGCTTCGTGGAATGGGAGGAGACTTCGGGCCTGTTCCGGGTGGGATTGCGCGCCTATCAGGTGGGGGCGGCGTTCGACGCGGCGCACGCCCTGATCCACGCGGCCGCGCCCGAGATGCGCACCCTGGTCGCTGAGCTGGGCGAGAGCGCGAACCTCGCGGTGCTACGCCCACACGGGGCAAGCCTGGAGGCCGCATACGTGCATCAGGTCGAGGGCCCGCAACTGGTGCGCATGTTCACGCAGACCGGCGCGAGCGCACCCCTGCACGCGTCCGGCGTGGGCAAGGTCCTGCTCGCCGCGCGGCCCGAAGCGGAGGCCAGAGCGGCGCTGGAGGCCACCACCCTGACCGCGTACACGCCCCACACGCTGACCACCGTGGACGCCGCACTCGCCGCCGTAACGCGCGTGCGCGAGGACGGCTTCGCGCTGGACGATCAGGAACGCGAGCTGGGCGTGCGCTGCGTGGCCGTCTCAGTCCTCGGCGCGGACGGTCTGGTCGCGGCAGCCCTGAGCGTCTCGGCGCCCACGTCGCGGCTCACGCCGGACGCCGTGCCGCGCTTCCTGGCCGCGGCGCAGGGGGCGGCGGCCCGCATCGCGGAGCGGCTGGGCCACCGGGGCGGCTGAGCGGCTCTATGCTGCGGCGCATGCTCAACCCATGCCGGTGGATTCCTTGACACCGCCTGACCTCCTGCGCCCCGCTGCGTATGGATTGGCGGAGGCGCTACACGCCGCGCTTGCAGATGTTTGGACGGGGGTGGACGCACCCGGTTCGCTGGACACGTCAGGGGTGGCGCCCGACTACCGCGCCGCACCCGTCCCGGATGACCTGCGGCCGGGACGGGCGGAAATGATCGTGGAGGCCAGCGACCTGCCCGCCCTAAGGGCCGCCCTGACGAGCGGCGCGGACGCGGTGGTGATCGATTTCGACGACACCTTCTCGCCCACCCGGACGAACGTCGCAGGGGTGTACGCGGCGCTGCCGGAGTGGCTCGCGGCGGACGTGCCCCTGCTGGCGCGGCCCCGCGCGCTGTACGCCCCCCAGCCGGGCCTGACCTTCGCCGGACAGCCCGCGCGCGGGGCGCTGTGCGATTTGGCGGCCCTGCTGACCGCCAGACCGGGCCGGGTGCCGCACCTGTACCTGCCGAAACTGGAGTCCGCCACGCAGGCCCGCGCGTGGGCCACAGCGCTGCGCGTTTCGGAAGCGTACCTGGGCCTGAACCCCGGGACGCTGCGCGTGTGCCTGCAGATCGAGACGCTGCCAGGACTGCTGCACATGGACGCCCTGCTGTCCGAACTGCGGCAGTGGGCTTTCGGCTTAAACGCGGGCCGCTGGGATTACGTGTTCAGCCTCGTAAAGACCACCGGAGCCACCCGGCGTGTGCCGTTCCCGCCGCGCTCACAGCTGGGCATGGATGTGGACGCCATGCAGGCCTACGCCCAGACGCTCGTGGACGTGTGCCAGTTGCGCGGTGCGCAGGCAGTGGGAGGCACCGCCGCCGTCAGCCCAGATCCCCTCAACCCCGCCCCGGCTCTGGACGCCGTGCGGGCCGACAAGGCACGTGAGGCCGCGCAGGGCTTCCAGGGCGCGTGGGCGGGCCTGCCGGAGCTGCTGGACGCCGTGCGGGAGGGACTGGCGGCCCCCGCTCCCACCTCTCCCCCGACCGCTCCCGTGACGCTTGAGCGGCTGCTGGCCCTCCCGGACCCTGGCTCGCTCCCTACTGCTGAGGTGCGGGACACGCTGGGCCTCGCGCTGGATGTGTTCGGCGCCTGGTTCACGGGGCGCGGCGTGATCACTAGGAATGGGCGGATTGAGGACACGGCTACGGCGGAGCTCGCGCGGGCGCTGCTGTGGCAGTGGGTGCGTGTAGGCGCGGCGCTGGACGACGGCACGGTGTTCGACCGGGCCGCTTACCGTTCACTGCGCCGCGCCCTGCGCCCCGACGACGCCCCGGAAGCCACGCTGCTTGATCATGTCGTCCTCGCTGACGTGGCTCCGGCGTATGTTCCCCTGGAAGCCCACCGCCTGAACCTCACCGAAAGGATCTTCCATGACTGACCTGACTCCCCTCTCGCGCCGTGCGCTGGACGCCTGCGCGACCCTGGCCGCCCACACCGAGGTGCCGGGCGAGATCACCCGCACGTTCCTCAGCGCGCCCAGCCGCGACGTGATCGCCTTCCTGACCGCCCGGGCGCACGAGCTGGGTCTAGAGGTACGCGTGGACGCCGCCGGGAACCTGCGTGCGCGCCGCGCCGGACCGACGCCGGACGCGCCCACGCTGTTCCTGGGGTCGCACGTGGATACCGTGCCGAACGCCGGGGCCTTCGACGGCGTGCTGGGCGTGACGCTGGCCTTCGCGGTCGCGGAAGCGCTGCGGGGCGAGACGCTGCCGTTTGCGCTGGAGCTGCTGGCCTTCAGTGAGGAGGAGGGCGTGCGCTTCGGCGTGCCGTTCATCGGCAGCCGCGCCCTGACCGGCACGCTGGGGCCGCTGCTGACCCTGCAGGACGCGCGGGGCGTGAGCGTGTTGGAGGCCATCCGCGCGTACGGCCTGGACGACGCGGCCCTGCCGGACGCCGCCGTGCAGGGGAAGGCGCTGGGTTTCCTGGAATTCCACATCGAGCAGGGGCCGGTGCTCCAGGCGGCGGGCGCGGCGGTGGGCGTGGTGAGTGCCATCGTGGGGCAGGACCGCGTGCTGCTGGACTTCACGGGGCAGGCGGCGCACGCGGGCACCACGCCGATGGGGCACCGCCGGGACGCGCTGGCGGCGGCGGCGCGCTTCGCGGTGGCGGTGGAGGACCTGGCCCGCACGACGCCGGGGCTGGTGGCGACGGTGGGCGTGATGACGGCGCGGCCCGGGGCGATCAACGTGATTCCCGGCGAGGCGCACTGCACGCTGGACCTGCGGCACGAGGACGACGCCGTGCGGGCTGGGGCGCTGGATGAACTGCTGAACGCGGCGCGGACCTTCGTGGAGGAACGCGGTGTGACCCTGGACGTCACGCATAAGATGGCGCAACCCGCCATCCCTATGGACCCCTCGTTCCGTGACCTGTTGCGCGGGGCGGCCTCGCAGGAGGGCCTGAGTGCCCCGGATCTCGTGAGCGGGGCCGGGCACGACGCGATGATCCTCGCCGACACGATGCCCGCCGCGATGCTGTTCCTGCGCTCCCCGAACGCCCTGAGTCACCACCCGGACGAGATGGTGAACCCGGAGGACGTGGACGCTGCGCTCCGGGTGGGCGTGGCGTTCGTCCGCGCCCTGGCGGCCCGCGAGGGGGCGCGCTGATGGCGCTGGACCTGCTCATCCGGGGGGGGACGCTGGTGACTCCGCATGGCCCGATCCGCGCTGATCTGGCGGTGGAGGACAGCCGGATCGTGAGCCTCGCGCTGGACGTGTTCGCGCCCGCCCGACAGGAGATTGACGCCCGGGGCCTGCACGTGTTCCCTGGCGTGGTAGACGCCCACGTGCACCTGAACGAACCGGGCCGCACCCACTGGGAGGGCTTCGACACCGGCACCCGCGCGCTGGCGGCGGGCGGCGCGACAAGCTTCTTGGACATGCCGCTGAACTCCTCGCCGCCGCTGCTGAACGCTCAGGCGTTCGCGGAGAAACGCGCGCTGGGCGAGGCGAAGTCCTGCCTAGACTTCGGTCTGTGGGGTGGCCTGACGCCACTGAATCTGACGGAGCTGGATGAACTGGCCGCGTGCGGCGTGATCGGCTTCAAGGCGTTCATGAGTCACAGCGGCCTGGACGAGTTCCCCGCCGCGGATGACGCCACGCTGTTCGAGGGGATGCGCGCCGCGCGGCGGGCCGGGCTGGTCGTCGCCACGCACGCTGAGAGTGACGGCTTCACGCGCACGCTGGCGCAGGTGGCCCGCGAGCACGGGCAGACGGGCGTGCGGGACTACCTCGCGTCGCGCCCGCCGGTCACGGAGGCCGAGGCGGTGGGCCGTGCGATCCTGTTCGCCGAGGAAACCGGCGCGGCCCTGCACCTCGTGCACCTCAGTACCGCGCGTGGCGTGGCGCTGGCCGCTGAGGCCCGCGCGCGTGGGGTGGACGTCACCGCCGAGACCTGCCCCCACTACCTGCACTGGATGGATGAGGACGTGGAACGCGTGGGCGCGCTCCTGAAGTGCGCGCCGCCCATTCGGGACGTGGGCACCCGCGAGGCGCTGTGGGCGGCGCTGAAGGCCGGGCTGATCGACACGGTCGGCAGCGACCACTCGCCCGCCCCGCCCGACCTGAAGACCGGGGATGATTTCTTCGCCATCTGGGGCGGGATCAGTGGCGCGCAGTCCACCCTGAACGTCCTGCTGGAGGGTGGGTACTGGCAGCGGGACGTGCCCCTGGAACTAGTCGCGGCGGTCGCCTCGCTGAACCCCGCGCGGCGCTTCCGTCTGGGCGGCAAGGGCGCGCTGCACCTGGGCTTCGACGCGGACCTGGCCCTGGTGCGACTGGACGAGGCATTCACCCTGACCGAGCTGCACGACCGCCACCAGGGCAACCCGTACCAGGGACAGAATTTCCGGGGGCGGGTGCAGGCCACTTACCTGCGCGGGCAGCGCGTGTTCACGCAGACGCCCGGTGGGGCGCAGTTCAACGATTCAGTCCGGGGGCGGCTGCTGCGCCCGATTCCCATGCAGGCGGAAAACAGCTGATGCGCTGGTCGAACGGGGACTTCAATCTGGATGTATCCATTGTTGGATACCAGTTCCCGGAAGAGACCAACTGCGCGGAGGATTCTGATTGGCTGCTCGTGCAGCTCAAGGTGGAGTGCCCCGCAGGCCAGTGGACTCACATTGACCCCTCCGTGACGGTGCAGGAGGCTCGGTGGTTGGCCGAGTGGCTGCGTGAGGCCGCGCGGAACGGAGAGGTCTTCTCGAAATGGCAGCGACGTCTTGAACCTCTGACCAGCACCATCACCTTTACGGAACCCAACCTCGCCTTCGAGCTGAGCTCCGTTCCAGACCCTGCCCGGCCCCTTCAGTTCAGGGTCTACATGTCGGCGGAATCCACGCCGCCATTCGATCTGAATACGCACCTCTTCGACATGGGTGAACCTAACGAGAAGTGGGTAGATTTCATGGCGGTCCCCGCCGACCTCTGCCAGATGGCCGATGCGCTATTTGAGGCACTCACCCGCTTTCCGTCAAGGACGCCGTATGTCCGCCCCGACTGACAAGGAGACCGCATGAAGCATCTGGGAGTCACCCGGTCCGCGTTGCGTGAGGCGCACGCAGTGATCACGCCTGATACGTTCGTTCGCACGGCGCTCGCCGAATGGCCTGGCAGCGCGGTGGTGCTGCACATCGCGCCGGTCGTCGGGCTGGGGGCAAGGTTCGTGCAGTTCACGGCCGAGATGCCGGGTGGGGCGCGGGCCAGTGAGTCTGCGCTGGGCTATCAGCGGTTCGTGTTCGTGCTGGACGGCGAGGTGCAGGTCGAGGTGGACGGGCAGTCCCGCACGCTGGGCGAGTCGGACCACGTGTTCTTCCCGGCAGGCGTGGCGCACACACTAGAAGCGAAGGGAAACGCGCGGGTGGCGGTGTTCGAGAAGCCGTACCAGGCGGCGCCGGGCGTGGAGGCACCCCCGGTGTGCTGGGGCAACGAGCGGGAGAATCCGGGTTCGCCGTTCGAGGGGGACGAGCGGCTGATTGCGCGCAAGCTCCTGCCGGATGATTCGCGCTTCGATTTCATGATGAGCACCATGAGTTTCGCGCCGGGCGCGACCCTGCCGTACACCGAAGTGCATTACATGGAGCACGGTCTGCTGATGCTTTCGGGCGAGGGCCTGTACAAGCTTCAGGAGACGTATTACCCCGTGCAGACGGGGGACGTGATCTGGATGGGCGCGCACTGCCCGCAGTGGTACGGCGCGCTGGGCCGCGACTGGAGCAAGTACCTCCTGTTCAAGGACATGAACCGCCATCCCCTCACCCTGACCGGAGGCCAGCCGTGAACCGCCGCACCCTGCCCCTGACCGACCACTACGACGTCCGCCGCGGCGAGGACGGCCACCGTTACCTCCACCCGCTGGTGCGGGGCTTCCCGCTGCTGCGCTTCCCGCTGCTGAACAAGGGCACGGCGTTCACGGAGGCCGAGCGGGAGGCGCTGGGCCTGGACGGCCTGCTGGCCCCGCAGGTGGATACTCTGGACGCGCTGGTCGAGCGGCAGTACGCGGAGTACGCGCAGATCACGGAACCCCTGGACCGGCACGTATTCCTGCGCAACCTGCAGGACCGCAACGAGGTGCTGTTCTACGCGCTGCTCTCGGCGCATGTCGAGGAGATGCTGCCGGTGGTGTACACGCCGACGGTGGGGCTGGCGGTGCAGCGCTTCAGTCAGATCTACCGGTACCCGCGCGGCCTGACCCTGAGCACCCGGAACATCGACCGCGCTGGGGCGGCGTTGGCGAACGTGCCGCTGAATGACGTGCGGATCATCGTGGCGACCGACAGCAGCGCGATCCTGGGGATCGGGGATCAGGGGTTCGGGGGCATGGCGATCAGCATCGGGAAGCTGTCGCTGTACACCGTGGCGGGGGGCGTGGGACCGGACAAGACCCTCCCGGTCGAACTGGATGTGGGCACCGGGCGCGCGGACCTGCGGGAGGACCCGGCGTACCTGGGCGTGAAGCATGAGCGCCTGACCGGGGACGAGTACCTGCGGTTCGTGGACCGCTTCGTGGAGGCCACCATCCAGCGGTACCCGAAGGCGATCATCCAGTGGGAGGATTTCAGCAAGGACGCGGCGTTCGAGGTGCTGCGCCGCTACCGCCGGGTGGTGCCGAGCTTCAACGACGACATCCAAGGCACGGGCGCGGTGGTGCTGGCCGGGGTGCTGAACGCTTGCCGGATGAAGGGCGAGGCGCTGCGCGATCAGGTGGTCGTGGTGCACGGCGCGGGCGCGGGCGGGGCGGGTGTGGCCCTGGCGATCCGTGAGGGCATGCGCCGCGAGGGCCTGAGCGAACCGGAGATCGCGGGGCGGGTGTTCGTGCTGGATTCGCGCGGCCTGCTGACCGACGACCGCAACATGGAGGACTACAAGCGCGACCTCGCTACACCGAAGGCCCTGACGGACGGGTGGGCGGGCACCGACCTGGAAAGCGTGATCCGCGAGGCGAAGGCGACCTTGCTGCTGGGCCTCAGCGGGCAGCCCGGCATCTTCAGCGAGGCCGTGGTGCGGGCCGCGCACGCCAACACACCCCGCCCGCTGGTGTTCCCGCTGAGCAACCCCACGGCGAACACGGAGGCCCTTCCGGCGGACATCCTGGCCTGGACGGATGGGCAGGCCATCGTGGCGACCGGCAGTCCCTTCGATCCGGTCAGCCTGAATGGCGAGACGCACGAGATCGGGCAGGGCAACAACGCGTTCATCTTCCCCGGACTGGGGTTCGGCGCGAT
Source organism: Deinococcus radiotolerans (assembly GCF_014647435.1). Taxonomy (NCBI): domain Bacteria; kingdom Thermotogati; phylum Deinococcota; class Deinococci; order Deinococcales; family Deinococcaceae; genus Deinococcus; species Deinococcus radiotolerans. The sequence continues at coordinate 252,264 of NZ_BMPE01000003.1, read as the reverse complement.
CCTGGCGCGCGTGCGTGAGGTCACCGACGAGATGGTCACGGCCGCCGCGTACGCCCTGGCGGAGTACACGCAGGCGAATCATCCGGGCCGCACCTACCCGCCGGTGGATGAGCTGAGTCACGCGAGTATTCACGTCGCGGTGGCCGTGATCCGGCAGGCGCTCGCGGACGGGGTGGCCACCGAGTTCACGCTGCGCGGCCAGAGTGACGCGGGGCTGCTGGACACCGTGCGCCGCAAATTCTGGCAGCCGAAGTACCTGCCGTTCCGCCCGCACGGCGCAGGGCAGGGAGGGTGAGAGCCGCCACCTGATCCTGAGCGCGGTGCGGCGCCCGGCCCGCCCAGACGGTCCGTCTACCGCCCGGTTGCTCCGCGCCTCCCGGGGTCTGGTGAGTCTGCCCCCGCTTGGTGGGGTGGCTGCCCTGCCGGGTGGGCCGAGTCTCTATGATGGAGTATGCCGCTGAACTTCCTGAAGAAATCCGTGGCGGGGAAGGCCCCTGAACCTCGCCAGGAGCGGTCCCGGGTGGACGACCGGTTTGAACGGCACCTGCGCGTCGCCCTGCGGGACCATCCGGTCGAGGTGCGGGGTCCGGTCGTGCTGAATGACGTGCTGGCCATGGTGGTGCAGGCGGGTGACACGCAGGGCACCCTGCAGAAGATCGCGCAGTTACGGCTGGACTTTGAACTGTTTGACCGTCAGTCGCAGACGCCAGTCGTGGGGATCATTCTGTCCTCGCGGTCTTACGGACGTGACCGTCGGCGCGCGCCGGCCGCGGCGGCCGAGCCGGACTCGGGCCGGGCGATCATCTCGGTGCTGCATCTGAACCCGAGCCGCCTGACGGACGTGCTGTCCATCCGGGAGACGCTGCGGGCCTACCTGCCCGACTGACCGTGCGGGTCAGCGGCGGTCGGGGTCGGCGGTGGGGGTGGGGACATGGCCGGGGTGCAGGCGGCCCAGGAGTGTCCCGAGGGGTTCCGGCCGGGCGATGTGGTAGCCCTGGGCAGCGTCGCAGCCGAGGTCGCGCAGGACGTGCAGCATGGCTTCGTCCTCGACGCCCTCGGCGACGGTGCGGAGTTTCAGGTCCCGGGCGAGGCGGATGGTGTTCCCGAGCAGCGCACCGCGCGTGCTGGCACGCGGGCCCAGGCGGGTACTATCCCGCAGGAAGGACCGGTCGAGTTTGACGGTGTCGAGGGGCAGTTCGGCCAGCAGCGCGAGACTGGAGTGCCCACTGCCGAAGTCGTCGAGGGCCACGTGCACGCCTGCGCGCCGCAGCTGATCAAGGTGCTGACAGGCCAGTGCGACGTTCTGCATGACCGAACCCTCGGTGACTTCCAGCGTGAGGGTGTGGGGTGAGGCGCGCTGTTCTTGCAGGATGGCCAAGACGTTCTCGGCGAAGTTCGGGTTGAGCAGCTGGATGGGGCTGACGTTCACGTTCACCCGCAGGGGCGTGAACCGCTGCGCGTCCTTGACGTCGTGCAGGGCGCGGCGCAGGGCCCAGTCGCCGAGCTTGGCGATCAGGCCGGAGCGTTCCGCGATGGGAATGAAGGTGCTGGGGGGCACGCTGCCCAGCGTGGGGTGCTGCCAGCGCATCAGGGCTTCAATGGCGGTCCACTGGCCGCTGCGCAGGTCCTGCACGGGCTGGTAGAGCAGGGTCAGTTCGCCGCGCTGGTCGGCGTCCTGGAGGGCCGTTTCCAGCAGGTGGCCGTACTGCGTGCGGCGCAGCATGGCTTCCTCGAACACGCCGAAGTGCTCACGTTCGTCCAGGGCGTGTTGCAGGGCGATGTTCGCGTGGCGCAGCAGGGTGGGGACGGGCAGCGCGTGGGGAGATTCGGCGTACCCGGCGGTGAGTTTCAGGGCGACGCCACTGTCGTGCAGCGTGAAGGGCTGTTCGAGTTCACGCAGGATCAGCGCGGGGTTGGGGCTGTCCGGTCCGGTGGTGACGAGGGCCATGCCGCTGGAGGACAGGCGCGCGACCACGTGGTCGGGGCCGAGGTGTTCCAGTCGGCGCGCGAGTTCACGTAGCAGCGTGTCGACGCGGGTGTGGCCGTACAGGCCGCTGAGTTCCTGCAGGCGGGGCACCTCGATGATCAGGGCGCTGCGGACGGGCGTATGGATGAGCCGCTCGAGCAGGCCGGAGCGGGTGAACGCGCCGGTCAGGTCGTCGCGCTGCGAGCGTTCCCGCAGCTGCTGCTCGCGCAGGTGCAGGTGGTCGAGCAGGTCGTTGATGGTGCGGGCCAGCAGGCCCAGTTCGGTGCGGTCGCGGGCGTCGAGCCGGTGGGTGGGGTCGCGGGTGATGAGCTGCGTGTCGCGCTTGTAGCCTTCCAGGACGCGCAGGACGCGGCGGTTGAGGAACAGCAGGAAGCTGATCACGGCGAGGAGGGTGGCGATGAGCATGGTCAGGCGCAGCTGCTGCGCGCCGCGCAGGCCGGCAGCGTGAACGGCGCGGGGGATCGTGAGTTCCAGCGCAAGCTGGGGGGGGCCGCCCGGGGCGCTCAGGGGGGACGTGGCGCGGACGCGGTCTTCCGTGAAGGTGACCTGCGTGCCGGGGCTGGGCGCGCCGCGCAGCGTGGCCTGGAAGATGCCGCCCTGGTACGTGAGTTCATCAAGGACGTCGGGGGTGAGGGTCCGGGCGAGCAGCATGATGCCGCCGCGGCCGGTGCCGTCGTCGCGGGTGATGGGGCGCGCCGCGAGGATGTACGCGGTGGCGCCGCGGCGGATCACGCCGGCGGCCCCGTCGGGGGGCAGGGGGCGTGGCAGGGCGCGCAGGAAGTCCTGGACGACGGGCGTGGCGTCCACGATCTGTTCGCCGCGCAGGGTGGCGGCGGACAGCAGCTGGCCGCCGGGCGCGGCGACGCCCCAGTAGTCGACCTTGCCGCCGATGAACGTGCCGGGCACGAGGTTGGCGCTCAGGTAACGGGCGTTGCGTCCGGCGGCGTACTCGTAGGTTTCGGTCCAGAGGCTGAAGTTCAGCACGAACAGGCTGACGCGGGATTCCTCGGTGGTCACGTTGGCGCGGGCGATGTCGCTGAACTGCTGCACCTGGGTGCGTTCGATGGTGGTGAACTGCCCGTTCATGAAGTCCGGCAGGACCACCAGCAGGATGGCGCCCAGGGGGATGAGCAAGGCCAGGACCAGCCCGAGGAGCTGCACGCGCAGCGAGATGGACCAGCGGTCCTTCAGGGCCCAGGCTGGGCGCGGCACGCTAGTGGTCCTGGCGGTGGTGCGGGTGGGGGGGCATGACGGTCGAGCGGAGCTCCTTGGGAGGGGTGGCAGGGGGAAGCGGGAACGGGGATCGCTGGAGCTGAGCGGGGCGCACCTGTTGATGTTCAGACTAGTGGCCGCTGTGGCGGGGGAACAAGCGTGGTGGCCGCAGGGGGTGTCTTTATGATCGGGGGGTGAGGTGGGGCGGGGGACGCACGTCCCGGCCTTATTCCTGAGGATAGACTCAGTTATGGCACGACCCAGGCAAATAAGTGATGAGGTGATCGTCGCCGCGGCGCAGGAGGTGTTCCTGGAACAGGGCTTCAGCGCCACCACCGCCGCGATTGCCCGGCGCGCTGGCGTGTCTGAGGGCACGCTGTTCAACCGGTTCGCCAGCAAGGAGGACCTGTTCGTCGCGGCCATTGGCCTGCACCGCCAGGCCCGCTGGCAGGCTGAACTGCTGGAGGTAGCCGGGCAGGACGACGTGCGCCGCAACCTGGAACGGGCGCTGCTGAGCATGCTGCGCGAGGCCGAGCAGCTCGTGCCGAAACTCATGGTGATGTTCTCGCGCGGGCATGATCCCTCGCACAACCCGATCCTGATGCGCCTGGGGGACCCCATGCAGGTCGCGGCGCGCAACATCGCCGCCTACCTGGAGGCCGAGGTCCGCCTGGGCCGCCTGCGGCCGCTGGACGCCGAGGTCACGGCCCTGAGCCTCGTGGGGGCCCTGTCGCACTACGTGCACCGCGAGCAGATGATGCCCGGGCAGGGTGCAGGGCTGGAAGCCGGGCGGTTCGTGCGCGGCCTGATGGACCTCCTGTGGCCCGGCATGGCGCCCTGAAGCCCGAGTGAACGCCGCATGACAGACAAAAGTAAGTATTCACTCGTTAATGGGGACATGAGCCCAGGGCCCGGCCCTGACAGGCGGACGAGCGCCAACGCCCCACCGGACCGGCCAGCTCTGCGCACCGCCCTGCCCCCCCATTCTGACCTGAGGACCGACATGACCCATTCCGCCACACGATGCCTGCTGTTCCTGGCCCTGCTGCTCGGACCCGCCGCGGCGCAGACAACGCCCAGCCCGCCACAGACTGCTGCCCCCCAGGCTAGCGCGCCCCTTGATACGCTGCTGCTCACGCTGCGCGCCGCGCCGGGCTGGCGCTCGGCGGACCTGACCTTCCGCGCGGCGCAGCTGCAACTGGACAGTGCCCGTGCCCGCGCCGGACTGAACCTGAGCGCCGGGGCCAGCGGGACCCTCACGAAAGCGCCCTGGGACGGCGGGGACTGGACCGGGAACGGCGCGGTGACCGTTACCGCCAGCCTGCCGGTGCTGCCCTGGTCCCCGCTGCTGGAGGGCGTCCGCAGCGCCGAGCGGGCCGTGCAGGCCGCGGCGCTGGACCTGCGCGCGGCGCGCGGCAGCCTGACTGTGCAGGTGTGGCAGGCGTACGCGGGCCTGCGCGGCGCGGCGGACGCCCTGACGCTGGCCGACGCGCAGCTGACGCTGAGCACGCAGGCGCTGACCATCGCCCGCGACCAGCGCGCGCAGGGCCTGCTCAGTGAGGGCGGCGTGCTGGACCGGCAGGCGAGCCAGGAGGCCGCGCAGGCCGCCCGCGACCGCGCGGCGCGGGCCGTGACGCAGGCCCGACTGAGCCTGACCCGGCTGCTGGGCGCCGATCCGCTGCCTGCCGCGCCGGACCTGAGCCGCGCCCTGCCGGACCTGAGCCCCGCCGGGGACGAGGCGACACTGATCGCGCGGGCGCTGGCGCAGCGGCCCGAGGTGCGCCGCGCGCAGGCCACGCTGGCCGACGCGCAAGCGCAGCGGGACGCGGCCGTGCTGAACGCCCGCCTGCCGGACCTGACGGCCAGCGTGAGCGCCGGACAGCTGGCCAGCGCGTCCGGGGCCGCGGGCCGGACGGTCAGCGGCAGCCTGAACTTCACGACCGGCGTGCTCGCCGCGCAGCTGAACGTTCCGCTGCGGGAGGTCAAGGCGCCCGTGAGCGGCGTGAACCTGGCCCTGAACGCCTCCATCCCCATCCTGGGCCAGACCGACGGTGTGGTCGCGGCACAGGCGCAGGTGGGTGTGCAGCAGGCCGCCCTGGCGCTGGACGTCGCCCGCCAGAGCGTGGAACTGGACGTGCGCACACGCCTGCTGGCCGTGCAGGACGAGCAGGGCGCGCTGGACGCCGCCCGCACCCGCGTCCGCGCGGCGGAACTGACCGCGCAGGCCGCGCAGGCCCGCCTGGACGCCGGGCTGGGTACGCGCCTGGACGTGCAGCAGGCTGCGCTGAACCTCACGCAGGCGCAGCAGGCCCTCGCCGCGCAGCAGGACCGCGTGGCCGTGGCGGGCGCCGCGCTCGCGCAGGCCACCGCCGACCTTGACCCCCTGCTCCTGACCCTTCCCGCCCCCCTGCCCACCGGAGGCCGCCCATGAAGCGCACCCTGACCCTGATCCTCGCCCTGAGCGCCGCCCCTGCGGCCGCGCAGACCGCCCCGACCTCCCTGACCCTGGGGAGCGCCGTGACCCGCGCCGTCACGCTCGGCGTGGACGTCACCACGGCCCGCGCGAACCTGCAAAAAGCGCAGGCGAACCTGCGCGCCGTGCGTGCCGACCCGACCAGCATCATCACGACCCTCACGCAGGCCGAGCAGGACGTCGCCGCGCAGACGGCCGCGCTGAACGCCGCCAAACTGACCGCGGCGCAGTCGGCCATCAGCGGGTACGTGCAGGCCTACGAGGGCGCGCAGAGTGCCGCGCTGGCCCAGGCGCAGGTGGCGCTGTCCGACCGGCAGCTGAAGATCGCGCAGGCCCGCCTCGCGGCGCGGGTGGCGACCAGCCTGGACGTCAGCCGCGCGCAGAACGCCCTGAATGGCGACCGGCAGGACCTCGCCAGTGCCCAGGCCAGCCTGCCGGTGCTGGAGGCCACGCTGGCGCGCACCCTGAACCTCCCGGCCGGGACGGACCTGAAACTCAGCGCGCCCGGCGACGCGCCGAAACTCAGCGTGACCCTCGCGGCGTTGCAGAGCGGCCTGGACAAGCGCCTGCCCGCGCTGGTGCAGGCCGCAAACGGCGTCACCCTCGCGGGATTGCAGGTGAAACTGGCCGACAACGACTACACGCCGACGCGCACGCTGGAGGACGCCCGCACCGCGCTCGCCAACGCGCAGCGCGGCCTGGAGGACGGCACGCGGGCCGCGCAGACCGGCGTGCGGGACGCATACCGCGCCGCGCAGGACGCCCAGGCGCGCGTGACCGTGGCCCGCGACGCCGCCGTGAACGCGCAGGAGGCCCTGCGCAACGCCCAGGCCCGCCTGAAGGCCGGAACGGCCGCCGCCGTGGAGGTGCAGCAGGCGCAGCTTCAGGCGCAGCAGGCCGCGCTGAGCGTGCAGCAGGCCGTGGACGGCGTGTGGCGCGCCCTGGCCGGGCTGGGCGTCGCCGCCGGGCAGGACGTGACGGGACTGGTGAACTGACGTGCGGCGCACCACCCCGCTTCTGCTGGTCACGCTGACCCTCAGCGCCTGCGCCGCCAAGACCGGCGCGGACGTGAAGAACGACCTGGACGCCGCGCCCGCCAAGACCACCACGCTCCAGGTAGCGACCGTTCCCGCCCGCAGCGGCACGCTGGACGCCCAGCGCAGCGTGAGCGGCACCATTGAGGCGCAGCGGGACAGTCAGGTCGCCGCGCAGTCGGGCGGCGTCGTGAAGACCCTGCTGGTGCAGGAGGGGGATCAGGTCACGCGCGGGCAGGTGCTGGCGCAGCTGGACGACACGGCGCAGCGCCAAGCCCTTCAGAACGCTCGACTGCAGGTGCAGCAGGCGCAGATCAGCCTTGCGCAGACGCAGCGCAGCACGCAGAACAACGCGGGCAGCCTGAACGCGTCCGTGCAGGCGGCGCAGGCCAGCCTGGCGCAGGCGCAGGCGGGCGCGCAGAGCGCCGAGAACCTCTACCGGCTGGGCGGCATCAGCCTGTCGGACGTGCAGGCCGCCCGCGCGCAGCTCGCGCAGGCGCAGAGCGCCCTGGCGCAGGCCCGCGCGAACCTCTCGCAGAACGGCCAGAGCGCGCAGGGCAGCGTGCCCCTGCAGGAGGCGCAGCTGGCCCAGGCGCGCGCCAGCGTGCAGCAGGCCGAGGAGAACCTGGCCCGCACCGCGGTTCGCGCGCCCTTTGCGGGCACCGTCGCGGCGCTGAACGTCGAGGTGGGCGAGTTCGCGCAGCAGGGCAGCGCCGTCGCCCGGCTCGTGGACCCCGGCAGCCTGCGTGTGAAGTTCAACGTGCCCGCCACCGACGCTGCCACCCTGGTGGACGGCGCGAAAATGAACGTCGGGTACGGCGGCGTGAACTACGTGGGCACGGTCACGGGCGCGCCGGGCGTGGCGGGCACCAACCGCCTCGTACCGGTCACGGCGCGCGTGCAGGGCGGCGCGAACCTCCCGGTGGGCGGCGCCGCGCAGGTCCGCTACCGCGTGCGGCTGGGGCAGGGCGTGCTGGTGCCCAGCGGCGCCGTGCAGGCCGAGAACGGGCAGAACGTCGTGTACCTCGTCTCTGGCGGCGTGGCCCGCCGCACCCCGGTCAGCGTCGTGGCCGAGAGCGGCGCGCAGGTCGCCGTGCGCGGCCTGGACGCGGGCGCGGACGTCGTGAGCCCCGTTCCGGCCAGCCTGCAGGACGGCGCGCGCGTGCAGAGCAGCGGGGGAACCCCGTGACGCGGCCAGCGCAGGCGGTGCGCGCGTGAGCACGCACGAACCCCCGGAATTCAACCTGCCGCAGGGCACCCTGCCGGACGGCACGCCGGAACCGAAGGTGCATCCGCTGGTGCGCTTCAGCGTGAAGAACTACGTGTTCTCGGTGGGGATCTTCGTGCTGCTGGTCCTGGCGGGGCTGGCTGCGACGTTCCGGCTGGGTGTGGAACTCCTGCCGAACTTCGAGGTGCCGGTCCTGGCGGTGTCCACGTCGTATCCCGGCGCGAACCCGGATCAGGTGGACCGCGAGGTCAGCCGCCGCATCGAGGACGCCGTGAGCACCCTGGCGGGCGTGGAGGACATCAACACCACCTCGGTCAGCAATCAGTCGGCGGTCGTGATCACCTTCAATGACGGCACGGACGTGGATTCCGCGGCGAACAGCGTGTCACAGGCCGTAGCCGCGATCCGCGGGACGCTGCCGGACGGCGTGAAGGCCCCGGTCGTGCAGAAGTTCGACCCGAACGCCACGCCGATCCTCACGCTGGCCCTGCTGGGCGGCAGCAACCCCCCGGCGCAGGTCACCACCTACGCCGAGGACGTGCTGGTGCCGCGGCTGGAACGCGTGGACGGCGTGGCGGACGTCAGCGTGACCGGCGGCCCGGCCCGGCAGGTGCAGGTGCTGCTCGACCCGGCGCGGCTGCAGTCGTTCAACCTGAGCCCCGCGCGGGTCACGCAGGCGATCAGCGCCAGCGCGCTGGACCTCCCGGCGGGCACCGTGTCGCAGGGCGGCACGCAGACGCAGTACGCGACGCGCAACACGCCCCGCAGCGCCGCCGACGTGGCCGCGATCACGGTGGACAGCGGCAGCGGCGTGCAGGTTGGGGACGTGGCGCGCGTCCGGGACGCCGCCGCGGACGCCAGCAGCCTGGCGCGCTTCAACGGGCAGCCCGCCGTGCTGCTCAGCGTGCGTAAGGGCAGCGGCACGAATTCGGTGGCGGTGGCGGACAGCGTGCGCGCGGCCATGCAGGCCCAGCCGCTCCCCGCCGGGTACACGCTGAAGATCGCCAGTGACACCACCCGCTCCACGCTGGGCAGCGTGAAGGACACCTTCAAGGAGTTCGTGCTGGCCGTCGGCGCGGTCGGCATCATCTGCCTGCTGTTCCTGGGCCGGCTGAACACCGTGCTGGCCGTGGTCCTGGCGATTCCCATCTCGATCAGCGCCGCGCCGCTGCTGTACGCCACGCTGGGCTTCACGTTCAACATCATCTCGCTGCTGGCGATCATCGTGGCCATCGGGATCGTCGTGGACGACTCGATCGTGGTGGCGGAGAACGTCCAGCGCTACCGGGACCTGGGGTACAGCCGCCTGCGCAGCGTGCTGCTGGGCGGCAGCGAGGTCTTCAGCGCCGTGACCGCCGCGAGCTTCTCGCTGCTGGCCGTGCTGATCCCCCTGAGCCTGATGCCCGGCATCCTGGGGCAGTTCTTCAGTCAGTTCGGGCTGGGTATCGCGGCGGCCATCGTGCTGTCGTGGCTGGAAAGTCTGCTGTTCCTGACGGTCCGCATGGCGTACACGAACGACCCGCAGCCGGTCGGGTGGGCGCAGGTGCCCGGCGTGCTGGGCCGCTTCCCGGCGCTGCTCCAGTCGAGCCTGCGGGGCGTGCGGTCCTTCTGGGGCTGGGCAGGGCTGATCGTGGCGGGCGCGGGCGTGTCCGTGGCGCTGAAGGTGGCGGGCCTGCCGGTCGCGCTGGCCGTGGGCATCGCGGCCGTCCTGGCGCCGCTGACGCTGGCCGCCGCGCGGTACCTACTGGGCGCGCTGCTGGCGCTGCTGGAGGCCGTGACGGGCACCCTGCACGGCGTCGTGAACGGCGGCGTGCAGCGCACCGCCCGCGCGTACGCCCGCAGCCTGAACGTGGCCCTGCGGCGCCCCTGGGTGGTGCTGCTGATCGCGGGGCTGTTCCTGCTGAGCGCGCCGCTGGCGCTGCGCGGCGTGGGCTTCGCGTTCACGCCCAAGTCCGACAGTGGCATTGTCGCCGTGGACCTCAGCCTGCCGGTCGGGACGGACCTGAACGCCACCAACCGCGTCACCGCGCAGCTGGAGGACGCCCTGCTGGCGCGCCCCGAGGTGAAGCTCGTGGAGACCAGCGTCGGCGCGGGGAACGGCGTGAGTGGCGCCAGCGCCAACGAGGCGAACCTGACCGTCACCCTGATCGACAAGGCCGAGCGGCCCGGCATTGACGCGCTGGTCGAGCAGTACACGCGTCTGCTCACGCCCATCGGCACGCGCGCGCCCGGCAGTGAACTGCGCGTCGGGACGCAGCAGACCGGCCCCGGCGGCAGCGCCGACATCTCCCTGGCCCTCACGGCGCCCAATCAGGCGCTGCTGGAACAGCGCAACCGCGAGGTGGTGCGCCTGCTCGCGCAGGACCCGAACCTCCGCACCGTCGAGAGCAGCCTGAGCGCCACCCGCCAGGAGCGCACCTTCACGCCCGACGCCACCCGCCTGACCGGCACCGGCCTGAGCGCCAGTGACGTCGCGCAGGCCCTGCGCACGTACAACGACGGCTCGGTCGCGGGCAGCGTCCGCGACGGGGACCGCAGCGTGGACATCGTCGTGCGGCTCGACCCGGCCCTGATCAGCAGCGAGCAGAGCCTGCTGGCCCAGACCGTGTACGCCCCGGCCCTGAGTACCAACCTGCCGCTGTCGCAGCTGGGCGCGTTCCAGCTGGCGCAGGCGCCCGCCACGCTGCTGCGCCTGAACAAGGCGTACACCGCCACGCTGAACATCAACGTCGTCCAGGGCGGCCCGAACCCGTTTGCGTACCAGAAAGAACTCGTCAGCCGCGTCCAGAAGGCCGGGCTCCTGACCGGCGGCGTGACGCTCGGGAACGCCAGCGCGTTCGGCAGCGCCGGCCTGACCGGGGACCTCGTGTTCTACGGCCCGATCCTGATGCTCCTGGCGATCATCCTGACGTACCTGGTGCTGGGCAGCCAGTTCAACTCGTTCCGGTACCCCATCTACCTGCAACTCCCGATTCCCATTGCGGTGGTCGGGGCGCTGTGGACGCTGAACTTCTTCGGCGTGAACCTCGACGTGATCACGGTGCTGGGCATGGTGATCCTGCTGGGCCTGAGCACCAAGAACTCGATCCTGTACCTGGAGTTCGTGACGGAACGCGTCCGGGCGCTGCCCCTGAGGGACGCGCTGCTGGAGGCGGCGGAACTGCGTTTCCGGCCGATCATCATGACGACCCTGACCGTGCTGGTCATCAGCATTCCGCTGGTGCTCGGCCAGGGCGAGGGCGCCGAGTTCCGCCGGGGGCTGGGCATCGTGATCCTGGGCGGCGTGATCACGTCCACACTGCTGACCTTCTACGTGGTGCCCAGCGTGTTCTGGCTGTTCGAACGCCGCCGCCTGCAACCCGACACCGTCCACGCCCAGGTGGAGGGCCCCTCCCCGCTGGGCGCCGGGGACTGACCTGACCTCGCAGGGCGGCTGGACCGGGTCCGGCCGCCCTGACGCCTGCCGGGCCGAGCCGCGCAACCCAGCAGGGCACGGCTCACACAGCCTCCGTTCTTGCCCAGCCTGCAGGGTTCGCACCAGCTGTTCAAGTTCAGTCCGGATCAGGAACTCCTGAAGAGCTTGGTCAGCCGCTCAGATCAGGCGGCTCCTATGGTGAGGCATGACCAGTGCGCCCCCCCCGGATCCGACCGTCCTCAGTGGGGCCGCGCTGACGCGGGCCGTGGTGAACAAGGAGGTCGAGAAGGCCGAGCGGGCCGCGTGGCCGACATTCATACTGGCCATCCTGGCCGGGATGTTCATCGGCCTGGGCGGCATGTTCTACACGCTGATCGAGGCGGGCGGCATCGACTTCGCGTTCAAGCAGGCGCTGGGCGGGCTGGGCTTCTGCGTGGGGCTGGTGCTGGTCCTCGTGGCTGGAGCGGAACTGCTGACCGGGAACGTGCTGCTGGTCCTGGCCGCCGTGCGCCGCCGCGTCACGTGGGCGCAGGTGGCGCGCAACTGGGCGCTGGTGCTGACGGGAAATCTGGTGGGCGGCGTGCTGCTGGCCCTGCTGGTCGTGGCGTCCGGTCATCCGAATCTCGACGGGGGCGGCGTGGCGCAGCAGGCCGTGACGATCGCTGCGGGGAAGGTGGCGAAGACGCCCGCGCAACTGCTGTTCAGCGGCGCGCTGTGCAACATGCTGGTCTGCCTGGCCGTCTGGATGGCCTTTGCTGGGAAAACCCTGGCGGACAAGATCCTGGCGGTGCTGCTGCCGGTCACGGCGTTCGTCGCAGCGGGCTTCGAGCACTCGGTGGCGGACATGTACCTGCTGCCGCTGGGCCTGCTGCTTCAGGGCAGCGTGCCGGCCGTGCCGGGATCGTCCCTGGACGCGGCGCACGTGGCTGTGACGCTTGTTCTGGTGACGGCAGGGAACATCGTGGGGGGCGCGGTGTTCGTGGCGCTCGCGTATCACTTCGCGTACCCGGACGAGCCTGCCCGGGCCTGAACTGTGCAGTAAAGCCCGCCCGCGCGTACAGGGCGGCGGCACTTCGGATAGGGTGTGGGCCGCGCATGACGACCCAGCCGCCGACCTTCCCTGCCCTCTCTCCTTCCGGGCCGCGCCGCGTGGTGCTGGCTGCCGCGTCCTCCGGCAGCGGCAAGACGACCGTGGCGGCGCTGCTGTGCCGCGCGCTGCGCGCGCGGGGCGTGCGGGTGCAGCCGTTCAAGTTGGGTCCGGACTACCTGGACCCGACGCATCTGACGCGCGCGGCGGGCCGGGAGGCGCGCAACCTGGACTCGTTCCTGCTGGGTCGCCAGAGACTGCGGGAGCTGTTCGCGCGGGCGGCGGCGCAGGCGGACGTGAGCGTCCTGGAGGGCGTGATGGGCCTGTTCGACGGGCGCGACCCCACCAGTGACGAGCACTCCACGGCGGACCTGGCGCTGCTGCTGGACGCGCCGGTAGTACTCGTGCTGGACGCGGGCGGATCGGCGCGCACGGTCGCGGCGGTCGCGAGTGGCCTGCGGGACTTCCGACCGGACCTGCGCGTGGCAGGCGTGATCCTGAACCGCGTGGGCGGCGCCGGGCACGCGGCGCTGTGCGAGGCGGCGCTCGATCAGGTCGACCTGCCCGTGCTGGGCTGGGTGGCGCGCGACGCCGGGCTGCACCTGCCCGAGCGGCACCTGGGCCTCCTGAGTGCCGAGCAGGCCGCCTGGGACACCGCCGCCGCCGACCGCGCGGCTGAGGGCCTGCGGCTGGACGCCCTGCTGGACGCCATCCACGCCCCGGCCCTGCCGGACGCGCCCGCCCCCGCGCAGGCGGGCGCGCCGGTGCGGGTGGCGCTGGCGCACGACGAGGCGTTCCACTTCTCGTACCCGGACGCGCTGGACGAACTGCGCGCGCAGGGCGCCGAATTGATCCGGTTCAGTCCGCTGCGGGACGCGGCCCTCCCGGCGGGCGTGGGGGGCGTGCTGCTGCCCGGCGGGTACCCGGAAGCGCACGCGCACGACCTGAGCGCCAATGTGGCCATGCGCGAGTCCATCCGCGCGTTTGCCGTATCGGGCGGGGCGGTCCTCGCCGAGTGCGGCGGGCTGATGTACCTCGGGGAATCGCTGGAGGTAGACGGGCAGGAGGTGCCCATGTGCGGGGTGATCCCCTACCGCACCCGCATGACGCCGCGCCTGACCCTCGGGTACCGCGACGCGACCGCGCTGCGGGACACCCTGGTCGCCCCGGCGGGCGCCACGGTGCGTGGACACGAATTTCACCACTCGGTCCTCACGCACGCCCCCACCCGGCCCGCCTGGACCTGGACCGCGCACGACGGCACCGTCACCGAGGAGGGCTACGCGCACGGGAACGTCCTGGCCAGCTACCTGCACCTGCACCTGGGCGCCGACCCGGCCCTCGCCACCCGCTTCCTGGCCGCCTGCCGCGCGGTGACCGCTTGAGGGGCGCCCCGCGCCGGGCGCTGCTGTTGGCCCTCGCCCTGGACACGCTGGGGGAACCACCCGCCCCCGCACACCCGGTCGTGTGGATGGGGCACCTCCTGCGCCGCGCGCGCGCCGCGTGGCGGGGACAGACACCGCGCGCCCAGCTGATCGAGGGGGGCCTGGGCTGGGCCGCCGGGGTCACGCTAAGCGCGGCCCTGGGCGGGGCGGCCGGGCGGCTGCCGTGGTGGGCGCAGGGCGTGGTCCTCAAACCGCTGCTGGCCCGCACGGCCCTGCTGCGCGCGGGGGCGGAGGTCGCCGGGGCGCTGGACGCCGGGAACCTGCCCGAGGCGCGACGGCTGCTGTCCTGGCACCTCGTGAGCCGCGACACGGCCGACCTGACAGCCTGCGAGGTGGCGGGCGCGGCCATCGCCAGCCTCGCGGAGAACCTGAGCGACAGTGTGGTAGCGCCGCTGCTGCACGCGCGGCTGGGCGGCCTGGGCTGGGCCGCCGCGTACCGCTTCACGAACACCGCCGACGCCAGCTGGGGCTACCGCACGCCCGAGCTCGAATGGCCGGGGAAGGTCGCGGCCCGCGCGGACGACTTGTTGAACCTCGCCCCGGCCCGCCTGAGCGCCGCGTGCCTGCTGCTTGCCGCCGGCGGCCGAGGCTGGCGGGAGTGGCGCGCGGACGCCAGGCGCACCCCCAGCCCGAACGGCGGGCACCCCATGAGCGCCGCCGCCGGGGCCCTCGGCGTGCGCCTGGAGAAGCGTGGCGTGTACACCCTGAACGCCGCCGGGCGCGACCCCGACGGGGCCGACCTGCGTGCCGCCCTGACCCTGGTGAACCGCGCGGCGCTGCTGGCGGCGCTGGTCTGCCTGCTGCCCCTGCCCCGGCGGCTGATGGAGGCGCGGGCATGATTCCCCTGATTCCCCGCGTGCCGCACGGCGGGCCCGGCGCGCAGCCCTTTACCGGGCTGGATTTCAGCGTGAACGCCAACCCGTACGGCCCCAGCCCGCACCTGATCCAGGCGGTGCGGGACGCCGACCACGCCCACTACCCCGATCCGACCTACGGCTGGGTGCGGGAGCGGCTGGCCGCGTGGCACGGCCTGAGCCCCACCGAGGTCACCCCGGCGGTGGGCGCCTCGGAGCTGCTGCACCGCCTCGCCCGGCTGTGCCTGAGTGACGGGGGCCTGCTGCTGAGCGTGCACGCGCCCTTCGGGGAACTCGCCCGCGCCGCCGCGCTGCTCGGCGCGCCCGTCACGACCGTGCCCGAGGTGCCGGACCTCCTCCCGGCCGGGACGCGCCTCGTGTACGTGGCGTACCCGCACAACCCGACCGGCCTCGCCCCCAGTCCCGAGGATTTGCTGGCCCTGGCCGAGCGCTGCCTCGCGGTGGGCGCGCTGCTGATCGTGGATGAGGCGTACGCACCCTTCGTGGCCCGGCCCGCCGTGCCGCGCCACCCCGCGCTGCTGCGCCTGCTTTCGCCGGGCAAGGCGCACGGGCTGGTGGGCGCGCGCCCCGCGTACGCGCTGGCCGCGCCGGACGTGATCGCCGCGCTCGACAACCTCGCCCCCGCGTGGCACGTGCCGGCCGGGACGGCCGGGGTGCTTGCGGCCCTGCCGCACGCCGCGCGCTTCCTGGCCGAGACGCTGCCCAGGGTCGCCGCGCACGCCGCCGCGCTCGCGGACGACCTGCGCCCGCTGGGCCGGGTGGAGCACCACGGGACGCCGTTCCTGACGCTGCGGGTCGGGGACGCCCGCGCCCTGAGTGCACAGCTGCTCGCGGCGGGCGTGCGGGTGCGGGACTGCGCGAGTTACGGCCTGCCGGACCTCATCCGCGTGAGCACGCGCCTGCCGGGCGAGAACCGCGTGCTCGTGCGCGAGCTGCACGCCAGGCTGGCGGTGGGAGGACGACATGGGTAAGGCGATCATGGTGCAGGGCTGCACGAGCAGCGCGGGCAAGAGTTACCTCACGGCAGCGCTGTGCCGCGCCCTGTCGAACGCGGGCGCGCGGGTCGCGCCGTTCAAGGCGCAGAACATGAGCAACAACGCCGGGGTGACCCCGGCGGGCCTGGAGATGGGCCGCGCGCAGCTCGTGCAGGCCGCCGCGGCGCGCGTCACGCCGGACGTGCGGATGAACCCGGTGCTACTGAAACCGGAAGCGGACACCCGCTCGCAGGTCGTGCTGCTGGGGCAGGTGAACCGCGAGATCACCAACCTGCCCTGGCGTGAGCGCAAGGCGCACCTGTGGCCGCACGTGCAGGGCGCGCTGCACAGCCTCATGGCCGAGTTCGACGTGGTCGTCATCGAGGGTGCGGGCAGTCCCGCCGAGGTGAACCTGCGCGCGTCGGACATCGTGAACATGCGCGTGGCGCTGGAGGCCCGGGCAGCGGTGCTGCTCGCCAGCGACATCGACCGGGGCGGGTCGTTCGCGCACCTGCTCGGCACCTGGCACTGCCTGACGCCCGAGGAACGCGCGCTGCTGCGCGGCTTCGTCCTCAACCGCTTCCGGGGCGACGCGCGCCTGCTCTCGCCCGCCCCCGAGTGGCTGGAGGCGCAGACCGGCGTGCCGACGGTCGGGGTCGTGCCGATGCTGGACATCCCACTGCCCGAGGAGGACGGCGTGTGGGCCGAAACCGGAGCGGCACGCGGCGGGGATCAGGACGACGGGTTCGTGGCGATCGCGCGCCTGCCACGCGTGTCGAACCTCGACGAGTTCGCGCCGCTCGGCCCGCTGGCCCGCTGGGTGGCGACCCCAGCGGACCTGGCGGGCGCGCGGGCGGTGATCCTGCCCGGCAGCAAGAGCACGGCCGCCGATCTGGCGTGGCTGCGCGCCACCGGACTCGCGGGCGCCGTGACCCGCGCCGCCCACGCGGGCGTCCCTGTGCTCGGCGTGTGCGGGGGCCTGCAGATGCTCGGGCGCGTGATCCGCGACCCGCACAGTGTGGAGGGTGCGCCGGAGGTACCGGGCCTGGCTCTCCTCGACCTGGACACCACTTTCGCGCCGGACAAGACCACCACCCTGACCACCTTCACGGACGCCGAGACAGGCCTGACCGTGCAGGGCTACGAGATCCACCACGGTCAGAGCGGGGCCGGGCCGGGCGTGCAGACCCTCGCCCCGGGGCGGCTGTGGCGGCAGGGCAACGTGCGCGGCACGTATCTGCACGGCCTGCTGGAGAACCCCGCGTACCTCGAGCGCTTCCTGGGCTGGGCGGGCCTGCGTCCCCCGGCGGGCCTGGACTCGCTGGACGCCCGGCTGGACGCCATCGCCGCGCGGGTCGGCGCGGCCCTCGACCCGGGCGTGCTGGAGGACCTCCTGTGACGCTGGTGTTCGTGACGGGCGGCGCGCGCAGTGGCAAGAGTAGTTTCGCGGAGACCCGGGCGGCGCGGGGGGGCGCACCCGTCACGTACGTGGCGACCGCGCAGGCCTTCGACGACGAGATGCGGGACCGTATCGGACGGCACCGCGCGGACCGTCCGGCCGGGTGGGTGACACGCGAGGAGCCCGTGCACGTCCCGGCGGTTGTGGGAGAGGTGCAGGGCACGGTGCTGCTCGACTGCCTGAGCCTGTGGATCAGCAACCTGATGCTCGCGGACTGGACGGACGACGCCGTGCTGGCCGCCGCCGACGATCTGCTGCGCGCCGCGCGGGACCGGGGCGGCGTGACCGTCATGGTCACGAACGAGGTGGGCTTCGGGATCGTGCCGGACAACGCCCTGGCGAGGCGGTTCCGGGACCTGCTGGGCTGGGTGAACCAGCGCGCGGCCGCCGCGTCGGACGAGGCGTGGCTGATCGTCAGCGGCCGGCCCCTGCGCCTGCCCTAATGCAGTGAGGGCATACCCTGGGCTGGTATCATTTCAGGGACCGGTTTCCCCGCCCCTTGCCTCCAGGAGTGCCCCCCATGCGACCCATCCTGCTGATCGGCCTGCTCACCCTGAGTGCCTGCGCGCCCCGCGCCGCCACGTACACCACGGTTTCCGTGCAGGACCTGCGTGACGCGCAGGCGAAGGGCGAGTACGTCCTGGACGTCCGCACGGACGCCGAATACCAGGAAGGGCACGTCCCGGGCGCGGCGCTGCTGCCGCTGGCGGACCTGGGCGCCCGCATGAACGAGGTGCCCAGGGACCGCCCGGTGTACGTCATCTGCCGCAGTGGCAGCCGCAGCGCCCAGGCCAGCGCGCAGCTCGTGAAGGCCGGGTACACGCAGGTCTTCAACGTGGACGGCGGCATGAACGCCTGGACCAGAGCCGGCTATCCCGCCGAACGCTGAGCACGTCGATCACCGCCGCGTCGCGTGGCAGACTGCGCGCATGTCCGAACCCCTCAGGGTCATCATCGGCGCGGGCGCTCAGGCGTGGCCCGGCTGGGTGCCCACCCAGCGTGAACAGCTTGACCTGACCGACCGCGCCAGTTTCGAGCGGTACTTCGGGACGCGCCGCGCGGACGCGCTGCTGTGCGAGCACGTCTGGGAGCACCTCACCCCCGCGCAGGGCCGGGAGGCCGCGCGCCTGTGCCTGGACTTCCTGAAGCCCGGTGGGTGGCTGCGCTGCGCCGTCCCGGACGCGAACTTCCCGGACGAGGCGTACCAACGCACGGTGCAGGTGGGGGGCCCCGGCCCGGCGGACCATCCGGCGGCTGATCATCAGGTCGTGTACGACGCCGCCACCTTCCGCTCGGTGTTCGAGGACGTGGGCTTTGAGGTGGACCTGCTGGAGTACTGCGACGACGCGGGCCGCTTCCACTACCACGGGTGGGACGTGTCGACCGGCCCGGTCTACCGCTCGCTGATGCTGGATCACCGCAACCGGGACGGGCGGCTGGGTTCCGTGTCCATCATCCTGGACGCCCACAGGCCCGGCGGGACCCCGGCCTGACGCCGCGTTCCGCCGGGGCTGGGCACCTGACTCAGTCGTGGCCGCCGGGGATCTTCTCGTCCTGCGCGCGGATGCGCTGGCGGAACACGTAGAAGTTCCACGCCTGGTACCCGATGATCAGCGGCAGGAACGCCGCGCCCACCCAGGTCAGCAGGCGCAGCGTGTACGGTTCGGACGCGGTGTTCTGCACGGTCAGGTTGTACGCGTCGCCCAGGGTGCTGGGCAGCACGTTCGGGTAGAGGCTGCCGAAGATGGTCGCGGTGGAAAAGACGATGGTGAGGCCGGTGGCGGCGAAGGCCAGCGCGTCGCGCTTGAGCGTGAGGGCCAGCCAGATCAGGCCCAGGTTCACGGCGGCCGCGACGGGGAACAGCCACTCCTGGAGGCCGAAGGTGCCGAACAGCCCGGTGCGGATGAAACCCTGGTACACGAAGGCCAGGACCAGCGCGGAGGCGACCGCGCCCCAGATCAGCGCGGCGCGGCGGGCGCGGCGGTGCAGCACGTCGTCATTGTCGAGGCGCAGCAGCAGGTACGTCGCGCCGTGCAGGATGAACAGGCTCAGGGTGGCGAGGCCCCCCAGGACGCTGAAGGTGTTCACGGAGTACAGCAGACTCCCGTCGAAGCGGCCGGTGGCGTCGATGGGCAGGCCGCGCACCATGTTCGCCATGATTGCGCCCCACAGGAAGGCGGGCAGGAGGTTCGTGACGAAGCTGGTCACGTCCCAGAAGGTCCGCCAGCGGCGGTGGTTGATCTCCGCGCGGTACTCGAAGGCCACGCCGCGCCCGATGAGGGCCAGCAGGATCAGCGCGAATTCGGGGTACAGGGCGGTCATGAGCGTGCCGTACCAGTGGGGGAACGCCGCGAAGATCACCCCGGCGGCCAGGATCACCCAGACCTCGTTGGCGGCCCAGAACGGGCCGACGGTGCGGATCATGGCGCGCCGCTCGGCCTCGGTGCGGGCCAGGAAGGGTTGCAGGGCGCCCACGCCGAAGTCGAAGCCGTCCAGGAAGAAGTAGATCGCGAAGATCGCGGCCGTCAGGATGAACCACAGGGTGGGGAGGTCCGTCATGCGCGCGCTCCTTCAGGGACGTAGTCGGGGGCGGGCACCGAGGGCGTCTCGACGTCCGGTTCATGCATCCCGGCGCGGGCGGTGCGGGTCAGCAGGAACACGTCCAGTCCGATCAGCGTCAGGTACACCACCCAGAACGCTGCCAGCGACAGCAGCACCCACAGCGGGTTCAGCTGACTCACGGCGTCCCCGGTGCGCAGCAGGCCCTGCACGATCCACGGCTGGCGCCCCATCTCGGTGGCGATCCACCCGCTGAAGTTCGCCAGATGCGGTGCGAGCGGCATGGCCAGCAGCAGCGGGTACAGCCGCCCCGGATCGTCGAGTTTGCCCTGCCGCCAGCGCCACACGTACACCAGGGTCACGAGCAGCATCAGAAAGCCCAGCCCCACCATCACGCGGAACGACCAGTACACCGGCCACACCCACGGCGTGTAGTTGCCGGGGCCGTACTTCGCCTCGTACTCCTTCTGGAGGTCGTTGATGCCTTTGGCTTTCTCGCTGAAGTTGTTGAACGCCAGGAACGACCCGACGTACGGCACACTCAGTTCGAAGCGGTTCTCGCGCGCGGCGTTGCTGGGCAGCGCGATGAGGCTCTCAGGCATCTGATTGCCGTCCGGCGTGTCCCACAGGGCGCTGAACGCGGCGTACTTCATGGGCTGGTCGCGCACGGCGCTCTGGCCCTGCTCATGCCCGGCCAGGATCACGCCGCCCGAACCGATCAGCGCGGTGATCAGCGCCACGCGGAAGCTGACGCGGAACGCCTCGACGTTCGCGCGGCGGCGCAGGTGGTAGGCACTGACGGCCAGCACGAAGAACGCCGCGACGGTCAGGCTGCCCGCCCAGATGTGCGCGAACCATTCCAGGCCCTTGGGGTTGGTGACGATCGCCCAGGCGTTGGTCATCACCGCGCGGCCGTTCTTGATCTCGAAGCCCACCGGGTGCTGCATCCAGGCGTTGGCGATGATGATCCAGAAGGCGCTGATGGTCGTCCCGGCGGCGACGATCCAGATGCTCGCGAGGCTCGCCCAGGCGGGGATGCGGTCCTTGCCGAACCACCACAGGCCCAGGAAGGTGCTCTCGAGGAAGAAGGCCATCAGCACTTCCAGCGCCAGTGGGATGCCGAAGATGTTCCCGACGAAGTTCGAGAAGCCCTGCCAGTTCATGCCGAACTGGAATTCCTGCACGATGCCGGTCACAACGCCCACGGCGAAGTTGATGAAGAACAGGTGCCCGAAGAAGCGCGTGAGATTCTCCAGTTTCGGATCACCACTGCGGTAGGCCAGGGTCTGTAATACCGCGATGATCAGCGCGAAGCCCACGGTGAAGGGCACGAAGAAGTAGTGGAAGATGCTCGTGGTGGCGAACTGGAAGCGCGACAGGTCCAGCGTGGAGAAGCCCAGGATCTCGTTCATATGACCTTCCTGTGGGTGGAGGCGGCAGGCAGTGGGTGCAGGTGGCCGTCCTGGAGCCGATAGACCTGATCGGCCAGGGCCAGCGGGGCGGGCCGGTGGGTGACGAGCAGCAGGCTGCGTCCGGCGCACTCACGGTGAATGACGCGCAGCACGCGGGCCTCGGTGTCCGGGTCGAGGTGAGCGGTGGGTTCGTCCAGCAGCAGCACGTCCGCGGGTTTGAGGAGCGCGCGGGCCAGACTCACGCGGGCGCGCTGACCGCCGGACAGGCGCGTGCCGCCCTCACCAACCCAGGTGTCCAGGGTCAGATCCTCCAGGCCGAGGTCGTCCAGCAGCTCCCGCAGCCGCTCCGGGGGCGCGTGCGGGCCACCCAGGCGCAGGTTCTCCTCGACGGTGCCGTCCAGCAGCGGGGCGTCCTGCTCGTGCAGGCTCAGGCGGGCACGCAGGTCAGCCAGGGCCAGTGCGCGCAGGTCGGTGCCGCCCAGCGTGACGCGCCCGGCGGTGGGGTCGAGGTCGCGGCTGATCAGGCCCAGCAGCGTGCTCTTGCCCGCGCCGCTTGGACCGGTGACGGCCACGCGCGCCCCCGCCGGGAGGTGCAGGGTCACGTCCCGCAGCGGGTCCCGCCCGCCCCGCGTGACGCGCACGCCCTCCAGTGCCAGGGGCAGCGGACCATCCGGAACTGAAGCGGGGTCGCGGGGTTCTGTCACGGCGGGCTGCACGGCGGCCAGTTCATCGTCGCGTTCCCGCGCGGCCTGCGCCGCCGCGTGCGCGCCGGGCACCAGCGCCAGTGGGGTCAGTGCGTCGAAGCTGGCGGCGGCCAGCAGCACCACCGCCGCCAGCCACGCCCCACCCAGCGCGCCCGATTCGACCAGGGTCAGGCCGCGCGTGAGCACCAGCGTGAAACTCAGGGCGAACAGCGCCTCGCGGCCCAGCGTCAGGCCGGTCTGGAGGCGGCCCTGTGCTTGCGTCACCCGGCGCAGTCCGGCACTCAGGTGGGCCAGTCGTGGCCCCCACAGCCGCGCCGCGCCGTCTGCACTGGCACTCAGCGCGTCCAGCAGCGCCGCGCCGTGCTCGCGCGCCAGGTGGGCCTCCTCGCGGGCCAGCGCGGCCGCCCAGGTGCGGGCCAGCCCGGGCAGCGCCGCGGCCAGCAGCAGCGGGCCCAGCACGCTCAGGCCCAGCCCGGCGTCCAGGCTCAGCAGCCAGCCACCCGCCAGGAGTGTGGCGCCCGCGAAGCCCAGCAGCGGCAGCGTCACGCGCAGCGCCGCGAACTGCCGCGCGTCCAGGTCGGCGCCGCTGCGCGAGAGCAGGTCGCCGCTGCGTTCGCGGGCCAGCAGGTCCCGCCCGAAGCGGGCCACGCGGTCGAACAGTGCCGCGCGCTGCGCCTCTCCGGCCTTCAGGGCGGCGGCGTGCCCGGTGAGACGTTCGGCGTAGCGCAGGCCCGCGCGGCCCACGCCCAGGGCCCGCACCAGCGTCACGAGCAGCGTGAGGCTCAGGAACACCTCGGGCCGCAGCGCCGCGCGGGCGATCAGACGACCCGAGGCGCCCGCCAGCGCCACACCCGCCAGGGTCGCCGCGACGCCCAGCAGCACCGGGAGGATGAAGGGGCGCCAGCGGCCCGCGCGGGTCACGCCGCCCGTCATGGGGCCTCCAACGTCAGGCTGCGCCAGCCGGTCGGGGGGTCGCGGTGCGTGACGAGCAGGACCGTCCTTCCCGGAGCGGCCCGGCCGATCAGCGCGTGGAGGGCCCGCGCCGTGTCCTCATCCAGATGCGCAGTGACCTCATCAAGCAGCAGCAGGTCCGCGCCGGACAGCAGCGCGCGCGCCAGGGCCAGCCGCGCCGTCTCCCCACCGGACAGGCGGGTGCCGCCCTCGCCCAGCGGGGCGTCCAGCGTGCCGGGCAGCGCCCTGATCACGCCTTCCAGGTCCACGTGCCGCAGGACGGGCCACAGGGCCGCGTCGTCCGCGTCGGGGGCAGCGACCCGCAGGTTGTCGCGCACGCTCGCCGCCAGCAGGCGCGGCGCCTGCGGCACCAGCGCGACCTGCCCCGCCCACGCCGGTGCGCTGAGTTCATCGAGTGGGACGCCGTTCACTCTCACCTCGCCCGCGTGGGCGACGAATTTTCCCAGGGCGTGCAGCAGGGCACTCTTGCCCACGCCGCTCGGGCCGCGCAGGGCGACGTGTTCGCCGCTGCGCACGGTGCCGCTCAGGGTGGCGGTGATGCCTGGCAGAGCGGCCCGCGCCTGCGTGAAGGTCACCTCTGGAGCGCCCTTGGAGATGTCCCGCGCGCCCTGGGGTGCACCGGGCACGGCTGCGAGGTCGGCCAGGTCGCGGGCCAGCGGTTCGGCGTCCAGCGCCGCGTGGCGGTCGGCGCCCAGTTGCCGCAGCGGCCCGAAGAACTCCGGGACCAGCATCAGGGCGGCTAGGGTGGGGGCCAGGGTCGCCTCGCCGCCGAACAGGCGCACGCCAATCCACACGGCCACCAGCGCGGTGGCGAGGGTCGCGCCGAACTCCATCACGAAGCCGGACAGGAACGCCACGCGCAGCACGCGCAGGGTCGCCTCGCGGTGCGCGCCCGCCGAGCGCACCAGCACGTCCCGGTAGGTGGGGACTGCCCCGAAGGCGTGCAGGGTGGGCAGGTGCCGCGTCAGGGTGAGCAGGCGCGCCGCGAGCCGGGTGTGCCGCGTCCACTGCGCCTGCGTGGCCGCGTGCGTGGCGAGCCCTACGAGGTACAGGAACACCACGGTCAGCGGGCCGGTCACGAGCAGCAGCCCGGCCGTGGCCGGGTCCAGCCACGCCGTGACCGCCAGGGCCACCAGGGCGCTGATGGCCGCGTGGGCGCGGCCCGGCAGGAAGCGCGCGTAGTACGGCGTGAGGCGCGGACCCAGTTCGCTACTGAGGGTCACGAGGTCGGCGGCGCGGCGGCTGGCGAGGGCCACGGGACCCAGGGCGAGCAGCCGCGCCGTGAGGCGGTCGCGCTGAAACGCGGTGGCGTGGGTGGCCAGCCGCTGCGCCAGCGCCTCACGCGCCGCGCCCGTCACGGCGCGCAGCCCCAGGCCCAGGGCGAGGCCCAGCACGTGGCCGGGCTCCGGCCACCGGGCGGGAGGCGTGAGCACGCCCGCGATCACCTGCGCGGCCAGCACGAAGGCCAGCGCGGTGCCCAGCGCGCCCAGCAGGCTCAGGGCGGCACTCCAGACCAGCGGGCCGCGCACGCCGGGGGGAGCGTTCAGGACGCCGCGCACCTCGGCGCGTCCGGGGGGGGCCGGGGGGCGCGGGCGGTTCAGCCGTGAGGGGGTGGACACGGTCATGGGTACAGCCTGCGCTCCGGGCGGGGGGCAACGCGAGGGGCGCACGTCCTGAATTTCACATGCGCGGCGGCCGGGCTGTTCAGGCCGCGCGAGCCCGGTCCGGGTGGGTGCGGCGCAGGAAGCGGGCCAGCAGGGTCGCGCCCGCGAAGCACAGGCCGGCGGTCAGGCCGAACCACAGGCCGCGGGGGCCCAGGTGCAGGCCGAACGCCAGGAGTGAACCGCTGCCCAGTCCGATCAGCCAGTACGCCGCCAGGGAGATCAGCAGCGGCCAGCGGGTGTCCTGCAGGCCGCGCAGCGCGCTGTTCGCGGTGACCTGAAGGCCGTCGAAGGCCTGGAACAGCGTGGCGATCAGCAGCAGGCTGGCCGCCCCGCGCACGACCGCCGTGTTCGCCGGGTCGTTCACGTTCAGGAACACGCCGATCACGGCGTTCGGACTGAAGATGTACGTGAGGCTGACGGTCAGCATGATCAGCACGGCCAGGGCCATGCCAAGCAGTCCGGCCTGCCGGGAGCGGCGCAGGTCGCCCGCGCCGGCGTGCTGCGCGACGCGGATGCCGGTGGCGGTGGCCAGGCCCAGCGGCACCATGAACACGGCCGTGATGACCTGAAGGGCCACGTTGTGCGCCGCGAGGGCCTGCGGGCCGAAGCGGGCCATGAGCAGGCTGGTGACGGTGAACAGACCGCCCTCTGCGCCCAGGGTCAGGCCGATGGGCCAGCCCAGCCGCAGCAGGGCGCGCAGCTCATTCAGCACCTCGGCGCGGGGCACCGGCTGGCGGGGCAGGCGGCGGCGCGCGACCCAGGCCAGCGCACCCGCGCTGAACCACGAGGCGCTGACGGTGGCCAGGGCCGCGCCCGCCACGCCCAGGGTGGGCAGCGGGCCCCACCCGAAGGCCAGGGCGGGGCTCAGGGCGGCGGCCAGGGCCACGGCGCTCAGGGCGACGGCGGTCACGGGCCGCGGCTGCCCGGTGCCCTCCAGCGCGCCGCGCAGGGCGCTGAAGATCAGCGTGGCGGGCATGCCCAGGGCGTACAGCCGCAGGTACGTGGCGGCCAGGTCCCCGCGGATGCCGCCGGGCGCGTGCGGGCCGATCAGCTGGGCGGCCAGGTACGCCAGGGGCAGGAACAGGGCGGCCAGCAGCGCGGCGAGCAGCAGGCCGGCGCGGGTGGTGCGGGCCACGCCGCGCGGGTCGGCGGCGCCGTGCGCGGCGGCCACGCGCGGGCCGACGGACAGCATCACGCCGACCAGGACGATGAAGCCCAGGTAGTACGTGGCGCTGGCGTAGGCGACGGCGGCCAGCTGGGTTTCGCCCAGCCGGCCGATCACGGCGGTGCTGATCAGGGCCAGGGCGTTGAGGCTGAACTGCGAGACGATCACGGGCGCGGCGAGGCGCAGCAGGTGGCGGGTCTCGTGGCGGAGGTGGGTCGGGCTGAGGTCCGTCACTGGGTCAGGATAGGCGCCCGCGGCGCGGCAGGTGATCGGCTGCGCGGGACGCCCCGGCTGCGCGTGGCGCGGACGAACGAACGCCCGTTTGCCCGGGGCGCTAGCATGCGGCATGAGCCACAATTCAGACCACGCGTTCCGGACGCGGGCCGTGCACGCCGGGCACGGGCTGGACCCCGCCACCGGGGCGCACGCGACACCCATCTACGCCACCTCGACCTTCGGGTACGGCAGCGCCGAGCGGGGCGCGCGGCTGTTCGCCGGGGAGGAGGCCGGGTTCTTCTACTCGCGGCTCTCCAACCCGACCGTGCGGGCGTTCGAGGAAAAGGTCGCCAGCCTGGAGGGCCTGCCGGACGCCGTGGCGTTCGCCAGCGGCATGGGCGCCGTGTCCGCCCTGTGCCTGACGCTGCTGCGCCCCGGCGATGAGGTGATCTTCGTGGCGCCCCTGTACGGCGGCACGACCGGTTTCCTGCACGAGGTCGCTGCGCGCTTCGGCGTGACGGTCCGCGAGGCGGCGGACGAGGCGGCCGTGGAGGCGCTGAGCGGCCCGGCCACGCGCCTGATCTGGGTGGAGACGCCCACGAACCCTGCGCTGGATATCGTGGACCTGGCCCGGGTGGCCCGCGCCGCCCAAGCGTGCGGGGCGCTGACGGTTGCGGACAACACCTTCAGCACCCCGGCCCTGACCCGGCCCGCCGAGCACGGCATTGACCTCGTGATGCACAGCGCCACCAAGTACCTCGGGGGGCACGGGGACGCCATCGGGGGCGTCGTGGCCGGGTCGCAGGACCTGCTGGCGGAACTGCGCGGCATCGGGCTGCGGCACGTCGGGGCGGCCCTGGGGCCCTTCGAGGCGTACCTGTTCCTGCGCGGCATGAAGACCCTGCCGCTGCGCATGCAGGCCCACTGCGAGGGCGCGCAGACGCTGGCCGAGGCCCTGGCCGGGCACCCGGCGCTGCATGCGCTGCACTACCCGGGTCTGCCGGGGCATCCGGGGCACGCGGTGGCCGCGCGACAGATGAGCGGCTTTGGCGGGCTGGTCAGCCTGGACCTGGGCTCGCAGGGCGCGGCGTTCACGTTCCTGAATCACCTGCGGCTGTTCACGCAGGCCGTCAGTCTGGGCGACGTGGAGAGCCTGTCGTGCCACCCGGGCAGCACCACGCACCACCTGCTGGGCGAGAAAGCCCTGCGCCGCCAGGGGGTCACGCCCGGCCTGGTGCGCCTGAGCGTGGGCATCGAGGAGCCCCGGGATCTGGTGCGGGACGTGCTGGACGCCCTACAGCACGTGCAGCGCGCTCAGTTCCAGACCACCTGACCGGGGCCCCGGTCAGGCCTGCGTGCCGCGGGCCTGCTGGTGGTCCAGCATCTGCTGCGCGGCGCGGCCGGTCGCTTCCAAAAGGTTGCGGTCCGAGGGCCGCCAGTGCGCGACGGGGTGGTCCTTGCGGCGCGTGACGAGCAGGTGGGACGCGCCGTGCGGGTCGTGCCCGGCCGGAATGACCGCGATCTGCGCGATGTGGTCGCTGGCGGGCACGCCACGCGCCCGGGCCAGTGCCGGCAGATCGTCGATGTACAGCGGGCTGCGCGCGCCGTGCAGGCCGAGCGCCGTGATGAGTTGCGCCGTCTCGCCGGTCGTGTCTATGGCCGTGGCGGCCCGTACAGGACTGAGGTCCACGGTGACGCTGTCGCCCTGCGTGACGCTGAAGCCGGCCTGGTCCGCGTCGAGGGCGCCGCCCAGCAGTCCGGTGACGGCCAGCAGCGCGTCCCGTGGGTCGAGGTCTAGGTCGAACAGCTGATGAATGCCGGTGAGGGCCTGGGCCTGTTCGAGGCTGCGTTGCAGTTCGCTGCTGTGTTCCCGCTGGGCGGCCAGCGAGAGACTCAGGCGCTGCTGGTAGGACCGCAGTTCAAGTTCGGTCACGACGAGGGCCGCGAGGTCCTGAAGGGCCTGGAGGTCACTGGGACTCAGGGGGTGCGGCTGGTGGTCCGTGACGCACAGCGTGCCGATGCGCTGCCCGCTGGGCATGATCAGGGGCGCCCCGGCGTACATGTGAATGTGCGGGTCGCCGGTGACCATCGGGTTTCGTGAGAAGCGCGGGTCGGCGGGCGCGTTCTCGATGACGGTCGGCTGGTCGTTCAGGATGGTCCAGGCGCAGAAGGAGTCCTGGCGGTCGGCGGTGCGGCCGTTCAGGCCGACGCTGGCCTTGCTCCACTGGCGGGCCTGATCCACGAAGTTGATGGTGGCGACCGGGGTGCGCAGCAGGTGCGCGGCGAGGCGCACGATGCGGTCGAACTGGGGTTCGCGGGGGGTGTCGAGGATGCCGTAGTGCGCGAGGGCCATTAGGCGTTGGGCCTCGTCTGCAGGGTGTGGCGCGCCGCTCATGGGCTTCACTCTAGTGGTTGCGTCTGACCTTGCCCACCCCCGCAGCGGAATGCCGCCTTGACAGTCAGTCATGTGGGCTTTACGTTCGGGGGGTGACGGACACCCGGCATGACGCGCTGCTCAGCTGCCACCTGCGTGAAAAACGTGAAGGTGCCGGGCAGACACTGTCCGGGCTGGCCCAGCGGGTGGGGATCTCCAGGCAGGCGCTCAGCCGGATCGAATCCGGGGCGGCCGTGCCGGGCACGCAGCTGGCCCTGCTGCTGGCCCGCGAACTGGGGTGCCTGGTTGAGGACCTGTTCAGCCTGCGCGCCCCGCGCCTGCACACACTGACGCTGGGTCCGGCCCGCGTGGGCACGCGCGTGAGGCTGGCCGCCGTGGACGACCGGTGGCTGGCGCTGCCCCTGACCGGCGAGACGGGCCTGCGCCGCGCGGCCGACGGAACGGTCACCGCACTGGCCGGAGACAGGGCCGAGGTGGACGTGCTGGGCGCGCGGGCGGCGCTGGCGCGCACGGCGCTGATCGCCGGCTGCGACCCGGCCCTGGACCTGCTGTGCGAGCGGGTCAGCGGCCCGGAGCGCGCCGCGTGGGTGCCGCGCGCCAGTCTGGACGCCCTGTGGGCCGCGGCGCGGGGCGAGGTGCACGCCGCTGGCCTGCACCTGGGCAGCGCCGAGCAGCACCGCGAGGTCGTGGCGCGTGAACTGCCCGGCGCGCGCCTGCTGCGCCTGTGGCAGGCCGAGCAGGGCCTGATCGTGGCGGCGGGGAATCCCCGGGCCGTGGGGGGCGTGGCGGACCTGGCGCGGCCCGAGCTGCGGCTGGTGACGCGCGCGCCCGGCGCGGGGGGCCGGGTCCTGCTGGACACGTGGCTCACGCAGGCCGGGCTCGGCGCCGCCGCCCGCGAGGCGCGGCATGCGGGGGCTCTGCTGGCCGCCACGCCGCTGGAGGCCGCGGCGGCCCTGGGGCACGGGCACGCGGACGTGGCGCCAGGGCCCCGCTCGGCGGCGCGGGCGTACGGCCTGCACTTCCTCCCGCTGCATGCGGAGGCCTTCGACCTGGCGGTACCCGAGCGGCACCTGGGGCACCCGGGCGTGCAGGCGCTGCTGAACGCGGCGCGCAGCCTGAGTTTCCAGGAGGACCTGCGCAGCCTGGGCGGGTACGACCCGGCGGGCGCGGAGCACCTGGACCCGCCGCTGAACGTCCTGGAGGACCTATGAACCGACTGACCCTGCTGGCCCTGCTGCTGCTCTCCCCCACTGCGGGCGCGGCGTCCCTGACCGTGTTCGCCGCGTCGTCCCTGACGGACGCGTTCACAGAGATCGGCCGGGCGTTCGACGCGAGAACGGGGCACCGCACGACCTTCCAGTTTGCCGGGTCGCAGGTGCTGCGCGCGCAGCTGGAGGGCGGCGCGCGCGCGGACGTGTTCGCCAGCGCGAACGACGCGCAGTTCACGCCGCTGCTGGGCAGAGGGGTGGTCTCGCGCGAGGTGTTTGCCCGCAACCGCCTGACGGTGATCGCGCCGGCAGGCAGTGGCAAGGTGCGCACTCTGCGCGATCTGGCGGGCAGCGGCGTGCGGCTGGTCGTGGCCGCACCGAACGTACCGGTCGGGGAGTACACCCGGCGGATGCTCGCGGCGGTGGACCGTTCGGGCACGTACGGGAAGGACTTCGCGGCGCGCGCCCTGAAGAACGTGGTCAGCGAGGAAGGCAACGTGCGGCAGGTGGCGCTGAAGGTCAGTCTGGGCGAGGCGGACGCGGCCGTTGTGTACGCCAGTGACGTGACACCTACCCTGAAGAAATCGGTGCGGGTGGTGCCGCTGCCCACCCGCTTCAACCAGACCGCGGCGTACCCGCTGGGCGTGGTGCAGAGCAGCGCGAACCCCGAGGCCGCGCGGGCGTTCGTGGCGTTCGTGAAGGGCCGGGAGGGGCAGGCGATCCTGCGCCGCTGGGGTTTCCTGAGCCCCAGTCCGTGAGGCGCGCCGGGCTGCCATGGGTGGGCTGGGCGCTGGGAGGGCTGTTCGCGGCGTTCCTGCTGCTGCCCACGCTGACGCTGCTGGCGCGCGGCCTGGGCGCGGATTTCCTGGCGACACTGCGCAGCCCGGCGGTGCTGGACGCGCTGCGCGTAAGCCTGTGGACGACCAGTGTGACGCTGCTGGTCACCGTGCTGACCGGCACGCCGCTGGCGTTCGTGCTGGCGCGGCGGGAGTTTCCCGGTCGGGCGCTGCTGGACGCGCTGCTGGACCTGCCAGTGGTGCTGCCGCCGGTGGTGGCGGGCCTGGGCCTCCTGCTGACGTTCGGGCGCGGCGGTCTGCTGGGGCCAGGGCTGGAACTGGCAGGGGTCAGTCTGGCGTTCTCGCCGGCGGCGGTGGTGCTGGCGCAGCTGTTCACGGCGGCGCCCTTTTACCTGCGCGCGGCGAAGGCGGGTTTCGCGTCGGTGGACCGGGATGCGGAGGCCGCGGCCCTGACGGACGGCGCGGGCCGCTGGGGGGCGTTCCGGTTCGTGACGTGGCCGCTGGCGTTTCCGTTTCTGCTGGAGGGGCTGGTGCTGACCTGGGCACGGGCGCTGGGCGAGTTCGGCGCGACGATCCTGTTCGCGGGATCGTTGCAGGGGCGCACGCGGACGGTGACGCTGGCGATCTACAGCGCGCTGGACAGTGAGCTGGGGCCGGCGCTGGTGCTGTCGGCGGTGATGGTGATGGTGGCGTTCACGGTGCTGCTGACGGTGCGGGTGCTGGCGGCGCGGCGCGCGCGGCTCGGGGCGTGAGGGGTAGCGTGGCGGCCCAGTACCTCTCTCTATTCTTGACAAATCCACTCGGTTTAATGATCATTCAGGCATGCGCGCTCCCAGCCTCCTCCTGTGCTCCGCCCTGCTGCTCGGCAGCGCCCACGCCGCCGACCTGAGCGGCGTCAAAACGTACCTCGACCGGCATATCAGCACGCAGATCAGCGGCGCGGCCACCCTGAAGCAGGCCGCCGACACCTACTACGCCGCCGCAAAGGCCGCGAACTTCAACTACCGCGCGCTGAGCACGCAGCCCGCCACGCGCGCCACCCTCCAGGCCGCCCGCACCGGCTGGCAGCAGGCCAGCCCCGCCTACGAGAACATCGAAGGCATCGTGGCCGGCGTGCCCACCCTGGCCAGCTTCGATCTGAACCTCGACGCCGGTACGAGCAGCGGCGAGGACGCCGTCACCTTCGACCTGACCCTGCCCGGCGGGAAGGTCCTGAAGAAACCCGGAAACCTCTTCGGCGTCACCGAGGGCACCCTCTGGGGCACCGTGCCGGCCTACCGCGCGGGCGTGCCCTTCGACGTGAACGGCAACGGCCGCGCCGACTTCGACGACCAGCTGCCGGACGCCCTCGTCCTCAAGGCCGCCGCGGACGCCCTGCACACGCAGTCCCTGGCCCTGCAGAAAGCGGCCCGCGCCTGGACACCCACCCGCGCGGACGTCTTCGGCGCGCTCGTGGGCAACGTGCCCACCGTCGGCCCGGTGTTCTTCGAGGACTGGAAGAGCAGCCCCTTCGTGCTGGGCACGCGCAGCGACCGCCGGGACTTCGTGGTCATCTCCCGCCTGCGCGACCTTCAGGGCAACGTCGCGTCCTGGCGGGCCATGTACGCCGGCCTGCACGGGGACGTGAAAGCCAAGGACGCCGCGCTGGACACGCAGATCAGCGCCAGCCTGACCGAACTGGCCGCCTTTGTGGACCGGCTGGTCGCGCGCGAGGCGCAGCGCCGCTACACGCCCGAGCAGGCCGAGACCCTGCAGCGCGAGGCGCAGAACCGCGCCACCGTCCTCACCGGGCGCCTCTCGCAGGCCGCCGCGCGCCTGGGCGTGACCCTGCCATGACGCGCCTGCTGCCCCTGCTGATCGCCCTGAGCGTCACCGCTTCCGCCGCGGACCTCGCCACGCCCGCCGAGACGATGCGCGCCCGCCTGGCCGACGCGGCGCTGGACGTGACGTTCGACCCGAGCAGCGCCGCCGCGCTGGTCCGCGAGGCCAGCGCCGCGTGGACCGCGGTGCGCCCCCACTGGCAGCAGGCCGCCCCCACGCAGACCGCGCAGGTGGACGCCGCCCTGAAGGGGGCCGCGCAGGCCGCCGCGCGCGGCGACGAACCCGCCCTGGCACGCGCGCGTGCCCAGGCCTGGACGGCGCTGCTCAGCGGCGCGCAGACCGGCCTGGAGGGCGCCGTGCGGGCCGGTCGCCCGGATGACGCCCGCGACTGGCTGGCCGCCCGCGAGTTCCGCCTGGCCAGCACCCTGACCCGCCCGAACGCCGACGCCACCACCGCCCTGGACGACCTCGCCGCAGGCCGGATCAGCGCGGCTGACGCGCTGAGTGCCGTGCGCGCCGACACGCTTGACGGGTACCAGGCCCGCCTGAACGACGCCCTGCGCGACCTCCAGACCAGCCAGGCACGGGGCTTCCGCACCCTGAGTGCCGAGCAGGCCGCGCTGGCCGCCGGGTACTTCGCCCTCCTGGCGCCCGCCTACACTGCGCAGCGCGGCGCGGACGCCACGGCGCAGGTCCAGGCGCACTTCAATGCGCTGCTTGCCCACCTGGGGCAGGTGCAGGCCGCGCTGGACGGTTTCCGCGCCGCGCCGCTGTCCGAACGTGAGGTCAGGGCGCGCGCCGCGCAGGTCATGCGCTTCCTGGGCCTGATGCCGGTCGAGTACGCGCGCGGCGTGCAGGTCACGGGCGGCGCGGCCCAGGTCACGCAGGAGGTCGAGGTGAACGAGGCCCGCACCTTCCTGCACGGCGCGCAGGCCGCCCTGAGTGACCTGTCGCCACTGCTGCCCGACCCGCAGGCCGCCCGCACCCTGACCGGCGCGCTCGCCCAGCTGAACGGCCGCCTGAGCCCCGAGGCCCTGACGTCAGACGTGCCCACCCCGGACGCCCTGAAGACGGACGTGAACGCCCTGCTGGGGCAGCTGCGCGCCGCGTTCCCCGCCGCGTGGCAGCAGGCCCGTCCCGACGCGGACCTGGACGTGGTCCGCACGCAGCTGGACGCCGTGGTCGCCGCCGCGCAGGCCGGCGACTGGGCCGCCGCTGAAACGGCCCGGCTAGACGCCTACGCCCTGCTCGAAAGTGGCACCGAGGCCCGGATTGCCGTGTTCAACCCGGACCTGAAAGCCCGCCTGGAAGCCCAGATCTGGAACGGCACGCAGCCGCGCGGCCTGGCCAGCCTGATCCACGCGCGCGCCGACGCAGCCACCTTCCGCACCACGCGCACCGAGTTGCAGGCCACGCTGCGCGAGGTGGGTCAGGTCCTGGGCACCGACGTGGCCCCCACCGCGGTTGCCACGAACGCCGGGATCATCGTGTTCCGCGAGGGCCTGGAAGCCGTGCTGATCCTCGCGGCGCTGATGGGCAGCCTGCGCAAGGGCGACCTGGTGCGCCTGCGCCGGCCCATGTGGCTGGGCGCCGCTGCGGCGGGCGTCGCCACGGTCGCCACCTGGCTGGTCCTGCAGGGCGCCCTGGGCCTGCTGGGCCGCTACGGCGAGAAGCTGGAAGCGGTGGTCAGCGTCGTGGCCATCGGGGTGCTGCTGCTGATCATGAACTGGTTCTTTCATCAGGTGTACTGGACCGACCGCATGGCCGCGTTCCAGAAGACCAAGCACCAGCTCACGCACGGCGGGACGGCCGCCATGCGCGCGCAGTGGATCGGGCTGGCCGTGCTGGGCTTCACCAGCATCTACCGCGAGGGCTTCGAGACCGTGCTGTTCCTGCAGTCGCTGGTGCTGCAGGCCGGTCCGGGCGCCGTGCTGGGCGGCACCGCCGCCGGCCTGAGCGCCGTGCTGGGCGTGGGCGCGCTGGTGTTCGCGTGGCAGGCGAAGCTGCCCATGAAGAAACTGCTCGTCTGGACCGGCGTGCTGATCGCCGCGGTGCTGGCCGTCATGGTCGGCAACACCACGCACACCCTGCAACTGGTCGGCTGGCTGCCCGTGCACCCGCTGCCGTTCGACCTGCCCGCCGGGCTGGGGTTGTGGCTGGGTCTGCACGCCACCTGGGAGGGCGCGCTGCTCCAGCTGGGTTCGCTCGTGGCCGTGATCGGCTCGTACTACGCCGCCGAGGGCCTGAAGGAACGCGAACTCGCGCAGCGCCGGGAGAGGGCCGCGCAGGCCTGAGGGCCAGCACTGCGGCGACAATTTACAGGCGCTGGTTAGCGGGCGGGCATTTCTTCCGGCCCGCCCCCGCTTCAGGGCGTCCGAGCAGCTGAAGAATGCATGAGCACGCCCCCGGGGTGATGCCCGGTTTCACGCAGAGGCGCCTGAGCCGTTCGGGCTAGGATGACCGTGGCATGGCCGACTCCTTCGCGCATGACCTTCTGCTCAACACAACCAGGTTTCTGCTGACGCGGCATGATCCGGACGCCCTGTGCCGTGACGGGCTGGCGTTCCTGGCGGCCGAGCTGGGCGCGAACCTGGGCATGCTGCACCTGCGGGAGAGTGCCGTGACGTACCGCATGCACGCCAGCGTCGGCGCGCACCCCCTGCTGCACGTGCATGACGTGCAGACCATGGAACCCGGCTGGGAAGAACTCATGCAGGCCGGCACGTGGATCAGTTCGCCCGTCCCCTCGCCCGACTGGTTCGGCCCGGCTGACCGGAGTTACGTCCGGCTGGGCGCGCAGCACCTCGTGAGTTTCGGGCTGTACAGCGGGCCCCAGATGATCGGCACGGTGAACCTGCTGTTCCCGGAACCCCGCGAGGACCTGGCGGGCCTGGAGGTGCTGGGCACCGTCGGGGGACTGTGGGGCACCCTGCTGGCGCGCATGCAGGCGCAGCGGGAACTGGCCGGGCGTGAGGCGATGCTGCGCATGGTAACTGACCAAGGCAGCGACCTGCTGAGCATCATCGATGAGCAGGGCACCATCACGTACCAGAGTGCCGCGTCCGGCGAACTGATCGGGTACCCGGCAGAGGTCCTGATCGGCCGGCCGTACGACGGCGCGGTGCACCACGCGGACCTGCCATGCGTGAGGGCCGCCCTGGCGCAGCTGCGGCGCGAGCCGGGCGGGACGGTGAACCTGTCGTTCCGCATCCGGCACGCGCGGGGGCAGCTGGTCTGGATGGAAGCGAACGCCCGCAACCTCCTGCACGAGGCGCACGTGCGCGGCATCGTGATTCACATGCGGGACGTGTCGGCCGCGCAAGCCACGCAGCGGCACCTGGAGCGGCGCGTACAGGACCTGACCCTGATGCACGACACCGTCCAGCAGTTGCAGCTGGGCCGCACGGCCGCGCAGGTGGCCGAGCGGCTGGTGAACCTCATCCAGAACCGCCTGGCCTACCCGTACGTGCAGGTGGGCCGCGTTCTGCCGGACCTCAGCGTGGACACCGTCGCGCGTGAGGCCACCAGCCGGGACGAGCCGGTCCGGCGCCTGCCGCCCGGCGCGGGCGTGATCGGCGCGTGCGTGCAGACCGGCCGGACCGTGTACGTGCCGGACGTGACGGCCGATCCCCGGTACGTGGCGCGCCACGCGGAGGTGCGCAGCGAGGTGATCATCCCCGTGCGCGTCAGCGGGCAGCTGTGGGGCGTGCTGAACGTCGAGAGTCCCCACCCGGACGCGTTCGATCCCGCCGACATCCAGTCGCTGGAGACGGTGGCCGCGCAGGCCGGGTCGGTCCTGGCGAACGTGGAACTGCTCGACGACCTGCGCCGCAGCCGCGACGAGCTGCGCGCCGCGTACGACGAGACGCTGGCCGGCTGGGCGCGGGCACTGGACCTGCGCGACCGCGAGACGGAAGGACACAGCCAGCGGGTCACGGACCTGACCGTGGAACTGGCGCGCCGCCTGGGCGTCCCCGAAACCGACCTGGTGCACATCTGGCGCGGCGCGCTGCTGCACGACATCGGCAAGGTCGGCATTCCGGACGCAATCCTGCACAAACCCGGTCCGCTCACCGACGACGAGTGGCGCGTGATGCAACTGCATCCGCAGATGGCGTTCGACGTGCTGGAACCCGTCGCGTTCCTGCACCCGGCGCTGGACATCCCGTACGCGCACCACGAGCACTGGAATGGCCGCGGCTACCCGCGCGGCCTGAAGGGGCACGCCATTCCCTTTGCCGCACGGATCTTCAGCGTGGTGGACGTCTGGGACGCCCTGCGCAGCGACCGGCCGTACCGCGCGGCCTGGAGTGAGGAGCGGGCCAGCGCGCACCTGGAAGCGCAGGCCGGGCAGCAGTTCGACCCCCAGGTCGTGCGGGCCTTCCTGGACCTGCTGCGCGAACGCCGCGCCGCCACGCCGGAGTCCGCGTGAACCGCGTCACCGTGCAGGCCCTGCGGGAGGAACTCAGCGGGCTTCACCTGGCCGCGGACGCCGCGCCCGACCCGGCCGTCCGGGCCGGTCACTTCCGGGAGGCGGCGTACCTGGCGCTGGACCTGGGTGACCCGGCGCGCGCCATGACGTACGCCCTGGCGTGCCTGGACGCGGCGCGGCGCACCACGAACCGGTCCCTGCAGGCTCTGGCGCACGTGACGATCGCGCTCGTGATGGGCGACGTGCACGACGACGTGGGCGCCGCCACGCACTTCCGGGAGGCCGAGGGACTGGCCCGCAGCGCGCGGGACGCCCGCGGGGTGGCCGTGGTCAGCGTGAACGCCTCGCACCACGAGCTGGAACGCGCGCACTACGCCAGCAGCACCCTGCGCCTGATGTCCCTGCTGCGCTCGCCGTACGCGTCGGCGGTGCAGGCGGACGAGGAGGGCCGCGGCCTGGACCAGGTGTTCCACATGAACTTCACGCGCGGCGCCGCGCACGCCCTGCTGGGCCTGAGCCCGGACCTGCCGGACCTGAGCGCGCAGCTCAGTGGCGCCCGGGAGGAGATCAGCGCGCAGCTGGAGGTCTCGTACGACGTCCTGCGCCGCTGCTACCACCATGAGATGCCGCTGGCCAATTCCCGCTGGCAGCCGGACGTGCTTGAAGCGCTGCTGATTCACGCCCGCTACCGCGCCAGCTGGACCGAAGCGCAGGCGCTGGCCGACGAGTGGGTGCAGCTGGCGCAGGACTGGAACGTGCCGGCGCAGCTGGGCCGGGCGCTCCTGGGCCGCGCGGCCCTGCGCGCCCACACCGGGCAGTGGGAAGGCGTGCGCGTGGACGCCGCCCGCGCGGCGCAGGACTTCGGGGACGAGCACCCCAGCCGCGCCCTGGCCGCGCAGCAGCTGCTGGCGCAGGCGCACGCCGCGCAGGGGCAGTGGCAGGCGGCCTTCGAGGTGCAGCAGGCCCTGTCCACGCAGGCGGACCGCATCTACCGGGCGTTCATGCAGCAGAGTGCGCGCCTGCGGGTCATCGAGCGGCAGGCCGCCGAGGCCGAAGTGCGCGCCGAGGCGTTCGCGGAGGCGGCCCTGCGTGACCCGCTGACCGGCATCGCGAACCGGGCGGGCGCGCAGCGCCGCCTGAATCAGATGCGCGCCGCCGCGCAGCGCGGCCGCTCTGGCGCCGTGGCGCTGCTCGACATTGATCACTTCAAGTCCATCAACGACCGGTACGGGCACGCGGCGGGCGACGAGGTCCTGCGCCGCGTGGTGCAGACCATCACGCGCGCCATCCGTGAGGTGGACCTGCTGGCCCGTTACGGCGGCGAGGAATTCCTGCTGCTGCTCGACGGCCTGACCCGCGCCGAGGCGTTCCGCGCCTGCCTGCGCGTGCGGCAGCTCATCACCGAGATCGACTGGTCCGACGTCGCCCCGGGCCTTCAGGTCACCGCCAGCATCGGCGTGGCCGAGATCACCGCCGGGCAGCCACAGGAAGCAATCCTGCGGGAGGCGGATACCGCCATGTACGAGGCGAAGGCCGCGGGGCGCGACACGGTCCGCCTGGCCCACGGTCACTGACGGCGGCCACAACGGCCTGGCGCCTGCTGAACAGCGGCTGGGGCGCACCCACGGCCCGGAACCCACGGTGGGCCCCGGGACGCACTGATCTGTGTGAACGGCCGGGGGTGCCCGCCGCTGCTTCGGCAGTTACTGCGCGGTGTCTATGCTGACGTCATCCCAGTCGAGCGCCACGTCGTCCAGCGTCACGACCGGAATGGTCTCAAGCAGGGCGCGCAGGGCCGCCAGCTGCTCTAGGACCTTGGGGGACAGGGGCAGGTCCTCGGCGGGGTCGGACGGGCGCGCGCGGAACCAGAAGCGCGGTTTACTGGCCGTTTTCGCCTGGGCGGTCCGCTCGTCCAGGAGCGTCACGAGGGCCCGCGTGGCCTGCACGATCTGCTCGTCCAGGGGCGTGGACAGGAGTTCCACGACGGGCTGAGCTTTGAGCAGGCCGCTGAGCGTGGCGGGGTCGGCGCCCAGGTCCGCCATGCAGCGGGTGTCGAGGTGCTGAGCGTGACCCATGTTGGAGTTCAGGCCGACCGTGTTCCCGGGGCGGCGGACCTTGTCGCCCTGCACGGCCAGCAGGTCGGGCAGGCTGTCGCGGCGGGGCACGGCGATCAGGCGGAGCCAGGGGCCACGGGCGCGGTGCGCCTGAAGGACGGTGATCACCTGCGCGGTGCGGTACACCGCGTCATCGGTGGCGAGCAGCGCCTCACGGACGGTCATGCGCCCACCATAGGGGAACGGTCGGCACAATTCTCTTTCACGGCGGGGATCACGGCCTCAGGATACTGGCATTGGGGCCCGGCGTCATGCGCGGAGCTGCTCACGCGGTCAGCGCCATGAGCGGTCCTGGCGGGGCAGGTGCGCTTCCTCGTTGAAGCTGTCCAGGCTGACCCGCCCCCGGCCGAACGTGAGCCGGGTGACGCTGGCGTTCCGCACGCGCCAGTTCAGGCGCAGCGCCGCAGCGTCCGGGGCGTCCAGCACGCGGGCGA
This sequence comes from Deinococcus radiotolerans, assembly GCF_014647435.1. NCBI lineage: Bacteria > Thermotogati > Deinococcota > Deinococci > Deinococcales > Deinococcaceae > Deinococcus > Deinococcus radiotolerans. The sequence continues at coordinate 213,182 of NZ_BMPE01000003.1, read as the reverse complement.
CCGTGACGCCGATCACGCCGCCACTCGTGAACACCGCCACGCGGCTCCCGCCGGGCAGCGCCAGCAGGTCCGCCAGGGCCGCGAGGACCCGCGTGCGGAACGCCGCCCAGGGTTCCACGTCCGGATGCGTGAGGCGCCCGGACTGCCAGGCGTCCGCCACGGTCTCCAGCAGCGCCTGGAACGTGCGGTTGCGTTCCGGAGCGGCGCTGGCGCGGAACGCGGCGACCTGCGCCGCAAACGCGGGATCCTGCGTGGCGAGCAGTGGCGCCAGCGTGCGGATCAGTCCGTCCCCGTCAAACTCGGCTAGGCGGGCGTCGGTGTCCAGGGCGGGCCAGTCCGGCGCGGCGGCCAGCTGGGCCGTGCGCCGCTGCCGCACGAGTGGTCCGTGCAGGACATGCGTGGGCACCCAGCCCTCGGCCTGAAAAGCCGCGCCGACCGCGCGGGCCTGCGTCTCGCCCAGCGGGGAGAGCCGGTCGGTGTCCGTCTCGAACGGCGTGGCCTGCCCGTGGCGGATCAGGCGCAGTTCACTCACGCGGCGCGTCCTGTTTCAGGATCAGGTCCCACGCGCGGCGCATCAGCCACGCCGCCTGCCCCGCCAGCGGCGCGAAGCGCGGGTCCTGGGTCTGGCCCAGGCGGTAGCGGGCGAAGATCTGAATGACGATCACCGCGAGCTTGAAGTGCCCCAGTACCTCGTACCAGGGGAGGATGTCCGCGACAGGCCGCCCGCTGCGGGCCTCGTAAAGGGCCACGAGCGCGTCCCGGTCCGGGAAGCCGGGCGCGGCCGCGCCGACGCGGTTGGGCGCGCCGCCCGGCAGTTCCGGCATCGTCCAGTACGTGAGGGTCAGGCCCAGGTCCACCAGCGGGTCGCCCAGCGTGGTCATCTCCCAGTCGAGGAGCGCCACCACTCGGCCCGGATCGTGGGGGTCGAGCATCAGGTTGTCCAGCTTGAAGTCGTTGTGCACCAGCGCGTGCGCCGTTTCCGTGGGCGTGTGGGCCTCCAGCCACGCGATCACCAGTTCGTCGCGCAGCTCGGCGGGCGGCGGCAGGTCCCCGGTGTCCTTCAGCGCCTCGCGGGCGCGGCGCCAGCGGCCCGCCCAGCCGTCCACCTGACGGCGGTTGAACCCCTCGGGTTTCCCCAGGTCGCGCAGGCCTGCCGCGTCAATGTCCACCGCGTGCAGGTCCGCGAGCGTGTCAATGAGGGCCGCGCCCAGCCGCTCCGGGGCGCCGGGCAGTTCCCGGTACTCGGGGGGGAGGCTGGTCCGCACGACCGTCCCGCGCCTCCGCTCCATCAGGTAGAAGGGGCTGCCGATCACGCCCGCGTCCTCCACGACCAGCAGCGGCGCCGGGGCGACCGGCAGCACCGGGTGGATGCGCGAGAGCAGGTTCGCCTCGCGGGTCATGTCGTGCGCGCCCTTCGGGAGCGGCCCGAGCGGCGCGCGGCGCAGCACGTACTCCTGCTCGCCCAGGCGCAGCAGGTACGTCAGGTTCGAGAACCCGCCCGGGAACTGCAGGACCTCCAGCGCGTCCACGTCGCCGGGCACCCGGCCGCGCAGGGCCTCCCGCAGCGCGCCGACCGGGAGTTCCTCGCCGGGGCGGACGGGCGCGGCGTCCGGCGCGGTCAACCTCTCGCCTCCCCCGCCTCTGCCCCGCCTTGCTGGGCGTGCAGCAGCGCCATGGCCTTGCCGCGCAGGTGCCGCATCTTCCCGATCCAGCCGTCGTAATCCGCGGCCTTGAGCCCGAAGCCCTTCAGGGTGCTGGGGTGCGTGGTGATCAGGAACCCGTCGGCGCGCAGGACCTCCAGCGTCTTCGCGACCAGTTCGTCGGTCGTGATGGCCGTCTGCTGCAGCAGGGGCGCGTTCTGGATCATGGGCGTCCACACGCCTTCCGGGCACAGCGCGGCGACCTTGATGCCCCGGTCCCCGTACGTGATGCTCAGCCACTCTGCGAACGCCAGCGCGGCGTGCTTGGTCACGGCGTACGGCGCGGAGTGCAGTTCCGTCAGCAGCCCAGCCGCCGACGCGGTGTTCAGCAGGTACCCGTCCCCGCGTTCGAGCATGTGCGGCAACAGGTGCCGGGCCGCCCAGACGTGACTCATGACGTTCACGCGCTGGATCAGGTCCCACACGCGGTCCGGGGTGTCCGGCCCCTCGCCCACCGCGATCCCGGCGTTCGAGCAGAAGAGGTCGATGCGGCCCTCATGCGCCAGCACGTCGTCGATCAGGCCCTTCACGCCCGCCTCCTGCCCCACGTCCGCCGGGATGAAGCGCGCGCCGATCGCGGCGGCTTCCTGCGCGCCCAGCTCCGCGTTGCGGTCGGACGCCACCACCGTCGCGCCCTCCTGCACGAACGCCGCCGCCAGCGCCTTCCCGATCCCCGACGCCGCGCCCGTCACCACGATCACCTTCCGTTCAAAGTCCATGTCAGCCCTCCAGTGCATCCGGGAACGCGTGGCCCCCGGCAAGTTGTTCGGTCGTCTGCCGCGACAGGTCCCGCACGCGGCCCAGCCAGCGGTCATGTGAATTCGCGCGTGCCTGGAAGGCCCGCACGGTCATCGGATGCGTCGTGATCAGGAACTGCCCCGACCGCAGGCCAGTCACGGCCGCCTCCGCGACCTCCTCGGGCGTGATCGCCCCGGCCTGCAGGTGCGGCGCGCCCGCGATCAATGGCGTCTGCACCCACTCCGGGCACAGCGCCGCCACGCTGATCCCACGGTCGCCGTACGTGATCGCCAGCCACTCCGCGAACGCCAGCGCCTCATGCTTCGTGACCGCGTACGGCGCGGAATGCACCTCGGTCAGCAGGCCCGCCGCCGACACCGTTTGCAGCAGCGTGCCGCTCCCACGCGAGAGCATGTGAGGCAGGACGTGCCGCGCGCCCCACACGTGACTCAGGACATTCACGCGCCACGACACGTCCCATAGCGCGTCATCCGGCTCCAGACCGTTCCCGACGGCCAATCCCGCGTTCGAGCACAGCAGGTCGACGCGGCCCTCGTGCGCCAGCACGTCGTCGATCAGGGCCTTCACCCCGGCCTCCTGTCCCACGTCCGCCTGCACGAAGCGCGCGCCGATGGCTGCCGCCTCGCGCGCCCCGGCCTCCGCGTTCCGGTCGGATGCGACCACGACCGCGCCCTCCTGCACCAGACGCGCCGCCAGCGCCCGTCCGATCCCGGATGCTGACCCCGTCACCACCGCCACCGCCTGATTCAGGTCCATGATCAGCGGCGTCCGCTGACGCCCTGGCGGCGCAGTTCTTCCTTGGCGACCGTCTCGGCGTGCACGATGTCGGGGCCGTCCGCGAGGCGCAGGGTGCGCGCCTGGGCGTACATCATCGCCAGGGGCGTGTCCTGGCTGACGCCCGCCCCGCCGAACACCTGAATGGCGCGGTCGATGACGCGCAGCGCGACGTTTGGCGCGACGACCTTGATCGCCGCGATCTGCCCGCGCGCCTCCTTGTTGCCGACGGTGTCCATCATGTGCGCGGCGTGCAGGGTGAGCAGGCGGGCCTGGTCGATCTCCATGCGGCTCGCGGCGATGGCCTCGCGGACGTGCTGGTGCCCGGTGAGGGGTTTGCCGAAGGCGGTGCGGGACGCGGCGCGGTGCACCATGAGGTCCAGGGCGCGTTCGGCCTGCCCGATGAGGCGCATGCAGTGGTGGATGCGGCCCGGGCCGAGGCGGCCCTGCGCGATCTCGAAGCCGCGCCCCTCGCCGAGCAGCAGGTTCGTGGCGGGGACGCGCACGTCCCGGAAGGTCATCTGCGCGTGGCCGTGCGGGGCGTCGTCGTACCCGAAGACGGTCAGCATGCGTTCCTTCGTGACGCCAGGGGCGTCCAGGGGAATCAGGATCATGCTTTGCTGGCGGTGCCGTTCGGCGTTCGGGTCGGTCTTGCCCATGAAGATGCTGATCTTGCAGCGGGGGTCGCCGGCGCCGCTCGTCCACCACTTGTCGCCGTTCACGACGTATTCGTCGCCGTCGCGGGTGATGCTGGACTGGATGTTCGTCGCGTCGCTTGAGGCGACGTCGGGTTCGGTCATGGAGAACGCGCTGCGGATCTCGCCGTTCAGCAGTGGGATCAGCCACTGCTGCTGCTGCTCGGGCGTGCCGTAGCGGGCCAGGACCTCCATGTTCCCGGTGTCGGGCGCGGAGCAGTTGAATACCTCAGGCGCCCACCAGACACGGCCCATGACCTCGCACAGGCCCGCGTACTCTAGGTTCGACAGGCCCGGCCCGAACGTGCCGTCCGGGTCGCTGGCGGGCGGCAGGAACAGGTTCCACAGGCCCTCGGCACGCGCCTTTGGCTTCAGCTCGTCGATGATCGGGAGGTGCTCCCAGCGGTTCCCCGCGTCGATCTGCCGGGCGACCTCCACCTCGTTGGGGTAGATGTGGGCGTCCATGAACGCGGTGAGGCGCGCGTGCAGGTCACGGGCGCGGGGGGACACGTCGAACATCGTCATAGGGGTTCCTCCTCGGGGGTCAGGGGGCGGAAGCTGGCCTCGTCACCCTCGATGCCCAGCAGAAAGTCTCTGTAGCCCCGCCCGGAGTCGCCGCGCAGGATCAGGCTCAGGGACATCAGGCCGTCCAGCACCGCCTCGGCGCGCTCCAGCAGATCCGGGTCGGGATCTTCAGCGAGGTGCTGGGCCAGTCGGGCGTCCTCGTCGAACAGCGGGCGGTAGGGACCGAAGGCGGGTGTGGCGTCAAAGGTGGCGGTCACGGCGAACAGCTCCACGCTGGTGACGGTCAGGGTGCCGAGCACCTCGCCGGTGGTGGGGCGTTCCAGGGTGTAGCGGACGCCGGGGTGCGGGCTCATGTGCTCTCCGGGCTGGGCAGGTCGTACACGGTGACGGGCACGCCGTGCGCGGCGAGTTCCTCGGTGATGATCGGTTCGATCTGGCGCCAGTCGCCCCCGGCGACGCCGGCGCCGATGCGGGGCATGTGGACGCTGGCGCCGGTCCGCTGCGCCTCGGTGCGCACCTGGGCGAGGCCGGCGCGGATGGCCTCGTAGCGCACCGGGGGGACGTCCGTGGGTCGGTTCTTGCGGGCGATGTCGTGCTGCCCGATGAGATTGGCGACGGTCAGGTCTGCCTGGACGGGGACGAACTGCACCTCGCCCAGCGCGTACGGCTGGTCCGTCTGTCCAGAGGCCCAGCGGTTGAACGCAAGTTCCGGAGCCGTCCAGCGTTTCGAGAGCGCGACGACGAAGCCGCGTCCCCACGCGCCGATGTCGTTGCAGATGTGGACCAGCAATTTTGGGCCGCTGTCCTGCGGTTGGGTGGCGTCGCCGGTCACGTAGCGGATCATGCGGGCCGCCCGATCCAGACGAGGCCGCGCCGCAGCAGGTGCTGGGGCGTTCCGTCGGTGGCGCGCGCGGTCCGGTGGGGGCGGCGGGCCAGGGATGGCCAGCGGGCGAGGTCCTCGGGGTCCAGGGGCGTCTCGTCCAGGCCGGTTGTCCAGCGCAGGCGGTTCAGGCGCCCGGCCAGGGGCGCCAGGGCGTTCGGCAGCGGCCGGGTGGGGATGGGTTCGAACATGGTGCCGTACATGGGGGCGCGGTCCTCGCGGGCCAGGACGACCTGGGAGTCCATGAAGTGCGGCCAGCACAGCCACACGGCCAGGAACGGCAGGTCGGCACGGTCGAGCGTTTCGGCCGCCCAGTGGTCGAGGATGTCCAGCAGGCCCTCGACCATCTGCCGCCTCAGCCACGCGGGCGGTTCACGGGGGGGCAGGCGGTTCCACGGGTCAATCCACAGTTTCACGTAGTCCACGCCGCTGGCATTCAGGTGACGCCAGTCGGGCGTGAGGTTCGCGGCGCGCCAGCGGGCCACTCGCCGGGCCTGCGCGCGCCGCCCGCGGACTTTGTGGCGGTTGCTGAGGGTCACAGGTAGATCCGGTAGACGCTCTCGGCGGTGCAGGCGGGTCTGTCCGAGCCGTCGATCTCGATGGTGTTCGCGACCGTGATCTGCACGTAGCCCTGGCCGGGCTCGGCGGCCTGGAGGACGGCGCGGTTGCGCAGCCGCGTTCCGGCGCGGACGGGCGCGATGAAGCGCACGCGGTTCAGGCCGTAGTTCACGACCATCCGCGCGCCCTCGATATCGGGGCTGCCGCCGCGCGTCATGAATTCCCCGGCCAGCAGCGACAGGGTCAGGAAGCCGTGCGCGATGGTTGCGCCGAAGGGGCCCTGCGCGGCCCGCTCGGGGTCCACGTGAATGAACTGGTGGTCGCCGGTGGCGTCCGCGAACGCCTGAATGCGCGCCTGCGTGATCTCCACCCACTCGGACAGGGCGACCTGCTGCCCGAGGTGTCCGGCCAGTTCGTCGGGTCTCATACGGCGCTGATGCCGCCGTCCACGGCGAGGTTCTGCCCGGTGATGTACGCGCCGGCGGCGCTGGCCAGCAGCAGGGCGGCGCCCTTGAGGTCCTCGTCGCCTCCCAGGCGGCGCATGGGGGTGTGGTCCAGGATCTGCGCCTCGCCGTACGCCAGGGTGCCCTTGGTCATCTTGGTGGGGAAGTAGCCGGGGCAGATGCTGTTCACGGTGATGCCCTGCGCGGCGAATTCGGCGGCCAGGGCGCGGGTGAAGTTCACCATGGCGCCCTTGCTGGTGTTGTACGCGAGGGTGGCGGCCATGCGCGGGTCATTGCCCTGGAGGCCTGCGACGGACGCGACGTTGATGATGCGCCCGGCGCCGCGCGGCACCATGCAGCGTTTCAGGACGGCCTGCGTGAGGAGGAAAGTGCCGTTCACGTTGACGTTCATGACCTTCATCCAGGCGTCCAGGGGGTGTTCGGTGGTGGGGGCGCCCCAGGTTGCGCCGGCGTTGTTCACGAGGATGTCGATGGGTCCGACCTCGGCGTGGATGCGCTCCACGAGGGGGTCGAGGGTGTCGAAGGCGCCCAGGTCGTTCGGGTAGACGTGCGCGGTGACGCCCAGGGCAGCGAGGTGCGCTCTGGCCTCGTCGAGTTCGTGGGCTTTGCGGGCGGTGAGGACGACGGTGGCGCCGTACTCGCCGAGGGCTTCGGCGATCTGGAGGCCGAGGCCGCGGCTGCCGCCGGTGATGAGGGCGACCGTGCCGGTCAGGTTGAACAGGTCTTTCAGGGCCATGCGGGGGAACCTCCGGGAGAGGGGCTGGGGGGTGCGGTTGAGGGTTCCAGCATAGGCAGAAAGTTACGTGAACGTCAATTTTGAACGCACGCGGACGCTTACCGAGTCCCGTGATCCGCGGCCCACCCGACCTAGGTCCGTTGCCGTACCGCGCCGGAAGCGCACAATGAGGGGGTGACCAGCGTCCCGCTGCCCCAGCCCCCGGCCACGGGCAGGCCACTCGCCCGCGGGGCCCTGGCCCGGACGTACGCGGCGCTGAGCCTCGCCGTGCTGCTCGTGAGCCTCGCCGTGCTGGGCTGGTGGGTCAGCCGGCAGATCGAGGTGGGCGTCGTGCACCGCGCGGCCGCCGCCACCGCGCTGTATGTGGAGAACTTCATCGTGACGCAGGTGCAGGAACTCGACCACGCCCGGGCGCTCCCGCCACAGCGGACCGCGGCCATCGAGCGCCTGCTGGCCGACACGCCCCTGGGACGCGAGATCGTGGCCATCAAGATCTGGGGCCCGGACGGGCGGGTCGTGTACGGCGATAACGCCGGGCAGACCTTTGACGTGAAGGGCGAGCAGAGCGGCGCGTGGCGCGGCGAGGTCGTGGCGGACCTCACGAACCTGACCGATCCGGAAAACGCCGACCTGCGCCCCCGCTACGGGCGGCTGCTGGAGATCTACACGCCGATCCGCCTGGAGGGCAGTGACCGCGTGCTGGCCGTCGCGGAGTTCTACCAGCGGGTGGACGCCCTGGACGGCGAGGTGCGCGCCACGCAGCGCCGCAGCTGGGCGGTCGTGGCCCTCGTGTTCGGCCTGACGTACCTGCTGCTGTCGGGACTGGTACGGCGCGGCAGTGACACCATTGACCGCCAGAGCGCGGAACTGCGGCGGCAGGTGACGCGCCTGGAGGGCCTGCTGACGCAGAACCGCACGCTGAGCGAACGGGTCCGGCGGGCCGCGCGCCGCTCGGTGGCCGTGAACGAGGACGTCCTGCGGCGCGTGGCGCAGGACCTGCACGACGGGCCCGCGCAGGACGTCGGCGTGGCGCTGCTGCGCCTGGACCGCCTGGAGGACCTGGGCCGCCACCTGCCGCCCGCCGAGCAGGCGCAGTTGCAGGGCACGCTGGAGGCCCTGACGCACTGCCTGACGTCCGCGCTGGGCGAGATGCGGTCCCTGGCGCAGGACCTGCGCCTGCCGGACGTGGATCACCTGGACGTCGCGGCGGTCGTGGAGCGGGCCGTCCGGGAACACCGGCGCCGCACGGGTACGGACGTGCACGTGGAGATCGCCCCGGACGTGCAGACCTGTCCGGTGCCGCTCGGGGTGCGCATGGCCGCCTACCGGATCGTGCAGGAGGCGCTGAACAACGCCTACCGGCACGCCGGGGGCCGCGGCCAGCGGGTCAGCCTGAGCCTGAGCGGCGCGGACCTGACGGTGGAGGTCGGGGATGACGGGCCGGGCGGGACGCTCACGCCCGGGCTGGGTCTGGGCGGCATGCGGGAGCGGGCCGAGAGTCTGGGTGGTCACCTGAGCGTGACGGACGGGCGGCCGGGTGTGCGGGTGGTGGCGCAGCTGCCCCTGGCGCCGGAGGTGGATGATGAGTGACGTGATCCGCGTGGTCGTGGTGGATGACCACCCGCTGTTCCGGGAGGGCGTGGCGGCCACCCTGGACCGCGAGCCGGACCTGGAGGTGGTCGCCGAGGGGGACAGCGCCGACGCGGCGGTGCGGCTGGGGCAGCAGCACCTGCCGCACGTGCTGCTGCTGGACCTGAGCCTGCCCGGCGGGGGCCTGGCGGCCCTGTCAGCATTGACGGCGGCCTGCCCGGCGGTGCACGTGGTCATGCTGACCGTCAGTGACGATGAGGCTGACGTGCTGGCCGCCCTGCGCGGCGGGGCGCGCGGGTACGTGGTCAAGGGCGTGACCGGGCGGGAACTGCGCCACGTGGTGCGCAGCGTCGCCGCGGGCGAGGTGTTCATCACGCCGGCCCTGGCGGGCACGATGCTGCTCGAACTGACGACGGCCACCCGGGCGGGCAGCGTCGGCAGCCCGCTGGACCTGCTCACCGCGCGTGAGCGGCAGATTCTGGAGGGCGTGGCGGCCGGGCGCAGCAACAAGGAGATCGCGCGGGACCTGGACCTGACGGAGAAGACTGTCAAGCACTACATGACGAACGTGCTGCAGAAACTTCAGGTGCGCAACCGGGTGGAGGCGGCGCTGCTGGCCCAGCGGGAGGGCCGGCGCGGGCTCAGCTGACGCCCGGCGCGTCAAGGGACCTTGGTCGGGTGCTGCGCGCCGCCGGACGGTCCGGTGGTCCGTAGCGGCGTGGTGGGGGCGCTTCCTAGCATGAGGGCACATCCCAATTCCCCCAGGAGGCTCCCATGACTGCACTTCACCTGACCCTACCGCTCACCCTGCTTGGCCTGTTCGCGCAGGCGCACGCGGCGAACCTGACCGTCCGCAGTGACGCGAAGCTCGGCCCGGTCCTTCAGGACAGCCGGGGCATGACCCTGTACCTGTACACCAAGGACGAGCCGGGCAAGAGCAACTGCTACGACCAGTGCGCGGCCGCGTGGCCGCCCCTGCTCGCCGCGGACCTCCCGAAACTCCCGGCGGGCGTGACGGGCAAACTGTCCCTGGTTGCGCGCAAGGACGGGCAGAAGCAGGTGGCGTACAACGGCTGGCCGCTGTACTACTGGGTCAAGGACACCAAGCCCGGCGAGACGACCGGCCAGAACGTCGGGAAGGTCTGGTACGCCGTGAACCCCGGCCCCAGCGTGCAGGTCGCCAGTCTCGGCGCTCTGGGCAAAGGGCTGGTGGACGCGGGCGGCATGACCCTGTACCTCTACACCAAGGACGCCAAGAACGTCAGCAACTGCTACGACGGGTGCGCCGCTGCCTGGCCGCCCCTGCTCACCGCGTACCTGCCGACCGCCTCCGCGGACCTGCAACCTCACCTGGGGACCACGACCCGCAAGGACGGCGCGGTGCAGGTGACGTACGACGGCCAGCCGCTGTACTACTGGGTGAAGGACAAGAAGCCGGGCGACACGACTGGGCAGAATGTCGGGAACGTCTGGTTCATCGTGCAGCCCTGACCAGTTGACCCGGGCCCGTGGGGGCAGCCGCCGGGTCGCCTCCGGGCGCCCTCACTGCACGGGCCGGGCGGGGTGCGTGACGCTCAGGCGGGCGCGGCTGCCTTCGGGGCGCAGGTCGTCGCTGTGGGCGTGCACGAGGAGGTCCTGGGTGTGCCCGTCCAGCGTGACGGTGTACGTGACGTCGTGGCCTTTGAACTCGCGGGCCTGGATGGTGACCTCGGGCGCGGCGGGGTCGTCGGTGAAGCGCAGGTGTTCGGGGCGCACGCTGACCAGCACCGGGCCGCTGCGGGGTTCCTGAAGCGGGAGGATGCCCAGCGCAGTGCGGGCCATGTGGCGGTCGGCGGTGCCGGACAGCAGGTTGCTGCGGCCCAGGAAGTTCGCGACGAACGCGGTGCGCGGCTGCGTGTACACGTCGTGCGGGGTGCCGATCTGTTCGGCCTGCCCGGCGCGCATCAGGACGATGCGGTCGCTGAACGCCAGCGCCTCTTCCTGGTCGTGCGTGACGAGGATGGCGGTGGTGCCCGCCGCGCGCAGGATGCTGCGGATCTCCTGGCGGGTGGCGTGCCGGAGCTGCGCGTCGAGGTTGCTGAACGGTTCGTCCAGCAGCAGCAGGGTGGGGCGCGGCGCGAGCGCGCGGGCCAGCGCGACGCGCTGCTGCTGCCCGCCGCTCAGTTCGTGCGGGCGGCGGCTCTCGAAGACGGTCAGGCCGACCAGGGCCAGGGTCTCGCGGGCGCGCGGGAGGCGCTGCGCGCGGGGCAGGTGCGAGAGGCCGAACAGGACGTTTCCCAGGACGCTCAGGTGCGGGAACAGGGCGTAGTCCTGAAAGACGAGGCCCACGCCGCGCCGTTCGGGGGGCGCGAAGGGGGTGGTCACGTTGCGCCCCCCGATGAGCACGTCGCCGCGGTCGGGCTGTTCGAGGCCCGCGATGAGGCGCAGGGTGGTGGTCTTGCCGCAGCCGGAGGGGCCCAGCAGGGTCAGGAGTTCCCCGGCGCTGACGCTGAGGTTCAGGTCGTTCACGACCGGCGGGTGGCCGGGGGCGTAGCGTTTGCCGAGGTGGTCGAGCTGGAGGATCGGGGTCATGCCTGTTCCTTGGGGGGGCGGGGTGGTCTGGGGACGGGGCGGCGTTCGCGGCGCAGGATGAGCAGGGTCAGGACCGCGCCGCTCAGGGCCAGGGCCAGGGCGTAAGGGGCGGCGGCGGCGTACTGCGCTTCCTCGGTGTACGCCCAGACGTTGCGGGCCAGCGTCTCGAAGCCAATGGGGGCCAGCAGCAGCGTCAGCGGGAGTTCCTTCAGGACGCTCAGGAACACGAACGCGGCGCTGACGAGCAGCCCGGGGCGGATCAGGGGCAGCGTGACGCGGGTCAGCGCGCCCCGGCTGGTCTGCCCGAGGAGCCGCGCGGCTTCCTCCAAGCGGGGCGTGGCGCTGCTTAAGCTGGTGCGGATCGGCCCGACGGCCTCGGCGACGAAGTGCAAGGTGTACGCGAGGATCAGCAGGGGGAAGGTCTGGTACAGCGGCGGAGCGACTTTCAGGCTGAAGAACACCAGCGCCAGCGCGAACGCCAGAGGCGGCGTGGCGTACCCGAGGTACGCGGCGCGTTCCGTGAAGCGCGCCAGGGCGCCCTGCGCGCGGCTGCCGATGTACGCCAGCGGGAACGCCAGCGCGGTGGTGGTCACGGCGGCGATAGCGGCGGCGCCCAGCGCGCTCTTCAGCGCGTCCCACAGGCTGGCCCACGCGAAGGGGTTCTGTTCCAGGCGCAGCCAGTACCCGATGGTGCCCAGCGGGACGATCAGCGCCGCGCCGACCAGGGCCGCCACGAACGCCCACGCCAGGGGTCGGGCGCGGCCCAGGCGGGTGGTGCGGACCTCGCGCGCCCCGCCGGGACTGACCCGGGCGAGGTGCAGGCCGCGCATCAGCCGCGCCTCAAGCAGCAGGGCCGCGCCGGTCACGAGCAGCAGGCCCAGCGCCAGCCACGCGGAGTACACCCGGTCGTACGCGGCGGTGTACTGCTGGTAGATCGCCGCGCTGAAGGTGGGGTAGCGCATCAGGCTGACCACGCTGAAGTCCCCCAGGACGTGCAGGGCGATCAGCAGCGCGCCGGACAGCCACGCGGGGCGCAGGTACGGGAGGGTCACCTCGCGGAACGTCTGCGTGGGCGTGCGGCCCAGCAGGCGGGCGGCGTCCTCCAGGGCGGGGTCCTGGGCGCGCAGCGCGGCGTGCAGGTTCAGGAACAGGTAGGGGAACGTGAACAGCGTCAGGATGCCCAGCGCGCCCATAAAGCCGGTCGGGCCGGGCCAGTTGAGGCCGGTCAGGGCCTCGATGGTGCCGCCGGGGCCGCTCGCGGCGATCATGGCGTACGCGCCCACGTACCCGGGAATCGCCAGGGGCAGTACGCCGGCGAGCATCAGCGCGCGGCGGGGGCGCAGGTCGGTGCGCGCCGCGAGGTACGCCAGCGGCAGCGCGACCAGCGTGGTCGTGATCAGCGTGCTGGCCGTCAGCAGCAGGGTGTTGGCGAGGAGCTCCAGGTTGCGGGCGCGGAACACGATCTCGCGCAGTTCGGTGCCCTCGGCGCCCAGTGCGCGGATCAGCAGGTACACCAGGGGCAGCAGGACGCCCGCCACGGTCAGCAGGGCGGGCAGCAGCAGGGCGAGGGGCGGGCGTCGTCGGGTCATGGGTGGGGTGCGCCCACGCGGGCCGCCCCGTCACGATAGCAGAGCGGTTTACTCGGGATTCGGGTCGGGTGTCCCCACGTCAGGCCTCCGCCCCATAGAAAAACCGCTGCCCGCGACCGGAGTCAGGGCGGCAGCGGACAGGCCTGGGGCTTATACGGACTCCGATTGAATGGGCTGTAAAGACCATTCGATCCGAGCGGATGCGAGCAGGAGAGAAGCGGGTTCCGGACGTGGAGTTGGCAAACCGGCGCTCTTCCGGGTTGTCAACGAAACAGACGGAATCCGTATTACAGCAGACCGGCGTCACGCAGGAGCTTCTGCGCCTTCTCGATGTTCTTCGGCATGACCGTGGGGTCGACCTTCGGGCTGCGCTTGATCACGTCTGCGTAGGGCAGCATGGTCGTGGGCTGCAGGATGTTGCCGATCACGGGGTACTCGAAGTTCACGCTCAGGAAGAACGTCTGGGCGTCCTTGGCGACCAGGGCGCTCAGGAAGCGCGCGGCGTTCGCCTGGTTCCTGCTGGTCTTCAGGATGCCGGCGCCCGTGGCGTTGCCCAGGTTGCCGATGTCGCCGTTCTTGAAGAAGTACGTGTCGATCGGGTAGCTCAGGCGGTTCACGCGCTGGATGTAGTAGTGGTTAGTCAGCGCGACGTCGATCTCACCGGCGCGCATGGCCTCGAGCATGCCGACGTTGCTGGTCTTGTAGTCCTTGGGTTGCAGGGCCTTCATGCCCTCGATCCAGGCGCGGGTCTTCTGCTCGCCCTGCTGCGCGATCATCACGCCCAGGAAGTCCTGGAAGCTGGGGTAGCTGACGGTCCAGCCGATGCGGCCCCTCAAGCTGGTCATCTTGGGCAGGTCCATGATCGAGTCGGGCAGCGATTCGGGCTTGATCTTGCTGGTGTTGTACGCCAGCGTGCGGAAGCGGACGGTGGTGGGCAGCCAGGTGCGGCTGTCGGGCAGGTAGTCGTCGCTGACGTTGCGGGTCAGGGCGGCGCCCAGCTTGGTGAACTTGCCTTCCTCGGCCAGTTCGCCCAGCGCGCCCACCGAGTTGCCCCAGTACACATCGGCGGGGCTGCGGCTGCCTTCCTCGCGCAGGGCGGCGACGAGCTGCGCGTCGGTGCCGTAGCGGACGTTCACCTTGATGCCGGTCTGGCGTTCGAACTGCTGCACGACCGGGTCCACGAAGGTCTTGGCGCGACCGGAGTAGATGGTCAGGGTCTTGGTCTGCGCGAGGCTGGTGCCGGCGAGCAGCAGGGCGGTGACGGCTATCACAGTTCGTTTCATAATCGAATCCTAAGTAAACCACTCGGTTTACTGAAGGCAAAATGTCCCGCCCGCACTCAGGCGGCAGAAAGCCGGGGCAGTCCGCTTGCGCAGACGTACCCCGGCGCTCCACTTCAGGACTTTAGATGCTGCGCACGGCGCCGCGGGCGGCGCTGGTGGTCATGCTGGCGTAGGCGCGCAGCGCCCCCGTGATCTTGCGCGGACGCGCCTCGGCCGGGTGCCAGCCCAGTTCCTGCTGCCGCTGGCGCCGCGCGGCGAGTTCCGCGTCGTCCACCGCGAGGTGAATGCGGCGCTCGGGAATGTCAATCTCGATGATGTCCCCGGTCTGCACCAGGCCGATGGTGCCGCCCTCGGCCGCCTCGGGGGACACGTGCCCGATGGACAGGCCCGACGAGCCGCCACTGAAGCGGCCGTCCGTGACGAGCGCGCAGGCCTTGCCCAGCCCCTTGGATTTCAGGTAACTGGTGGGGTACAGCATCTCCTGCATGCCCGGGCCACCCTTGGGACCCTCGTAGCGGATCAGCACGACCTCCCCCGCCTGCACGGTCCCCTCCAGAATGGCGTCCACGGCGGCGTCCTGCGACTCGAACACACGGGCGGTGCCGGTGAACTTCAGGATGCTCTCGTCCACCCCGGCGGTCTTGACGATGCAGCCGTCCTCGGCGAGGTTGCCGTACAGCACGGCCAGGCCGCCGTCCTGCGAGAAGGCGTGCTCGGCGCTGCGGATCACGCCCTTCTCGCGGTCAAGGTCCAGGGCGGTGTAACGGCGGGCCTGCGAGAACGCCAACTGGGTGGGGACCCCGCCGGGCGCGGCGCGGTAGAAGGTGTGGGTGGCCTCGTCCCCGGTGCGCTTGACATCCCAGCGGTTCAGGGCGTCCGTGAGGCTGGACGCGTGGACGCTGTGCACGTCGCGGTTCAGGAGGCCCGCGTCGTCCAGCTGACCCAGGATGCCCATGATGCCCCCGGCGCGGTGCACGTCCTCCATGTGCACGTCGTTCTTCGCGGGCGCGACCTTGCACAGCACCGGCACGCGGCGCGACAGCCGGTCGATGTCTTGCATGGTGAAGTCTATGCCCGCCTCGTGCGCGGCGGCCAGCAGGTGCAGCACGGTGTTCGTGCTGCCGCCCATGGCGATGTCCAGCGTCATGGCGTTCTCGAACGCCTGGAAGGTGGCGATGTTGCGGGGCAGCGCGGACTCGTCGTCGCCCTCGTAGTAGCGCTTGGCCAGTTCGACGATCACGTGCCCGGCGCGTTTGAACAGCGCCTGACGGTCAGCGTGCGTGGCGAGCACCGAGCCGTTCCCGGGCAGGGACAGGCCCAGCGCCTCGGTCAGGCAGTTCATGCTGTTGGCGGTGAACATCCCCGAGCAGGACCCGCAGGTGGGGCAGGCGCTGCGCTCGACGCTCAGGACCTCCTCGTCACTGACGCTGTCATCGGCGGCCATGACCATCGCGTCCACGAGATCCAACGAGTGCAGGGTGTCTTTCAGGAGGATCTTCCCGGCTTCCATGGGTCCGCCGGACACGAACACCACGGGGATGTTCAGGCGCAGCGCGGCCATCAGCATGCCGGGGGTGATCTTGTCGCAGTTGCTGATGCAGACCATCGCGTCGGCGCAGTGGGCGTTCACCATGTACTCGACGCTGTCGGCGATCAGTTCCCGGCTGGGCAGCGAGTACAGCATGCCGTCGTGGCCCATGGCGATCCCGTCGTCCACGGCGATCGTGTTGAACTCCTTGGCAACGCCGCCCGCCGCTTCGATCTCGCGCGCGACGAGCTGCCCGAGGTCCTTGAGGTGCACGTGGCCGGGCACGAACTGCGTGAACGAGTTGACGACCGCGATGATCGGCTTCTGGAAGTCGCCTTCCTGCATGCCGGTGGCGCGCCACAGCGCGCGGGCTCCGGCCATGTTGCGGCCCTCGGTGGTGGTGCGGGATCGGTACGTAGGCATCCTGCCTCCGATGATGCGCCCAAAGGCGCGGCGCGTGGCGCAGGCATCCACACAGGGTGAGGTTCCACCGGCGCCGGGGTTAGGGGCGGCGGGCGCGGCGCAGGTCACCCTTACAGCCACCAGTTAGAGACCGGCGCTTCTTGCACAGAGCAGCAACCAGTGCCCGGGCGTCATCCTCCCCAGGGGGATAAGACTTTCAGGCATCCGAACCAGCTCATATAAATACTCATATTATGGGCCTTTTCAATACTTTTAACGTCGTACGAATACACGGACGAGCATGGATTCTTGACGGCCCTCCCCCCGGGGTTCTACGATGTGGTCATGACCACTGAACTGAATATCACCGGCATGACCTGCGGCCACTGCGAGAAAGCGGTGCGTGACGCCCTGCAACACGTTCCTGGTGTTGAGTCCGTCCAGGTGGACCGCGCCGCCGGTCAGGCCAGCGTCACCGGGAACGCCGACGTGCAGGCCCTGATCCACGCCGTGACCGAGGAAGGCTACGCCGCGCAGGTCCGCAGCTGACATGGCGCAGGCCGCCTGCCACACGGAACCCCAGCACCTGTGCATGCCCGAGGAGGCCCGCAAGCGCGCCGCCCGGCGCCTGAGCATCGCCCGCGGTCACCTCGACAGCATCGTGCGCATGCTGGACGACCCCAACGCCTACTGCGTGGACGTCCTGCGGCAGATTAAGGCGGTGCAGGGCGCCCTGAGCGGCGCCGGGGAAGTCGTGCTGCGCGGCCACCTGCAGGCCCACGTCGCCACGGCTGCGCAGCGGGGCGACAGTGACGAGATCATCGAGGAGCTGATGGAAGCCCTCAAGTACACCTGACCGGTCCCCGCAGGGTCGCGCGCGCCTCTCATGCCGGGCGACCTATAGTGACGGCATGAACACCGAACCGCTCCTGACCGCCGTGCACGCCTGGCAGCGTGGAGCGCTGGACCGCGAGGACCTGATCGCGCGCCTCACGGCTCTGGGTCGAGAGGATGCCCCGCTGCTCAGCGAGCTGATCGGCCAACTGACCGTCCAGGCCGCGCCACACGGGCACGGCGCGCCCGCCGCGGACAGTCCGAACGGCACCGACGTGTGGCGGGATGAACTGATGGGCAGCCGCGCCCGCACCTGGGGCACCGTGGGCCTGCTGGTGGGCCCCAGCGTGCTGATCCTCACGGACGGGCAGCGGGGCGTGGTGCTGGGTGAACGGGAGTCGCGCGCGCTGAGCAGCAGCGTCAGCGGATCCCTGATGCTGCTCTGCCAGACCATCGTGATGGCCGAACACGCCCTGAACGAGCGTGAAATGCAGCACCTGCGCGAGCAGCGCCTCCAGAGCGCCTCCAGCTCCCTGAGCGAGATCGACCCCGTCCAGTAGGGGCCGCGCGGTCAGCTCAGGGCGTTCAGGATGCCGCTGAGATCCCGGTGCAGTTCCCCGGTCCGCTCATAGTGCTTCAGCGGGCCAGGGAAGGTCGCCTGGAGCCACGCCGGGCCGCGCGCCCCGAGCGGCTCCCGCAGGTGCCCCACCCCCAGGGCCGTGAACAGGCGGTCCAGGGCGGCCGCGTACGTCTGCGGCGTGCGCGGCCCGTCCGGCGTGATGAAGACCTTCTTCGGTGGGTTCCCCGCGCGCGTCACGCGGCGGTACACATCCAGCGCGTGCCGCGCGGCCCGCTGCTGCTCGGCCGTCAGGGTGCCGGGTGGCTGGTGCACGGCGCGACTGACCGCGCGGCGGTGCGTGGGCGGCACCAGGCTGGACAGGCCGCGCCCCCAGCCGTCCTGCATCTCAGTCCGCTCGGCTGCCAGTGGATCGCCGGGCAATGAGGGGGCGCTCTGGGCTGGCGCGGCCTTCACGGCCTTGGGCGTCCTCGCCGGGGCCTGTGCCTGGGCGGGGTGTCCCGGCAGGGTGGGTGCCTGCGGCTGGGACCCCTTCTGAGCCGACCCCGTGGCCTTCGCCCGCGCCGGGGCGTTCAGGGGCTCGGCGCGGCGGGTTGCCGGGGCGTCCCTGCGGGTGCCGTTCAGGGCGCGGCCGATCAGTTCACTCTCCAGGATGGGTTTTCCATCCCGGTACCGCTGCCACAGGGCGTCCAGGACGACCAGGCTGGTGGCCTGGCGCCGCTGGTGCAGCAGTTCACGGGCCCGCTCGACGCGTTTCTCCCGGCCCAGCAGCAGGGCCACGTATGTCAGGAACTGCCGCGCGGTGCGGGGCACGCCGGGTTCAGCCTGTTCGGGCAGGGCCAGGAGCGTCTGCCGCAGGGCGGCGTAGTCGTCGGCGCGCAGCGCCCCCGTGTTGATTCCGGCCTCAATGCGCCGCCACTGGGCCGCGCTGAACACGGCTTTGAGCCCCCACAGCCACGCCCGCGCGCCCTGCACGTGCACGTCGTCCCGGACATCCAGCAGTTCCAGGCCACTCTCGGGCTCGATCACGCGCTGCGCGCGTGGCGCGCGGGTGGCTGGGCGCAGCCGTTCGGGTGGCCCGAGTTCGCGCAGCTGCTCCAGCACCGCCTCGTCCCGCGCGAATCCCTGAAGCAGCGTCAGGTCCTCCAGCCGGAAGGGGCGGCGGCCGCGGATGGTTTCTAGCAGGAAGTCGCGGGTGTCGTCCGGCAGGTCCAGCTGTTCGTGCACGGTCATCCAGTGCCCCACGAGGTTCGTGAGGCGGCTGGCCCGCAGGTACTCCTCCCATTCGGTGTGATCCATGCGGTTCCCGGCGCCCGCGCGGGCCTTCCTAGCCTTCTTTGGCCGGGCGAGATCCGGGGTGGCCTGCGCCTGGAACGCGGCGGGCGCGGGTGCGAAGGCACTCGGGGCCGCCGCGTCCTCACGCGCGCGGGTCAGGACGCGCAACTCCGTGAGCAGGGCAAGTGGCAGCGGCCGCGCCTCGTCCTGAAGGCGCTGGAGTTTCTCGCGCAGGTCGGCGCTCAGGCCGCCCGCGCCGGCCATGGCGGGCAGCACCCAGTCCAGCCCCTGGGCGCGCAGGTACTCCCGCCAGTTGCCCGCGGCGGCCAGCCGCTCGGCCTGCGTCTGCGCCTGCGTGCGGCGCACGTGAGCGCCCACCTGATCCGTGAGGTGCGCGCCCACCTGCCGCCCACGTTCCTCGCCCAGCACGCGCGCGAACACGCAGGAACTCCCGATGGGACCGATGGTCTCGCCGCCCAGGGTGGTCACGCGGAACTCGTAGCGCAGGTGATGCCCACTGCCGGGCGGGCACAGCAGGCACTTCAGGTGCGCCTGCCGCGTGCCGTGATCCACGACGTGCAGACCGGTGAACAGGTCGAAGGGCAGGGCCTCGTCACGCCCGGGCACCTGCACGGCGGCGTGCGCGAGCCCCTGGGCGGTCAGCTGCTGATGAACGTGCTCCAGAGTGGCACGCGCGGCGGGAACATGAGCGAGCAGATACATGATGGCTTCCGTTTCAAGGTCAGGTGAGAAGGAACGCGGCGCACCGGCCGCGCAGGCAAGGGGAACACTCCGGGGACAGGCAGGTCAGGCCGTCCGGGGTGGACAGTCTGATCACCGGCCACACGATGACACCCTGGATGGGGGACCGCGTGGCGGGCCGGTCCGTGCGCGGCCCAGAGCGCTGCCGCGCGGGGCCACAGGGCCGCGCGCTGGCGAACACCCCAGAGTACGACATCCTCAGCCCACCTGTCGCGGCCGCCCCGTCCCGCACTCAGGTCAGGACCAGGCGCCCCAGCTTCCGGAACTCCAGGTGCAGCGCCTCCTCCACCAGCACCTGCGTGAGCGGCTGCCGGCGAGAGACGCTCAGAAAGACCGCGTTCAGCGCCACCGAGCGGATATTCCCGCCCGCCACGTCCGCCTGCGCCAGCCGCCCGAAATCCAGCTCGCTGGTGTCCAGGGCCGCCGGGAACGCGCCCCGCCACAGCCGCTCACGTTCCGCCGCCTGAGGCGCGCGGAAGTTGATCACGAACTGCAGGCGGCGCATGAACGCCACGTCCATACTGCTTTCCAGGTTCGTGGTCAGCAGCGCCAGCCCGTTGAAGGTCTCCAGGCGTTGCAGCAGGTAGTTCACCTGCGTGTTCGCGTAGCGGTCATTGCTGTCGCGCACCTCGCCGCGCTTGCCGAACACGCTGTCCGCCTCGTCGAACAGCAGCACGCACCCACCCTGATCCGCCGCGTCGAAGATCTTCTTCAGGTTCTTCTCGGTCTCACCGATGTACTTGCTGACCGTGCTGCTCAGGTCCACCCGGTACAGGTCCAGATTCAGTTCCCGCGCCAGGACCTCGGCACTCAGGGTCTTCCCGGTCCCGCTGGGCCCGCTGAACAGCGCCGTGATCGAGCGGCCCCGCCCCGGGCGGGCCAGCCCAAGGTCCTCGAACACCACCGAGCGGTGCCGGACGTGCGCGGCAATCTGTTCCAGCGCCAGGCGCTCCGCGTCCGGGAGGATCAGGTCCGCCCAGCCCGCGCGGGTCTCGATGCGCTGCGCGAGGCTGCCCATCAGGCGGCGGTTCGCGCCGCGCGCTGCCTCCCAGGCGCGCTCCAGGCGCGCCGCGTGACTCGCGTTGCCCGGCAGGGCCGCGCGGGCGTCGCGGGCCAACGCGTCAATCCGGTCCAGGTTCAGGTGAAACTGGTCCCCCAGCTGCCGCAGCAGCGGCTGATCCGCATTCACACCCAGCGCCTGCGCCCAGCGTTCCCGCTGCTCGGCGGGCGTGGGCGCACCCACCTCGGCACTCACCACCGCGCGCGGCGAATCAAGCGGCAGCGGATCAGCCGCCAGGATCACCACCGGTCCAGCAGCGGCGTCCAGCACGCGGTCCACCAGCCCCTCGGGGGGCAACGCGTCCGAGAGGGGCGTGGCCGCGTCCACCGCCACGCGCGTGCCCCGCAGGCGGGTGTCGCGCCGCAGGGCGCGCAGCAGACCCTCCTGCTCCTCGGCGGGCCGGGCAGCCAGCAGCGGCAGGTCCAGCAGGCTCGCGCTGGCGCCCAGCAGATGCGCCGCGACCGCCTGCATGCCAGCCACGTTCGTGCCGAACAGCAGCGCAGCGCGCTCATCACCTGCCCGGCTCAGGTGCTTCCCCAGGCCCTCCCGCTGCGCCTCCTGCGAGTCACTCAGCAGGCCGCCGGGCGGCAGGTCACGCAGCACGCCCCGCAGGTCCGGCGGTACACCCGGCAGGCCCCGCAGGTCCGACAGCAGCCCCGCCCCCAGCCGCAGGGGCGTCAGGGCCTCCAGCACACTGGCGTTCGCACTCGCGCCAAACTCGATCAGGCCACACGCCACCAGTGGCCGCTCGGCACTGAACGCCGCGCCCTCGGCCCAGTCATCGCCCAGCAGCCAGCGTCGCGTCAGGGACGGCGTCAGGAACGCCGCGTACAGACTGTCCATCTGCAGCGCCGCCGCGCACGCCGCGAGCATCCGCTCCGGGAACAGCTCAGTCGCCAGCGCCAGCGCCAGCACGCCCGTCTCGAACTCCGTCAGGTCCAGTCGCGCCTGCACGTCCGCCAGCCGCGTGCCCGTCAGGTCCGGCAGCGCCACCACGTACCGCACGTCCGGCTCCGCCTGCTCGTTCAGCGCCACGTCCAGCACCTGCGCGCTCAACTGATCACACAGCGCCTGAAGCGCCTGCGCGCGGGGTACGTCTACCGCATGCACCACCTCTCCCATCAGTCCTCCAGGCCTATCGAGTAATTCACCACGGAGTACCCCGCGCCGTCATCCACAGTGCGGAAGGCCGCCACGTAGGCCCGAACCTGCCCGCCCACCCGCACCGAGCCCCGACCCACGACGCACGTGGCCTCCGTGACCAGCGAACGGTAACAGCCCGAGAGCTTCTGCGCGCTGACCGGCGCGCCCAGCACCAGTCGCGTGAAATTCCCCAGCAGATTCAGCGTCGCCGCCGGCATGGGCGAACGCACCCGAGTGTCAACAGCCAGATTGGCAAAGAGGATTAGATTCTTCTCGATGTGTACCGTCAGTTCGGGGAAAAAAGACCCTTTGTACCTTTGTGCAAGGGCGTCGCCTGCGCGGGTGGTCAACGGAAGCACAACCCAGATGGAGTCGCCGTCCTTTCCTTCAACGGGTTCACTGATAACGCACTGGTACGATGTACAGAAAGGGCTATTTTCGATGGAGGGCATGCGGCGCACAGGACCTTCAGGGGTCTGCTTGGCAACCACTAAATTTCGCCCGATGAGGTTTGCTTGTCTTTCGGACGCCTTTGCGCACGACGCTACATGTGCTGCCATGCCACAGAGGATGAGCGCGGCATTTCTTTTGAAGAATTGATGTTTGCTGGTCATTTTTTCTTCACCACTGCCAGCCACAGCATTGGATGCTCCGCCACGCTCTTCCAGCTCCAGACTGTATTGTTGCCGCTTACGTTCGCTTGGTGTTTATACATGCCGAAGCGGTCCTCCGGTTTAAGGTTATCAGTCTTAAGCAATTTTGACCTTCCGTATGGATCGTCTACAATCAGACCTTCCTCATCCATTCCTTGAAGTCTGACGATATGCCCATAGATACTCATCATCACAGCTTCACCCGCAGCAAGATGCGGCTTGATCTTCGTTTCCCAGTAGGCCCGATCTGGCGAAGTTTGCACATTGGTGTGCTGCGTCCCCATCAAATCAAGTACTTTTCCCCAGCCTTCTTGGGTCGTTCGGTGGAAGCGGTCGTATGACCCTTTTCTCGCCATCTTGGCTGACAGGCCAGCTTTGATCAGCTCCTGGTATTTGGCATCCACGAACTTCCGGCGCAGATCTTCGAGGTAGTCCTCGAACTGCGGGAAGTGCTCGGGGTCCGGATTCTCGATGCCCAGCTGTTCAAGAACCATCGCCGCGCTCGTCAGGTTGCACATGACATTCCCGATCCTGCCGCCCGGCTTATCTCCATCAACCGCACGACCCAGGCTCAGGTTGTTGCGCTGCGAGTGATGCGGCGTCTTCTCCTGAAGCAGCAGGTACAGTTCCGCGCGCGCCGAGGCAGGCTGTATCTGGATGACCTGCCGGGCGATGCGCACCTGCGCAACCGTGTACTCCGGCGTTTCGCTCGTGAATTTCATCAGGTGATCCAACGCGTCGGGGGCGTTCGCCGGTTCAGGCTCAGGCGCCCCCGACGCTCCACCTGCAACCGCGGGCGTCGGCGTGACTGACGGAGCGGCGTCGCCCAGCGAGAACAGTGGGTATCCGTTGTCGTACTTGGGGTCGAACACGTAGAACAGCTGCACGGTTCCGTCAAATTTCCGCTTGGTCGGCCGCAGGTGACGGCTCCGTTCATCCAGATTGGCCCGGAAAGTTGCCGTGAACTTGCCCCGCACCGTGTCGGCAGCCTCAGCGGGCGTGTTCTGTCCGTCCTGATCAGCGTCCATCGGGTTCTGGTGGTAGGCGGCACTGTCGGACGTCACCCACACGTCCTGCTGCGCGTACCGGGCGCTGCCACCCAGATGTGCCATGTACACCTGCTCCAGTGAACTGGTCTTCCCGGCCACCTTGTTCTCGACATCCACCTGCCTCATATGAATCTTGAGGTGAATCTCGATGTAATCCAGCTGCTGTGTCGCGGTCAAACCCGTCAGTTCTGAGGTGGTCTGAAGCGTTTTAAGCGCCAATCCACGCGACTTGATGAATCGGTTGATGTCTACTCTGGCCGCGTCACCGATCTGCCCGAGGCCCTTGTACTGCCGGGTGTTGTTCTTGTTGCTGGTGGGGTCGAGGGTGCTTTCCAGGGTCAGGAACCCCAGCACGATCTCGGGCGTGGTGTTGATTGACGCGGCGACCTGCCGCAATCTGGGGAGGAAACCGGGTTCCCGGAAGGCGGGCAGGTTGGGCAGGGGGCTGCTGGCCGGCTTGGCGCCCGCGGCTCCCGCCGAGGTGGTGGAGGGTGCGGTGGTCGCGCCTGCACCGGCGGCCTGCACGACCGCCGCGGAGGGAAGACGGCGGAATCTGAGGTTCTGCAACTGGAACGAGCGGTTATGGAATTCGCTGACCTGCGGAATGCCGCCGCGCAGGCTGCCGGTGAACGTGGCGCCGTTCTGGGTGCCGTGCAGGCTGAACGTGTCGTCCCGCTGGAGTTGCCCGGTGACGGGCCAGCGCTGGCTGAGCGGTTTTCCTTTGTTCTGAACGGTGTAGTGGCCGTTCAGGCCGCCGCCTTTGCTTCGGCGCAGGTGGAGGTTCATGGTCAGCACGCCGCTGGTGACGGTGAAGTCGCGCTCCCAGTCCTGCCCGGTTTTGGGGGTGGTGGGCGCAGCGGGTGCCGGTGTGGGGGTCTGAAGGCCGAGTCCGGTGAGGAGTTGTCCGGTGAGGCGCTGGGCTCCATCTTCGAGGTGGTGGAGCAGGCGACCGGCGGGGGTGAGGGTGGAGGACTGGGTCATGACGTCTCCTGGGCGAACGGGGGGCCGGGGTCAGTTGAGGTTGATCATGACGCCTTTCACGTCGACGTTCCCGCCGCCGCCGTCAATGCGGATGCCGCGGGTGGCCTTGAGTTCCAGGCGGCCGGTGCTGGTGATGGTGAGGGTGTTGCTCTTGCTGTCGAGTTTGACCTCGTTGCCGTTCTTGTCGCGCAGGACCACGAAGGGCGCTTTGGGATCATCCATAAGAGTAAGGCGGTGCCCGGCCTTGGTGCGGTACTCAGCGAAGGGTTTTTTCTTGTCGTCGTTGAGTTCGATGGCGTGGCCCTTGCTGCTCTGCACGGTGATCTTGGGCGGGTCGGGGTCCTGCGGGTCGTCGTAGATGAATTCGTGGCCCAGGCGGGTGCGGTAGACGCGCTGAATGACCTTGCCGTTCTTCACGACTTTCGCGGTGGGGCGGGGTGGGGTGTCGGTGCCGTTCCACAGGCCGCCGATCACGTAGGGGTGGTGGATGTCGCCGTGTTCGAAGCCGACGAGGACCTCGTCGTTGACTTCCGGGGTGTGCTGCGAGCCGCGGTTCGGGCCGCCGCCGAGGTTCACGACGCGCGCCCAGTCGGTCTCGTCGTCCTCGGTCAGGGCGGGAAGTTTCAGTTTCACGCGGCCCTGGTTGTCCGGGTCGTCGTTGTTGGTGACGATGCCGATCATCAGGCCCGGCGCGGGCGTGAAGCCGCCCGCGCCGCCTGCGCTGCCCGCCCCGCCGGTGACCTGGCGGATCATGCCGGCCAGGGAGTCGGGGTGGCTGCCGGTCACGGCGAACTCGGTGCTGTAGCCCTCGCCGTTGCGGTAGACGTGGCGGACGCTGCTGGCGACGTACGAGCCGCTGAAGCGCTGCCCGACGTTCTTGATGTCCAGTTGCGTGCCGGCGGTCAGGCGGGGGTACCCGGCGGCCTGTCCGCGCGCCTCGAGCAGACCTTCAGCAACGCGGTTGCGCTGGGCCTGCGCGATGGCGTCCGCGTAGCCCTGGTCGCGGACGATCAGGGCGCTGCTGGTCGCCGGGGCTTTCATGCTGAAGGCCTGCTGTGAGACCTGCTCGCTGCGGGTGCTTTCCTGAACCTTGGCTTTGCCTTCGCCGTTCTGTTTTTCGCTGGTCACGGCGCGCTTCTGCTTGGGGTCCCAGGACCGGACGGTGCTGGCGCTCGTCTGGTTCAGGCTGCTCAGGCGGGGCAGGAATTCGCTGAGGTTGTCGCCCCAGGTGAGCACGATGGGGTCCTGACCGCGCACGGGTTCGCAGTGCAGGGTGGTGCCGTCCACGTACAGGATGTACCCGAGGCGCGCGGCGCGTTCACGCAGGAAGGACAGGTGCGACTGGTTGTGCTGCAGGACGTAGGGATGCACGACGCTGGCGCTGCCGGTCTTGGCGGTCAGGCCGACTTCCGACGCGATCTTCTTGACGAGGTCCATGTCGCTGACGTTCAGGTAGGATTTCGTGTGCGTGCCGCGGGAGAGGCGGTGCAGGCGGTCGAAGGCCCGCAGACGCAGCTGCTGCGTGCCGCGCGTGAAGCGGGGTTCGATCTCCACGATCTCCCCGTCGAACACCGTTTCCTTGTTGCCTTTGACCTGCGCGATCACCTTGATGCGCGCGCCCAGCTTGTAGGTCGTGTCGTCCACGAGTTCACCCTCGGGGTCGCGCAGGGTGATGGACGCCACGTCCGGCAGTTGCAGGCTGCTGTCGACGGTGATCTCGTCGATCATGCGGAACTGTTCGGGGGGCATGTCGCGCCCGTCGAGGTTCAGGTACAGGGTGCTGACGGCACCTTCGAGTGCGTCGCGGGTGGCGCGGGTCACGTCTGCCCCTTCCCGAAGGGCGTGCGGCGCAGGTCACCCACGAAGCCGCGCTGCGCGGCCGAGGCGCGGATGCCCTGACTGATGTGGTAGCTGGAGTGGCCGCTCTTGCCCTCGAAGGAGGTGGCGTGGTCGGCCTGTTCGAAGGTGGTTTTCATGACCGAGCGGACCGGGGTGCCGTCCGGCATGAACAGCGTGAACTGCTGCTCGATGTCGGTGATGACCGCCTGGAAGTGCCAGGTCTGCCCCCACTGGAACAGCACGCTGGTGGGTTTGCCTTTCTTGATGCTGCCCTTGCCGCCCTGGCTGCCGCCGGTGTCCATCTCGCTCAGGGCCCACAGGGCGGCCGTGTACTTGCGGACGTCCTCGACCACGCCGGCGGACTGCCGGCGGGCGTACGTGTCGAAGAACAGTTCCAGCGTGAGTTTGGCGGGGGAGCCGCCGAGGTACACCTTGTTGCCGGTGTCGTTGTTGTCGTTGCTTTCGGTCTTCCAGTTCACGCTGCGGCTGATGGCGTACTCGCGGGGGTTGAACATGCACTCGATGGGCGTGCGTTTGCGGTCGCCTTCCATGGGTACGATCTGCGCTTTGATGAACTGCCCGCCGCTGCCTGAAATGTCGCTCATGGGGTGCCTCCTGTGTGGGGGTGCGGTGAGGGAAGGGTCACTTGCATTCGGCGGGGCGGGGCGTGCCGGGGCGGTACATGCACCAGCGTTCCTGCTCGCCTTTGAGGGTGTACGTGCCCAGCATGGCCTTGCGGCCGGCGCGCAGGGACGCCACGAAGCTGAAGTCCGGGTTTTTGGGTGAGGTGGCGGTGACGGTGTCGCCGTTGAAGTACAGGTTGATGGGCACGCTGGGCACTCCGGCGCGGCTGCTGCTGAACGTGCCGGTGCCGGTCTTCCCGGTGACGTTGAAGTTGACCACGCCGAAGGGGTGCGTCCAGATGCCGCTCAGGTCGGTGTAGTTGGCGTCGCTGGCGTCCTGGACGCGGACGGTGATGGTCGTCTTGTACTGCTTGTCGTCGGCCGTCAGGGAGTAGGTCTGGGTCTGGTTGGGCTGGATGGTGATCTTGCCCTTGGGGGGCAGGTCGCCGGGAATGCCTTCAATACGCACGACCTTGGCATTGACGGTGTACCAGTCGAAGGTGACGCTCTCGCCGGAGTTCACGCTGCGTTTGTTGACGTTGAAGCGCGTGATGATGGGCCCGTCGGTGGTCACGGTGTTGGGCGTGGGGTTCGGGGTGGGCGTGACGGTCAGGGGGGTGGGGGTGACGGCCGGTTTCACGGTCACGGTCACCTTGCGGCTCTGCCCGCCGGCCGTGACGGTGTAGGTGCTGGTTTTCGTGACCTGCACGCGGGCGGAGCCGCTGGCGGGCCAAGTGGTGCCCATCGCGCCGGCCGGGCCGCTGAGCCGCACGGCGGCCGTGTTCTGCGCGCCCCAGCTGAGGGTCACGCTGCCGCCGCCGGTCAGGGTGGTGGGCGTGGCGGTGAAGTACGTGATCTGCGGGGTGGGGGCGGCGGTCACGGTCACGGCCTGCGTGGCCCTGGCGGGTCCGGCGCGCAGCACGAAGGTCCGCGAGGCGTTCACGGGCACGGTCGTCTGCCCCTGCGCGGGCCAGCTGCCGTCCCGGTTGGGGCCGCGCAGGCCGTCAATGCGGATGGCTGTGGCGTTCTGAACTTTCCAGTTCAGCACCGTGACGCCCTTCCCGGTGATCTGCGTGGGGTTGACCGTGAAGACCTGCACGGTGGGGGGTGGGAGGGTCACCTTGACGGTCTGCTGCTGCACCTGAGTCCCGGCGGTGAGGGTGAAAGTGCGCGTGCCGGTGGTCTGGACGGTGGTTCTGCCCTTGGCGGGCCACTGGCCGTTGGTGAGGGGCCCCTTGAGTCCGGCGATGCGCACGCTAGGGGTGTTGGCGACGTCCCAGTTGAGGGTCACCGGTCCTGGCGCGCTCAGCTGCGTGGGGCTGAGGGTGAAGGTGTTGATCTTCACGGGCAGGGGCGTGACGATGACCTTGGCGACGCGGTTGATGGTCTTGCCGTTGCGCAGGCGCAGCACCAGCGTGTACGTGCGGGTGGTGTTGACCTTCTCGATAATCTTCGTGCCGTTGGCCTCGAAGCGCCCGTTGACCGGTCCGGTCAGGGGCAGGATGGTGACGGTCTGCCAGCCGGGCGCGTCCCAGTTCAGGGTCACGTCGCCCTGCCCGGTGATGCGCTCGGGCGTGGCGGTGAACGTGATCTTCTTCAGGTTGGCCTGTTCCTCTTCCTGCGCGGCCTTCTCGGCGTTGGCGCGGTCGATGGCGCCCTGGTCGACCAGGGTCACGTTCAGCTGCTTGCTGACGGCCACCTGTTCTCCGGCCTCGTTGCGGGCGGTCAGGGTGATGCTGGTGCTGGTGGGCGGCGCGGCCTTGATGGTCTCGCCGCTCGGGGCGCTGTCCTCGGCGCCCTGGCCGTACTGGACGTTCACGACGCTGGCGTTCTTGGTCTTCCAGATGATCTTGAACTGCTCGTTGCTCTTGACCGGGTTGGGGGTGACCTCGAAGGTCGTGAATTCGGGTTTGGGTGTCACGAGATCCAGGCGGATGTTGGCGCTCTTGGTCAGGCCGCCGGCGCCGGTGGCGGTGATGACGTAGGTGGCGCTGGTCTCGTCGCGGGGCGTGACGGTGCGCTTGCCCTTCGCGGGGACGGTGCCCAGGCCGTCGATGCTGACCTCGGTGGCGTTGGCGACGTTCCAGGACAGCACGGCGCTCTCCCCTTTCTTGACCTGCGGGGGCGTGAGCTTGAACTCGCGGACTTCGGGGCCCAGGACGCTCACGGCGCGCGAGTCGCTCTCGCGTTCGCTGCCGTTCTGCGCGGTGAGGATCAGGGTGGTGTCCTTGTTGGGGACGAACTGGCGTTTGCCGCTGGCTTCCACCTTGCCGAGTTCGCTGATGCTGACCTGCGAGGCGTTCTTCACGCGCCACGTGACCGTGACGGGCTGGTTACCGGACACGCGGGCGGGGCTGACGTCGAACTGCTCGATGACGGGCCGCTCGAAGCGGGCCTGCACCACCTGCGAGCGTTCCACGCGCCGCCCGATCAGGGAGCGGGCGACCAGGGTGTACTTCTGGTCCTTCTGGATGCCCGGAACTTTCAGCTGGCCGTCGCGGGTCAGGTGCTGCCCGGTGCCGCCCAGTTCCAGAATGCTGACGTTGCGGGCGTTCTGGGTGTCCCAGCGCAGCGTGAACGGCTGGCCCGGCGCGACGACGGTGTCGCTGCCGCTCAGGTCGAACTGCGTGATCTGCGGGGGTCGGGTCAGCCACCAGATCAGCACGCCCAGCAGCACGATCAGGATGGGCAGCAGCCACAACGGGATCAGCGGCAGGTGGTGCAGCTGTCCCTCGGCGCTGGTCACGACGTGGTCCTCGATCTCGTTCTGTTCGTTGACGGGCTGGACGTTCACCTGCAGGGTGTGCTGGCTGGCCGCGCCGAACCAGCGCAGCGGCACGCGCACCTTGATGACGTCCTCACTGCGCGCCCCGGCGGCCAGGGTCACGCGGGCGGGCATGTCGGTCACGCGGATGCGGCCCTGGCCCATCAGGGCGCGCCGGGCGGCGCTGGTGGCGGCGTGGCGGGCTTCCATCGCGGCCTGCCGGGCGGCCTCGCGGGCCAGCTGCTCGGGGTTCACGACGTGCCCAGCGGCATTGGGCGCCTGCGGCAGGTGCACGAGGTCACTCAGGCGCGGCAGGACGTGCACCTCGCCCTCGTTGTCGCGCAGGCTGGGGGACAGCACGAGGTCGGTGTTGCCCTTGTTCTCCAGCTTCAGGGTGTACGTGGTGTGCCGCCAGGTGCGGCGGGTGGGGGGCAGCAGCGTGGCGACCGTCTCGTGGAACGGCGTGACGATGACGCTCAGCGGCGCGGTGCCGGTCTCCTCGGGGTTCTCGCGCGAGCGGGCGATGACGGTCACGTCGTACGTGCCGGCGCGGCTGCGGCTGTCGCGGGGCGCCTGCACGGTCAGCGTGGCGCTGCCCTGCGTGCCGGGGTTCAGCTGCACTTCCTGGTGGGCGTCCAGCACCCATTCCGGCGGGATGCCGTCCAGGCTCAGGCGGAAGTGGTCCACGGTCACGCCGGTGTTGGCGAGGTTCAGGTGCAGCTGGGCGGGCCGGCCGGGCGTGAGGGTCAGGCGCTCCACGTCGGGCGTGACCACGATCCGTGAGCGGGTGGGGGCGCGGCGCGGCGGGACGAGCACCAGCCAGTAGGGGCGCAGGTACACGGGCGTGCGCTCAGGCCAGCGCAGCGGCGTCATGGGCGTCAGTGGCAGCCCGTCCATGACGGCGCCGTTCGTGGCGGTCAGTTCGGTGACGGTCGCCTGGCCGTTCTGGAACGTGACGTTCAGGTGGTGACGGCTCACCCCGGCGTGATCGAGCACGACGGTGTTCCCGTGCGCGCGGCCCACCGTCAGGGTGGGGGTGGTCACGGGCAGGGTGCGCAGCAGTTCGTGCCGTTCACTGAACACCAGCAGGTCCGTGTCGGTGCCGGGCGTCACGCCGTCCAGCGGGGGCGGCGGGGGCAGGAAGGGCAGGGCGCTGAGGCGCACGGTGGGTTCAGGACCGCCGGGCATCAGGGTATTCAGGATGTGTTGCAGCGCCCCTTCAAGCGCCGCGGCGTCCGGGTAGCGGTCCTCGGGGTCCTTGGCCAGGCAGGTGAGGATCACCTCTTCCAGCGCCTCGGGCAGTTCGGGGCGCAGCGCGCTGGGCTGGCGGGGCGCGACGTGCTGGTGTTTTTCCAGCGCCTCGGCCGCGTCGCGGATGTCGAAGGGCACCAGGCCGGTCAGCAGTTCGTACAGCACCAGGCCCAAGGCGTACAGGTCGGTGCGCAGTTCGTTGCGCACGCCGCGGCACTGCTCGGGGCTCATGTACGCCAGGGCGTTCACGACCGCGCGGTCGTGCGTGCCGTAGCTGCCGGCGCGCAGTTCCGCCAGGCCGAAGTCCGAGAGCTGCGTGACGTACCCGGCGTGGCCCAGCAGGGCGCGGCCGGGCTGGATGATCAGGTTCTCGGGTTTCAGGTTGCCGTGCATCAGGCCGTGCGCGTGCGCGTGCGCGAGGCCCGCGGCGGCCTGCCGGACGAGTTCCACGGCGGTGACGATCGGCAGCGGCCGCGCCTCTTTCGCCTGCGCCTGCAGGAGGGCGCGGGCGCTGCCGGCGCGGCCGAGGTCCATGGCGTAGAAGGCGCGTCCGGCGCGCGTCTGGAGTTCCCCGGTGGGCAGCAGGTGCGCGTGCCGCAGGGTGGAGACGCGCAGCAGCAGGCGTTCAAGCTGCATCAGCAGGAACGACTGGCCGCTGGTGGTCTCGTCCAGGACGCGCAGGGCGACCTCGCGGCCTTCGTCGAGGTCGGTGGCGACGTGCACGGCCCCGAGCCAGTCGCCGCCCAGGGGCCGCGTGAGCTGGTAGTGGTGGAAGATCTTGGTATCGGTCATGCGGTGGGTCCTGCGTCGGGGGTCTGGGCCTGGGGAGGCTGGGCGGTGAGGGGTTCAGGGGCCGGCGGGGCGGCGGGTTCAGCCGGGCCGGGCGGGTCGGGTGGGGCGCCCGGTGCGCTGATCCACTCGACGTCCACGCGGGTGTGCGCGGGCGCGTGCGCGTGGATGAACGCGGTGACGGCCTCGCGGCTGGCGGTGTCGTCCCCGTCGGGCGGGTCGAGCAGGCGCACGGTCAGCGTGTACGGCTGGGCGCTGTCCTCGCGCAGGACGGGGCTCAGGCCGTACACGGTTTCCAGCGCGCGGCTCAGGCCGTGCCGGGTGCCGCGCCAGCGGTATAGCGTGACGGCCTCGCGCAGCCAGGCGCGCTGGCGCGCCTCGGGCCAGTGGGGGTCCAGCGGGACGCCCAGCCACGCGGCCATCCAGGCCAGCACGCGCGGCGGCGCCACGCGGGGGTCGAAGATCATGTCCACGCTGTCCTGGCGGCGCTGGAGGGGCTCCCAGATCGCCTCGAAGATCTTCAGGTACCTGGACAGGAATTCGGATTCCTGAAAGAAGGGCGGGAGGTACTCGGTGTACAGCGCCAGGGTGCCGCGTGCGGGCGTCTCGGGCGGAAAGGTGGGCAGGGGCGGGCGGGCGGACCGGGCGGCGAGGTCGCCCTGTTCGCGCACGCGCCCGGTGGGGGGTGGGGCGGGCTGGGTGTCGGGCGCGGCGGTCAGGAAGGCCAGCGTGAACGGGCCGATCTGGATTTCGTCCCCAGCTTCCAGGCGCCGGGGTTCGTTTGGTGAGAGCCGGTGGCCATTCACGAAGGTGACGTGCTCGCCTGACGAGAGGTGGGTGAGCAGGAGCGCGCCGCCCTCGGCGCTGATCTCCGCGTGGCGGATGGCGACGGCGGGGTCGCGCAGCGGCAGGCCGTTGTCGGGCGTGCGGCCAATCGAGAGCGCCCGGGCCAGGGGCAGCACGCGCTGCACCTCGCCGCCCCGGCGGACCTGCAGGGTGGCGCTCATCCCTGTTCCACCCGGACGTGGTGCACGTCACTGACGATCAGCGCCTGTGGGGGCATGGGCAGGCTGCCGGTCACGACCTCGCGCGTGTCGGGCTGGCCGGGTTCGGTCAGGACGACCTGCACGTCCTCCACGACTTCCAGGCCCGGCACGCCGCGCAGCAGGCCGTACAGTTCGCTGAGGGTCAGGGTGCGCCCGAACGGCCAGCCGTGCCCGTCGGGCCCGCCGGTGTAGGGGTTGAGGTAGCTGTACAGGGCGTGCAGGGCGCGGCGTCGGACGTCCTCTCTTGCGGGGCGGCTGGCGGCGTGCGCGGCGCGGACCGTGGCGGTCACGCTGACCCACACGTACTGCGGGGCGCGCAGGTCCAGGGTGGTGCCGACCGGGCGGCGCAGGTCGAGTTCCTCCTGCACGGCGGCGCGCAGTTCAGCGCTGAGGGTCAGGCGTTCGGGCGCCACCCGGCCCGGCGTGAGTGGATCGACGTCCACGCCGGGGTCGTCGAGGCGCACCTCGGGCAGGATGGCGACCGTGACCTGACCGGGTGGGACGTGCAGCGCGCGGATCTGGCCGGGGTAGGTCTGGCCGGGGGCGTGCATGTTGGGCGTGACGCAGCGGGCGCGGGCGACGCCGGGCACCTGCGCGGCGAGGTGTTCGTAGTCGTCGGCGGTGACGGCGCGGGTGCGGGTGCGCAGCAGCTGCGGCACGCGCTGCACGGCGTCCTCCAGCTGCTGGGCGTTGCGGCCCCCCACGGCCGGGGCGTGGTTGGTGACCCGGGCCACGTACGGCAGGCTGCTTTTCAGGACGCTGAGGCTGCGCGCCGGGACGTTCCCGATGGCGCCGCCGCCGTACTGGTAGCGGCGCATGCGGATCGTGGCGCCCTGCGGTGGGGTCAGGCCGAACCGGTAGACGCTGCCGTCGGGTTGCAGCACGCTGGGCCCGAAGGCGACCTCGCGGGTGGCGGTGTCGAACGTGAAGTGCGGGTCGAGCGGCGAGGACAGGCTGAAGTCCTCCACCGGGGTGTACAGGACGCTGTCGCCCTCGGGCGTGATGACCTCGATCAGGTCGCGGTCCGGGTCGAGGTGCAGGACGGGCCCGTTGAGCAGCGTGAAGCGCTGGCCGGGCGTGCCGTCACTCTGGCCGAGCAGTTCGTTCGTGACGACCGTGGCGTGCCGGGCGGGCACGGTGATGCCGCGCGCGTCCACGCGTAACGTCTCCAGGTCCGGGCTGACGCGGTACCCGGCGTGCATCTGCTCGTTGGTCAGGCGGCAGCGCAGCCAGTAGCCGCGCTGCTCGAAGAAGGTGCCCTCGCGCAGGGTGGGCAGGCGCAGAATCAGCTCGCCGGACATGTTGAACGCGCCGGTCCCGTCGTACTCCACCTCGCACTGCGCCCAGCGGCTCACGCCGCCCTGCCACGCCTCCCAGACGTACGGGGGGTGGTTGGGGTTCACGCCCGCGCCCCCGGCGAGTTCCACGCCGAAGTGCAGGGCCAGGACGTGGTCGCTGTGGTCCCCGGCGAGCTGCACGAAGAGCGCGTCGCCGGGCTGCGGCTGCGGCTGGAAGATCGGGAAGCGGTAGCCGGGCAGGCCCAGCTGCGCCAGGTCGTGCCGGACGCCGCGTTCCTCGCCCTGCACCTGCGCCAGGGTGTTGGCGGTGTACAGGCCGCTCAGCTGTGGCGGGCGGATCACGCCGCTGCGCTCGGCGGAGAACACGGTCGCCTCGTTCACCTCGGTGCGCAGCGTGGCGACCTCGGTCCCGGCGGCGATGGCCAGCGGCGTGTCCTGCGGGGCGCTCAGGTAGAACGTGACCGGGGCCTGCGCGGCGCGCGGCGGGGCCAGCTGCACGCCGATCAGGTCCAGGAACGCGATCAGCAGCTTGTCCGGCACCTGGTTCACGCGGTACAGCAGCAGGTCGGTCATCCAGGCGAACACTTCCAGGATGGCCATGCCGGGGTCGCTGGGGTTGTGGTCGGTCCATTCGGGGCAGAACTGCGGGATGAGGCGGCGGGCCTCTTCGAGGATGTCATCGAAGCGGCGGTCGTCGAGGTTCACGGTGGGTAACGGCACAGTGGGGTCTCCGGGTGGGGTCAGGGGGCGCGGTAGAAGGGGAAGATCAGGGAGCGGGGTTCCGGCGTGCCTTTGACGCGGTAGCGGAGGTCCACGATGATGCGTCCCGGGTCGGCGGGGTCCAGGCGGGCCTGCACGCGCTCGGTGGTGACGCGCGGCTCCCAGCGGCGCAGGGCCTCGTCGACGTAGTAGGAGGCCAGGCCCAGGGTGGTGGCGTCGCCGGGGGCGAACACCAAGTCGTGAATGCGGCAGCCGTACTCGGGCCGCATGACGCGCTGGCCGGGCGCGGTCATGAGCAACGTCATGATGGCCTGCGCCACGGCGCGCTCGCCGCTGACCATGCCCAGCTGACCGCGCGGGTTGATGCCCAGCGGGAAGGCCAGGCCGGTGCCCAGCACGTCGCGGGCGGCGGGGCGGGTCAGGGGACGGGTCATGCGGAACCTCCAGGGGAATCCAGGGTGAGGCGGGCCTGATCGGTCCCCGGGGCCAGCTGGAGCTGCTGGCCGTCCAGGGTCAGGACGTGCAGGGTGCCCACCTGTTCGCGCGGCGCGTCCAGGTGCACAGTGCCGGTCGCGTCGGTGAAGCCGCGCGCGCCGCCGTCGCTGCGCACGAGGGCGTCGGCCAGGGGGCGGCCGTCGGGGGCGCGCAGCTGCCAGCTGCTGCGGCGGAACTGGCTGACGAGCGGCGCGTCGCGGTGCGCGTCGCCGCGCACGACCAGGTTCCGTTCGAGGACCAAGGGCGAGAAGGTTTCGACGTTCAGGTCCAGGGGGACCGTCACGGTGTACTGAAGGTGAGGGCGCAGACTCAGGCCCAGGCTGCTGAACACCGCCTGGGGCGTGTCGCCCTGCGTGACGCTGCCCAGCACGCCCAGGCCCAGGCGGCGGGCCTCGTCAGGCAGGTAGGCGTCGTCCCAGTCGTGCTGGCGCAGCAGGGCGGCCAGCACGCGCCACAGGACCGCCCACTCGTCGCGGCCCAGTTCGTCCAGCTGGGACTTGAAGAACACGGTGACCAGAAAGCGCAGGTCCACGCGCCTGGGCGCCAGCTGGCGCTGCACGCCGCCCGCGACGGGCAGCTGCGTGAAGTCCATGGAGCGCAGGCTGGTGTTCTCGCGCAGGTCATGCAGGAAGAAGTTGAGGGTCGGGCGCGTCAGTCCGCTGACCCAGCTGCTGGTGGGCGCAGCGAAGCGGATGTCCAGGGCGTCGCGGGGAAGCTGCGCCTCGGTATACACGAGGTCCCGCAGGGCCTGCTGGACGTCGGCAATCATGATGAGCTCCCCATCTGTCTAGACATTCCAGACACGTCACATCCCCCCCCCGGGGATGCCACCAGCAGGGGCGTTGCGGGAATTCGTACAGGCAAATAACGTCCAGGAGGGCTAATCTTCAAGGTTTCAACCTCACGGGTAGTTGAGTGACTGGTCAGTATAGAAACAGATCACCTCCCGTGTCTGCTCACATGCGGTTTACACGCCAGGTCAGTTCTGGAAAGGTGAATACCTCAGTGCTCAACGTCCACCCACGCAACAGCCGCGGGGGTCGTCAATCGCTGCAACTTCACCGGAGGAACCCATGGCTGAATACCTATCCCCAGGCGTCTACGTCGAAGAAATCCAGAGCGGCCCACGCCCCATCGAGGGCATCAGCACCACCACCGCCGCCTTCGTCGGCTTCGCCCCCAGTGGCCCCGCCAACACCCCGGTCTTCATTGCCAACTGGCAGCAGTTCAAGGAGATCTTCGGCACCACCGACGCCCGCGGCGAGAAGAACCCCTTCATGGACGGCGCGTACCTCGCCCAGAGCGTCTACGCCTACTTCAACAACGGCGGCACCCGCTGCTACGTCGTGCGCCTCGTGCCCGCCCAGGCCACCCAGAGCAAGCGCACCGTTGAAGCCGCCCGCCCCCTCCAGCTGCCCAGCCGCGCCAGCAAGGCCGTGCCCAGCCTCAGCATCGCCGCGCGGGACGGCCGCCAGAGCGACATCCAGATCGAGGTGCTGCCCGCCGACCCCATCAAGCCCGGCGAGGCGCCCAAAGGCAAGGACGGCAAGACCGACCCCGAGGAAGGCAGCGACGGCCTGTTCACCCTGAAAGTCACCCGCAACGACGTCACCGAGACCTTCCCGAACGTCAGCATGGGCAAAAAGCACACCCGCAGCGTCGCCGAGGTTGTGAACAAGGAAAGCGTGCTGATCACCATCGAGGAGACCAGCAGCGCCGGCCCCCTCGTCGAGCGCGCCCCGGAACCCGGGGCCTACGTCCTGCAGGCCGACAGCAACGTCATCGAGCAGGGCCGCGAGATCCGTGGTCAGGACTTCGTGGGCAGCGTCGACGGCCGCAGCGGCATCGAGAGCCTGGAAATCGCCGAGGAAGTCAGCATGATCGCCGTGCCTGACCTGATGAGCGCCTACCAGGCCGGCATGATCAACGAGGACGGCGTCAAGAGCGTCCAGCGCGCCCTGATCGACCACTGCGAGCGCAACGCCAACCGCATCGCGCTGCTCGACACCCCGCCCGACCTCACCCCGCAGCAGGTCGTGAAGTGGCGCAACGTCGACACCAACTTCGACACCAGCTACGCCGCCATGTACTACCCCTGGGTAAAGGTCGAAGGTCCGGACGGCAACCCCATGATGGTCCCGCCCAGCGGCTTCGTGGCCGGCATCTACGCCCGCAACGACGTGGAACGCGGCGTGCACAAGGCCCCCGCCAACGAGATCGTGCGCGGCATCCTCGGGCCGGCCATCCAGGTCACCAAGAGCGAGCAGGACATCCTGAACCCCATCGGCGTGAACTGCATCCGCGAGTTCCCCGGCATGGGCGTGCGCGTCTGGGGCGCCCGGACGCTGTCCAGCAACGCCCAGTGGCGCTACGTGCCCGTGCGCCGCCTGTTCAACTACGTCGAGAAGAGCATCGAGCGCGGCACCCAGTGGGCTGTGTTCGAACCCAACGATGAGAACCTGTGGTTCCGCATCCGCCGCGACATCAACTCCTTCCTCACCAGCGTCTGGCGCGACGGCGCGCTGTTCGGCAACACACCCCGCGAGGCCTTCTACGTGAAGTGCGACACCGAACTCAACCCCTCCGAACTCCGCGACCGCGGCGTCCTGCAGGTTGAGATCGGCCTCGCGCCGGTCAAACCGGCCGAGTTCATCGTGTTCCGCTTCAGCCAGCACGCCGGTGGCGGGCAGTAAGCCCTCCAGTCCATCCATCCCGCATCCCCTCACCTGACCCCGGAGGTACACCATGACCGCACCCACCCGCAGAGATCCGCTCGTCGCCGCCTACTTCAGCGTCCAGTTCGACAACAAAGTTGTCGGCGCCTTCCGCGAATGCACCGGCCTGGGCAGCGAGAGCCAGGTCGTCGAGTACCGCGCCACCGACGAGAAGGGCCGCGCCGTCCTGATCCGCGAACCCGGCACCATGAAGTACAACGACATCGTCCTCAAGCGCGGCATCACCAACGACATGGACATGTGGGGCTGGCGCCAGCAGGTCGAGGAAGGCAAGATGGACGAAGCCCGCCGCAGCGGCACCATCACCCTCCACAACCAGAAAGGCGAGCCCGTCGCCGCCTGGACCTTCGAGCGCGCCTGGCCCAGCAAACTCAACGGCCCCACCTACGACGCCAAGAGCAATGAGGTCGCCATCGAGGAACTGACCATCACGCACGAGGGCTACAAGCGCGTGCCCGTCGGCGGCTGAACCTCACCCCACCGGGGGCGGCCCACGCCTGCCCCCACTTCGCCTCTCCCAGTCAGTCGGCTGGCCCCGCGCTTCACCTTCCGGAGGCTGCCGCCAAGGGTGACCGAGTGTGAACGAACTTCCCTTCATGCTGCCCGTCGGACTGCTCACGTCCGACGGGCACCTTCACCGCCAGGGCCACATGCGCCCCGCCACCGCCCTCGACGAGATTGAACCCCTCGGCGATCCGCGCGTGCAGCGCAACGAAGCCTACTACCCCCTGCTGCTGCTCTCCCGCGTCACCACCCGCCTGGGTCCCTTCGCGCCGGTCACGCCCGACGTGCTCGCCGCACTCCCCGCCGCTGACTTCGCGCACCTGCAACAGCTGTACGCGCACCTGAACAGCGGCCACGCGCCCGCCCCGTTCACGCCCGGCGCCCTTGCCCCTGTGCCCGGCACCCCAGCCCTGCCCGACACGGTCGAGACGGAATGCCCGCACTGCGGCGCCGTGCTTGAGCTCGACCTGGCGGGCGCATGACTCCGGCAGCGCCCACTCCGCAGCGCAAGGAGCAGGTGGCTGTCGGCACCCGCGCCCCCCGCCCCAGCACTCCGGACCTGGATGAACTCACCCGCCGCGTGTACGCGCTGATGCTGGAAGACCTGCGCCTCGACCACCAGCGCCGCGGAGGCTCATCATGAGTCGCGTCCCCCGCGTGAGCGCCACCGTGCGCGGCGGCGTGGCCCGCGCAGACACCCCAGCCGGGCAGGCCAGCGTCCGTACCGACAGCCGCGGCGTGCAGGCCAGCCACAACCTGAGTGCCGAGGCCGCCGCACGCCGCTTCGGGCTGCCCGTCCCCACCACCCCGCAGAAGGCCGCGCATCAGGTGCTCTCCAACCACCGCTACCACGTCGCCATCGACGGCCTGGAACAGGCCGCGTTCAGCGAGGTGAGCGGCCTGACCATCGAGACGGAAACCATGGACTTCATTGAGGGTGGCGTAAACGACCGCGTGCTGCGCCTCCCGGTGCGGTCCAAGGTGGGCAACCTGACCCTGAAGCGCGGCGTGGTCGCCGGGCAGAAGCTCCTACAGTGGCACCTGAACATCGTGCAGGGCTACCTGGACGTCCGCAACGTGACCATCACCGTCTACCAGACGACCGGCGCGGTCCTCACCCGGTTCGAGCTGCTCCAGGCGTACCCCGTCAAGTGGAGCGGCCCGCAGTTCGCCGGGAGCGGCGACGCTGTCGCGGTCGAGACGCTGGAACTCGCGCACGCGGGCTTCCTCCAGATCAGCCAGTAACGCCCGGCGCGACCCTCCTCGCCCTGACCCCCGCTGCCCCCGAAAGGAGCGACGTGAATTCCATCGACGAGCGGCTCGCCCGCCTGAAACACGCCACGCGCATGGCCATCACCCGCCAGGACCCCCTCCCCACCTTCTGGGGCCCGGTCCCGCTGGGCGTGACGCCGGCGCTGGTCCAGCCTCTACCGCCCGCCCCTCTGGCCGCGCGGGTCCGGCGAGTCCCGGCCCGCCTGATCGCTCTACCCCACGCGCCGCAGGCCACCCTCCCGCCAGGCTGGACGGCGCCCGCGCAGGAGCCAGACTGGACCGAGCCGCTCGCGGACCCCACCCCCAGCCCAGCCGCGCCGCAGCGGACGGCCCCCGCACCGCGCTTCGCGCCGAGCCCGCCGGACCCCACTCCCGTCTGGACGGAGGAGGCCACGCCCTACGCGCCCGCAGAGCTTCAGGCAGACCCGTTCGGTGACCGCGCTGCGCTCCTCGCCGCAGGGCTGAGCGAGACACCGCCAGCCTCCTTTGCGCCCGTCCCCACCGGGCCGGTGCAGGAGCAGACGCCGCCCGTCATGGAGGCCCGGCCCCTGCGCGCCGCGTCGTTCAGGGAAGCCCTGGCCCTGAACACCGAGCCGGACTTCACGCCCGCCCGCGACAGCGCAGCAGTCACCCCGCGGACCGCACCCCAGCAGGAAGCCCCTCGCGCCGCCGACCTCACACCGCCCCAGGCTGACCCGCAGGTTGCCGCGCTGCCGAACCCGGGCGTGCCCCACACCGCGCATGTCGACTCGCCAGCAGACCGGCCCGCTCGCCCGCCCGGCAAGGGAGCCGAACGCCCAGA
Source organism: Deinococcus radiotolerans (assembly GCF_014647435.1). Taxonomy (NCBI): domain Bacteria; kingdom Thermotogati; phylum Deinococcota; class Deinococci; order Deinococcales; family Deinococcaceae; genus Deinococcus; species Deinococcus radiotolerans. Next base: position 172,656 of record NZ_BMPE01000003.1, on the reverse strand, counting down.
GCCCACGCACACCCCCCGTGAAGATGTGACGGCCCGACCCTCGGAAGCTGATCTGGAGGTCGCCCCACCGTCCCGCCCGAGTGTAGCCCGCGAGGCCCGTGCCGACACGCCAGCAGACCGGCCCGCCAGCCCGGTCCAGCTGGAAGCGGCACGTCCAGCGACCACGCCCGCCCCAACGGAAGAAGTGGCGGCCCGGCCCCAGGTGAACGAGGCTCCCATGTCAGCCACCCCGGCACCAGAGGTGCGTCCGGTCGTGCAGGACCTGCCGACTGCGGACCCTCAGGCCAGCGCTCCCCTCCCGGACCTGCACCCAGACCCTGCGAAAGCGCAGACAGACCGGGAGCAGCAGGACCGTGAGCGGCGGGAGCTGGAGGTGCTGCTGCGCGGCGGCAACAACGACATTACCGTCCGCCTGCCTCGCCGCCCCCGGCCTGTCCCCCTGCGCGCGCCCGCCCCGGCGGCCGAGCCAGAGGAAGTGAAGGCCGCGCCGCCCATCCCGGCGGACGTCTCACAGAACATCCTGGCCCGCCTGAACCGCTTCGCTGAACTGGAAGCGGCCGGGGAGACCGAAGCCAGCGTGATTCCCTTCAGGCAACTGGAGGACTGGCAGGACCATCATCCGGAACGCAACGTCGGCGCGCCCGACCTGCCCGTCGCTCCGGCCCCGCGCGCCGAGGCGGCCCCCACGCACGGCACGGGCGCCGGCCCCCGCGTGAAAGCCCGCAGTCGCGGGCAGGGCCGTGAGCCGCAGGCGACCCCACGCACCCCCTCTACTGAACAGGACGAGGACCCAGAGCGAGGACTCACAGCGGCCCCGTCCGGGCAGACGCAGCAGGAGCAGGAGCAGCCCGATTCAGATCAGGTCCAATCCGCGCTCGCCAGTCCAGCACAGCCCAGCACGGCCCAACAGACTGCACTCCCTTTACCTGACGGCACGGCGCCGGCCACTTCACCGACACCCGCCACCGAGAGCGCGCCTGGCCTGTCCCCAGCGCCATCACGACTCCCTGGCCAAGTCACGCCGCTCGCGCAGCCAGTGTCATCAGTCAACACGAACCCGGCAAAGTCTCCCGGCACGGATGGGCCAGCCGTCGCCGCACCGACTGCACCCGTGTCAGAGACCGACCTGCCAGCCGACCCCTGGCTCAATGCGGTGACAGCTGCGATTCCCGCAGCACCCGGGCCGACCAGCCAGCACGACCAGCCACAGGGGAGCCAGGAGGATCAGCGAGTGGTCACGACTGATCTGACCAACCTGACCTCGCTCCCAGAGAGCTACAAACGCGCAGAGGATAGGGGCGTTAAAGCGGCAGTCACCCCTCAGCTCAGTCCAGACCGCACACCACGGAAGGCGGCCAGGATCGTGACCGCACCAACTGAACCTGACGGTTCACCTCTCGCTGCACTGCCCCATGAACTGGCAGCGCCACTCACCAGAGACACAAACTCGACCGAACAACCTTCCAGGCTTATGGGGCAGGTCCCGGCACTCCACCCCCTCCCGCAGGACGTGGGGACGGAAAGGGCCGTGCCCGTCCACTCCCCAGTTCCGCCACGCCTACCCGACCCAACTGGCTTCCTGACTGATCCTAGCGCCCGTCAGGCTGCGCCTGTTTCGACATCATGGGAGGCGCCGTCCCCACTGCTGAACTCACCGTCTCCAGCTGGGATCGACGTCCAGGCCGGGGCCGTGCCTGCCCAGTCCCCAGTTCCGCCACGCCTGCCCGACCCACCTGGTTTCTTGACTGATCCGAGTGCACGTCAGGCTACGCCTGTTTCGACGTCACAGCAGGAGCCGTCCCTGCTGCTGGACTCACCGACTCCAGCTGGGATTGACGTCCAGCCTGAAATCAACAGTCTGGAACTGACCAGTCAATTCAGTCCCACACCCAGTCAGTCCGCACTCACCTGGGAGCGTGACGCGACTGCGCCAGCCCCTCAAGCACCGTCGATCGCAAGACCAGTTCAATCCGCCGCGCCCATCCGGGTCGTGAGGAATGATCAACCCAGCCTGACCGTACCTTCCCCAATGGAGCAGGCCGCCACCCTGCCCGCACTGACCCAGGCGCCGGGCAGCACGGACCGAACGGGACAGCCCATCCGTGCGCGTGTCCTCCAAACGGGCCGAACCTCCTCGGCCGGACTGGACGTCAACGTGACCATGCCAGAGGCACAAGGGCAGACGGTAAGGCCGATCGTTGATGGACGTGATCTGGAGGAACGCACGACTCAGGTACCTCCAGAACAGGTCACGGCGCGCCCGGCACAGTCAGATCAGGTTGCCGCGCAGGAACAAATCGAGCCGCCGATCGGGACGGCCCGACCGGGTTTCATTCCGACCGTCCGGCGCGCAGCGTTCAGAGATCACGGGGATTCGCCAGAGAGCACCCCACAGACTGGGCGAGCCTGGGCTGAAACGCATCCAGCCGCACCTTCCACGTCAGCAGTCTGGCCAGTCCCGCCCAGTCCACTGCCGCACCGCCCGGCCCTGGCCAGCTCGGATATGCCTGCGGAAGATGCCGCTGTGTTCGTCCAGGCCCCGGCTCCCTGGCCCGTCGCACGACCGACATCCGCTCTGCTGCGCCCCTCGCTTACCCCAGTCACTACAGAATCGTGGCTGCCGCTCCATGCTCCGCCGATGAGCCCGCTCCTTACGCCTCCCGTGGGGACTCAGGTAGGGCGCCACACGGCCATGCCTGTCCCGCTGCCCACCGTGCAGCCTGTTCAAGGGCTGCCAGTTGTTCCCGCCTCGGTCCAGCGCACAGCCGGGTCAGCCCCGGCAGCTCCCTGGAGCCACCAGCCGGACCCGCCGGTGGCCTCAGACCCCGGCCTCTCTCAGGTCGCGCCGAACGCGTATCTTCCCGCGCCTCCCACGACCCCGCCTGAAGGGATCCTTCCTCCTCTCGCCACGGCATCACGTCCTGAACCCATCCAGGTTCCGGCCGCCGTACCACCAGACATGGCGCAGGAAACTGCGATGAACGCCTTCTGGCCCACAAACCCAGCCACTCCCGGACCCGCAGAATCCGTCGCGCCGTTCGCAGAGACACCGGGCCGCGCCGCACCGGACAGGGAACTGGACACGCCAGCTGTGTACTCATTGCAGCGTCAGAACCCTGAGGTCACGGCCACCCCACGAACTCTCCCCCAGCTGCCCCAGCGGGCTGACCGGCCGCCGGTGGGGCCGAGAACTGCGCCGGGCACGCCCACCCCGGTCATGCCGCTGCCCCGGCCCGGCGTGCAGCGGAGTCCGGCAGCCGTGCCAGCGGTACCCCTCAGCACTCCGCCCGGCGTGGACGGCGTCCTCTCAGCGCTGGCGCACGCAGCGCACCGCGATGGGCACGGCACGCCCCTGGCGCCGGGTGAACTGGCGGCCCTGCGTGACGTTCTGGGGACCAGTGTCGCGGACGTCCGGGTGATCCGCCGACCCGAGGTGGCCCCGGCGCTGCGCGCGGCCCGCGCGGACGGCCTGACCCTCGGGGACACGGTGTTCCTGCCGCACGACCTGCCCCTTGATCGGCCGGCGGGCCTGGCCCTCGCGGCGCATGAATTCACGCACGCCCGCCGCGCCCGCGACCCGCTGTTCGTTCCTTCGGCCCTCACGCACGCAGCGCCGCAGGCGGCCGATGAGGAAGCCGTCGCGCTGGCCACCGAACACGCCGCCTTCGAGCACACGCCGGACCCGGCGCCGCCCAGACGCGCCCCGGGGCTGCCGGCCCCGTGGGAACCACTCCCCACCTGGTCCGGCGAACCCTCACTGTCCTCCGGTCCACGCCCGGGCGCGGCCCGCCTGCCCGCAGCGCCGGCCCCGCGGCCCTCGTCACCTCCTCCTGGGCCTGGCGCTGTGCCCTGGCATGCTGCCGCTGCGGACCGTCCGGCCCCAGCGCCGCCGGCCAAGGCGGCCAGCCGCCCCCCCGAAGATCAGGCGGTCGGTCGACGCGCCCCGCAAACGGCGGCGGTGGACCTGGATCAGATGGCGCGGGATGTCTACGCGCGCCTGCGGGAACAGCTCAGTCAGGAGATGCGGCGCCTGAACTGACCCGGGGGTCTCTCGACAAATTGCAGGGGCCGTTTCATGCGCAGGGCAGAGCTGCCGCCTGCATGAGCGGCCCTGTTCCATGCATGGCCGGTGGCTCCTGGAGGTAGGGCCCGCTCGATTCAAGCCAGGTTGTAGGCGCGAGGACCACGCCGGACTGCGGCCGGCCCGGGTGCCCTGCGCGCCGCACCGGTTACCGCAGGCGTTCCAGGTCGAGTTCGACGGTGTAGGTCCGCCACCCGGCCTTCCCGGCATGTTTCGCGGCGTACATGGCGAGATCCGCAGCGCGGTGCAGGTCGCCGTCCGGTACGCGACCGGCCACGGCCACGCCCACACTGGCACTCACGTGAACGCAGATCGTGCCCACGTGTACCGGCTGGCCCAGGGCGTCCACCAGCCGGACGGCCAAGTCAGAGGCCAGCGCGGGGTCCAGGTCGGGGTGCATGAGGCCGAATTCGTCGCCGCCCAGGCGGGCGATGAGCGTCCCGTCCGGCGTGTGGGCGCACAGACGGGCGGCCAGTTCCCGCAGGAGGTCGTCTCCCACGTGATGCCCATACGTGTCGTTGACTTCCTTGAAGTGGTCGATGTCGATCAGGAGTGCCGCGGCCCGTGGACCACGCAGGTCCCGGACAGCGCGCTGGAAGGCGCGGCGGTTGCCCAGGCCGGTCAGGTCATCCTGGAACGCCTGGGAGGTCAGCTGCTGGCGCAGCGTGACGGCTTCGGTCACGTCACTGAAAGACACGACCACGCCGCTGCGGTCGTCCAGGGGGATCGCGTTGATGGACAGCCACAGCTGGTGCCCGTCGCGGTGCCGGCGGGCCAGGAGGACCTGCCGGACGGCCCGGCCGGTCTGCTGCGCGGTGGCGGCCGGGTTCTTCTGCCACGTGACGAGCTGACCACGCTCGTCGTGCAGGCCCCAGTCGAGGTTGGAGACGTGAGGGAGGGCGCGGGGGAGTTCGAGCAGGTCGCGCGCGGCGCGGTTGGCGGCCAGGAACTGGCCCTGTTCGCTGATCATGATGACGCCCTCGTCCAGGGCGGACACGATGGACCGCGCCTGATCCTCACTGCGTTCCAGTGCGTCCCGCAGCTGCGCGCTGTGCATGATGGGCGCCAGGTGCGACTGAAGCCAGCGCAGGTGCTCGAGGGTCGTGGCGTCCAGCGTTCCGTCCGGGATGTCCAGCAGGGCCAGGGCGATCAGGCGTTCCTCGTGTCGCAGGGGGAGCAGGAGGGCGCGGCTCTCCCTGAGGGTGCTCCGGGGCAGGTCCCGCAGCCAGGTGGGGTGCGTCAGGCTGCTGATCAGGGTGTTCAGCGCGGTGGAGGCGTCGGGAAGTTCGCGCAGCTGTTCCCGGAGCGCTTCATGGTCGCCCTGCGCCGCGAGGATGCGGGGGGGCGCGGCAGGCGCGGCCATCTGGATGAGGAGCGCGCCGGGCGCCCCGCTGACGCGCTGCAGTTCGGCCAGCACGGCGTGGAAGGTGGGCCGGGCGGGTCCGCCCTGGACGGAGAGCGTCAGCAGCTGCTGGGCTGGTCCTTCCCACTCGGCGGCCCAGACTTCCTCGGTGACGTCCTGGATGGACCCGGCCCAGCCCTGGCCGTTGCCGCGTTCCTCGGGGACGGGCAGGGCCAGGGCCACCACGTGCCGGTACTGACCGTCGGCGCGGCGCATCCGGCCGCGCAGTTCGAAGGGGATGCCGCCCCGCATGCCCCGGAGGATGTCCGCCCAGAGGCGGGCGCGGTCGTCGGGGTGGACGACGTTCAGATACCCGTGCCCGATGTATTCGTCGAAGGCCTGGCCGGTCAGGGCTTCCCAGTTGGGGCTGTGGCCCTGAATGGCGAAGTTCCGGTCGAGTTCCCAGAGGGCGGCGTGCGTGATTTCCAGCAGGGTGCGGTAGCGCAGGTGCGCGCGGGTGGTGTCGTCGAAGAGTCTGGCGCGGTCCAGCGCGGCGACGCACGGGGCGATCAGGGCGCTGACGCGTACGAGGTGCCCCGGGGTCTGCATCGTGAGGATCAACTGGCCCAGGGCGCGGCCGGAGGTGACCAGGGGCAGGGTGATGACCTCCTGCGCGGCCGGGTGCAGCGCCGGGTCCAGGGTGGTCCAGGTGCCTGCGCTGCTGGCAGTAGCGTTCCCGGCCTGCAAGGCCCGGGCGAGTGGGTGTGCGTCGGTGGCCACCAGCGTTCGGGTGATCTGGGGGCCGTCCGGTCCGGCGGTCAGGACGCGCAGGGTGGCGCCGACCGGGTCGAACAGGGCCAGGTACACGTCTAGTGCCTGCCACGCGGGGTGCGTGAGGACCGCGCTGATCACCTCGTCCATGGCCTGCGCTTCGTTCAGGGTCCGCGCGAGCGATTCGTGGGGGGTGAGCAGGTCGCCGTGAGGGGCGTGAAATTCCAGGCCGTCAGGGGTGCGGTCCGCGCGGAGGTGCTGGCAGTGCCCGCCGCACCCGGCCGGGACCGTGGTGCCCTCCAGCTGGGCGCGCAGCAGGCAGCCCGGGGGGAGCAGGCTGAGCAGCGGTTGCCCGAGGAGGTCCTGCGCGGCGGGCGCGACGGTGCGCAGCCAGTGCCGGGCGGCGGCGCTGGCCGCGGTCACGGTGCCTTCTGGGTTGACCGCCAGGTAGAAGGACCCGCTGGGGACATGCTCAGGCGCGCAGATCGGGTTCGACATGGAGTCTCCTGCACACAGTCTAATTCTGTGAGGAGGGGTCATGTGCGGCTCACCTGTACGCGCTGATCGGGACGGCCGTCGGGGGTGGCAGCGATGGCGGGTAGAAAGGCCGCCGCCCCGGTGTGGGGCGGCGGCTTTCAGCTGTGTTCAGGGCGGCGGGCGTCCCCACCAGACCGCCGGGTCAGGCCAGGACCTGCTCGATGCGGTCCAGCGCCCAGTCGAGGTCCTCACGGCTGGTGACCAGGGGGGGTGCCAGGCGCAGGGTCGTCTCGTGGGTTTCCTTGCACAGCACGCCCAGGTCGCGTAGGGCCTCGCAGGCGGGACGGGCCGGGCCGTGCAGTTCCACACCGATCAGCAGGCCGCGCCCGCGAATGTCTTTCACCTGAGGGCTGTTCATGGCCTCCAGGCGGGCGCGGACGTACGCGCCGAGCTCCTGCGCGCGGGCGGGCAGCGCCTCGTCCTCGAGGACTTCCAGGCTGGCCTGCGCGACGGCGGCGGCCAGCGGGTTGCCGCCGAAAGTGCTGCCGTGATCACCGGGCTGGAACAGGTTCATGAGGTCCCGGCTGGCCAGGACGGCGCTGACGGGGTACACGCCGCCGCCCAGGGCCTTGCCAAGGATCGCCAGGTCCGGTTTCACCTGTTCGTGATCACACGCGAGCCAGTGGCCGGTGCGGCCCAGGCCGGTCTGGATCTCGTCGGCGATCATCAGGATGCCGTGGCGGTCGCACACGTCACGCAGGGCGCGCAGGAAGCCGTCGGGGGGCGTGATGACGCCGGCCTCACCCTGGATCGGTTCGAAGAGAACGCCGGCCGTGTTGGGCGTGATGGCCGCCTCGATGGCCGCCACGTCACCGTAGGGCACGCTGACGAAGCCGGGCGTGAACGGGCCGAAGCCGCGGCGGTACTGCGCTTCGCTGCTGAAGGACACCAGTGTGGTCGTGCGCCCGTGGAAGTTGCCGTTCATGACGATCAGTTCCGCCTGATCGTGCGGCACCTGCCGCGTGTGATACGCCCATTTCCGCGCGAGTTTGATGGCGGTTTCCACGGCCTCGGCGCCGGTGTTCATGGGGATGACGGCCTCGAAGTTCAGGAGGCTCGTTACGGTCTCGTAGAAGGAGGCGAGGCGGTCGTTGCGGAACGCGCGGGACGTGAGGGTCACCTGCCGGGCCTGTTCGGTCAGCGCGTGGATGATGCGGGGGTGGCAGTGGCCCTGGTTGACGGCGCTGTACGCGGACAGGCCGTCCAGGTAGCGGCGGCCCTGGGTGTCCCACACCCAGGCGCCCTGCGCGCGCTGAATGACGACGTCCAGGGGTTTGTAGTTGTGGGCGCCGAGGGCGTCTTCACGCTCGATCAGGGCCGCGGGGTTGGTCATGGTCTGCGTCATGGTGCTCCTGTTGCGCGCCGGCCAGGCTGACCTGCGGAGCAGGCAACCGGGGCGTGCGGGTGAGCTCTACCTTATGAAAGACTTTGGCTGACTGGAAGATCCAGAATTTGCACTTGTTGACCAGCCAGAATCACGGAGCAAGGGTGAAGACTGTCCTTGCTGGCCCTTCACCGCGGTCAGTGGGCACCTCCTACCATGAGGTTCATGTGATTCAGGCTCCGTTCCCGCCAGATCCCAGCTCCGAGGCCTGCACGCGGTACGGCGTGCAGGACCTCGCCGCGCAGCCTGATCTTCAGGCGCTGTGCCATCTGACGGGCGCCGCTCTGGGTGTGCAGCACGTGGCTGTGGTTTTCATGACGCCCAGACGCAGCTGGACTCCGGCTGCGACCGGCTGGGCACCCCGCACACTCGGGGTAAGCGGCTCAGAGCCTGAACCCACCGCCTTCTTCTGGACGCGCCTGGACCCGCGGCCACCACCGGAGATTGGGCTGGCTCTGCTGCGCCCCCGCGACACCTGGACGTTCGCGGCGGGCGAGCCTCTGGTCACGCCGGAGCACGTGACTGTCGGCCTGCTCGTGATCGCTGGTGACCGTCCGGACATGATGTGGACACCCGCTCTTCAGGTCACGCTGCGGGCAGGGGCGCAGCTGGTCATTCAGACCCTGGAAGGCCGCGCGGCCCGCCTGGACCTGCGGGCCGCGCAGCAGCAGCAGGTTGAGCTCCAGCGCCGACTGGAGCGCGCCACCCTGGCCGCCCGGACGTTTCAGGCGATCGCCGATCTGACCGCCCTCCCCCTGGACGAGGATGACGGCCTGCGCGGCGCCGCGCAGCTCACGGCGGAACTGATCGGCGTGGACTGGAGCGGCGTGCAGATGGACACCGGCGCGCCCCTGGAAGCGGTCTGGCCGCCCGACGCGAACCTGGCACAGCTTCTCCCGGCCCTGCCACCAGCCGGGGAGGGCCCAGTGTTCACGCTGGACAGCGGTGAGGGCTGGCACCTTCAGGACGGGCGCCCGGCCGCGCTAGCGTGGCTGGAGGTGCCGGGGCGCGCCGCGCGGCTGCTGTTCGTGCGGTGCGGTCCGGGGGCGCGCTGGACGCAGTCGGACCGGAAGGTGCTGCGTGACCTCGTGTGGGCCCTCAAGCACGTCCTGTCATTCACCGCGCAGCGCAGCGCCGTGAAGGGCCTCGAAGGGCAGCTGCATTTCGCGCTGCGAAATTTTCCCATGATCCTGTGGATCACCGACGCGCAGGGGCGCCTCGTCACGGCGGAAGGCAGTGGCCTGCGCGGGCTGGGCGTGCAGGCCGACGCGGTGCTGGGCCGCTCGCTCCAGGCCCTGGCTGGTGAGGTTGACAGTCCCGCCATCCGTGATCAGCTCGGCCGGGCGCAGGAGCTGCGTCGCACGATCACCCTGGCCGGGCGGGTGTACGACACGCATCAGGTGCTCCTGCCAGGCGGGGGGACGCTGGGCGTGGCCTTCGACGTGACGGACCTCGCGCAGTCCCGCGCGCAGGCGCAGCGCGCGCAGGCCCACGCGGAGATCCTGCTGGAACTCACGCAGATTCTGGCGCTGTCTGAACCGCTGCGGGCCGTCACCGCGCGGGTCATGACGGTGCTGCTGCCCGCCCTGCCGGGCACCACGCTAGTCATGTGGGAACAGGGCGCGTCCCTGCGCCCGCTGGTGATCCGCGGGGCGCCGCTGCCCGGTCCGGCCGAACTTGAGGCCCGCGCGCAGCTGCCCGACGCCCTGCGCCGCGCCGTTCAGGGTGCCGACCCGGTCGCGCTGGGCCGGACGGAACTGGACCTGCACCTCCCGGGCGCCGGGCTAAAGGCCGCCCTGATCCAGCCCATCACGGCGGGTGAATCTCACCTGCTGCTCGCCGCCTACCGGCAGGAGGAGTGGCCCTGGGCGGAACACGAGCTGGAATCCCTGGCCGTGGCGTCCCGCGTGCTTCAGGTCAGCCTGGAGCGCCGGGAGACCCTCACGAACCTGAACGCCGCCGCCCGGTCGGACCCGCTGACCGGCCTGTGCAACCGGCGGGCCTTCGAGGAGGACCTCGCCCAGCGGTTACGCCGCGGCCCCCTGACCCTCGTCACGCTCGATGTGGACGGCCTGAAAACCATCAACGACCAGTTCGGGCACGCCCGCGGCGACGCCCTGCTGCGGGCCGTCATGCAGGCGCTACGGTCCGTGCTGAGCGGAGACGACTGCGCCTACCGCGTGGGGGGCGACGAATTCTGCCTGCTGCTGGGTGGGGAACAGCGGCCCGTCCTCGTTCAGCTTCAGGTGGCCCTGGACACCCTGCCCGCCCAGGGCTTCCCCGACGCCGGAGCGAGCGTCGGGGTTGCCTACGCGCCGCAGGAAGGGCAGCAGTCCGAGACGCTGTGGCAACTGGCGGACGAACGCATGTACGCCGAGAAGACCCGCCGCCGCCGCGCCCGCCGGCCCACCTGACCTGCCCCATGACCACCCCCACCGTGGTGAGCGTAGGGTCTGCGTCCGGCATGCCCTACAGTGTCCCCGTGCGCCTGCGTCACCTGCTGCTGCTCACCCAGCTGCCCTTCTGGGCGCTGCTGCTGTTCGCCTTCCTGAACCTGCAAAGCGGCCTGGAAAGCCGGGTGCAGACGCTGGCACGCTCCAGCGACACCCGCTCGCAGCTGGAGGCCGTGAACGCCCTGTTGACGCACGTCGTGAACATGGAAACCGGGGTGCGCGGCTACGTGATTGCCGGACAGGCCAGCTTCCTGGAACCCTATTACCGTGGCGAGGCGGCCTACCCGCCCGTGCTGAAAACCCTGAGCCGCGACGCGCAACTGCCGGCGCAGGAGCGCGCGCGGCTCGGCCGCATCGGATCGGTCATCCGGCAGTGGCAGACCGAAGTGGCGCAGCCCGAGATCCGCGCCCGGCCGTCACAGCCGGAAGTGGCCGAGGCCCTCGTCCGCAGCGGCCGCGGCAAGCGACTCCTCGATGCGGTCCGCGCCGACGTGGACGCCCTCAGCCAGAATCTGGCCGCGCAGCTGAGCGTCTCAGACGCGCGGGCGCAGCGTCAGCTTCAAGCGCTCCGCCGGGACCTGATGATCGCCGCCGCGGTCCTGCTGGCCCTGAGTGTCGCCACGACGCTGGGCGCGGCGCGCATGCTCACGCACCCACTCTCCGATCTGGGCCGCGGCGCGCGCCGCATCACCGACACCAGCGGCAGCGTGACCGTCACGGAACGCGGCCCCCGCGAGTACCGCGACCTGGCCAGCACCTTCAACCGCATGACTGAACGCATCCGGGAGGCGCGGCAGGCCACGGACCAGGCCGTCAGTCAGCTAGAGCGCCGCAACACCTGGCTGAGCGACCTGGCCCGGCTGAGTGACGCCCTCCAGGCCGCACGCACGCTGAGCGAGGCGTCCGAAATCCTCACCCGCGCCCTGCCCCACCTGCTGCCCCACACCAGCGGGCAGCTGCTGCAACACAACGCGTCGCGCAACCTCCTGCTGCAGGCCGCGCAGTGGGGTGAACCGCTCGGCACGCCCGGCCCTGACACCTGCTGGGCCCTGCGGCGCGGCGAAACGCAGGGCGAGGCGGCCGGGCAGCCCTTCATGCCCCGCTGCTCGGACCAGACCGGCCCGTATCTGTGCGCGCCGCTGTTCTCGCACGGGGAGACCCTGGGGCTCCTGCGCATCCGCCCGCCCGCCGGCGCGGACCTGAGCGCGCAGCGCGCCGCGCTGGACGATGTAACGCGGCAGGTGGCGCTCGCGCTGGCCAGCCTGCGCCTGCAAGACCGGCTGCTGCAGCAGTCCATCCGTGACCCCCTGACCGGCCTGTTCAACCGCCGTCACCTGGAAGCGCAGCTGAGCGCCGGGGTGACCGCCGCGAACGCCACGGATGCCCCCCTGAGCCTGATCGCGCTGGACATCGATCACTTCAAGCGGCTGAACGACACCTTCGGGCATGACGCAGGCGACGCCGCACTGATCCGCGTGAGCGCCACACTGCGCGACCTCGCCCCGACCGGCAGCACCCCAGCCCGCCCCGGCGGGGAGGAATTCACGCTCCTGCTGCCCCAGACGGATCTGCGCGCCGCGCAGGCCCTGGCCGAGCAGCTGCGGAGCGCGGTCGAGGGTCTGCACCTCACGCACGACGGCCTGCCCCTGGGCCAGGTGACCGTGTCCCTGGGTGTTGCCAGCCTGACCGCAGGTGTATCGGGCGAGGGGCTCGTGGCGGCCGCCGATCAGGCCCTGTACGCCGCCAAGCGCAGCGGCCGGAACCGTGTCATGGCCGCCACCTGAGCACAGGAGGCCTCACAGACGGACTGTTCCGTGCAGAGGATTTCCCCCGACCCGGGTGAGGCCAGCCGCCGAACAGACTGGGCCTGTGCTGTGGCCGGTTCCTGCTGGATCAGTTGGCGGGTCGGCCAGGCCAGCTGGGCGTGTGACTCTCCCGCCAGAACGTCACGAACGCGTCCACCTGCTCGACAAAATTCTGGAAGCTGGTGCTTTTCACCAGGTACGAACTGGCATGCAGGGTGTAGGCGCGCGCCACATCGCCCGGCTGTGAGGACGTGGACAGCATCACGACCGGAATCGACAGCAGGGCCGGATCGGCCTTGATGACCTGCAGCACCTCAAACCCGGACATGACAGGCATGTTCACGTCCAGGATCATCACGTCCGGCCGGTGCCCGCCTCGCAGCAGCGCCAGCGCCTCATCGCCACTGGCGCAGGTGGTGACGATCAGGTTCTCACCATGATCGGCGAAGACCTCCTTGGCGAGCATCAGGTCGGCTGGGTTGTCATCGACGAGCAGTACCCGGAAGGGCCGTTTCATACGGCGTCACGTTTCGGGCGAAGGGCGGTCATGGCCGCCAGTATACGGGCATTCTGGGCGTTCCGTTGCCTCAGGTGCGGCGACAGGCTCTGAATCACTTGCTCCCGTCAGACGCCTGAAACCCCGGGGAGCAGCGAGGCCGGGAAGGGATAGGCAGCTGACTGGTCTACCCAGTGCGGAGCGTGCAGCCATAGGTTCCGAGTGCACGCACCGCTACCGCCCGCCCCGGTCGAGGGGACCCCCCGCCGCCCCGCGCGCGGATCTTGCGGGAGGGGGCAGATTCGCTTGATCCTCCGCGGGCGTTCCCTACACTGGAAGGCATGCCTCCAGCTGCCCGCGTCGGTGATCAACACACCTGTCCGATGTCCACCGGCTGGACGCCCCACGTGGGTGGTCCCGTCAGCGCGGGCAGCCCCACGGTCTTGATCGCCGGCCAGCCCGCCGCGCGCCAGGGCGACACTTGCGTGTGCGTGGGCCCGCCAGACTCCATCGTTCGTGGGAGTGCCACGGTCCGGATCAACGGTCAGCCCGCCGCGCGGCAGGGGGACACCACCGCGCATGGGGGGCAGATCGTGGTCGGGGCGCCCACCGTGAACATCGGGGGCTGACCCCCACCAGCCGGGTCAGTTCACGTGATCCTGCACGGCCTGGACGATGACCTGCGCGCCGCGCCGGACTTCCGCGGCGGTCAGGCCCCCGTAGCCCAGCAGCAGCCCGGCGCGGTCCGGCGCCCCGCGGTACAGGGGTGCCACCGGGCTGACCAGCACGCCCTGCTGACGGCACGCCGCAGCGACCGCCGCAGCGTCCAGTCCCGCCGTGAAGTCCAGGTACACGTGCAGGCCCGCCGCGAGGCCCAGCAGGCGAGCGTGCGGGGCCAGGGGCGTCAGCTCCTCGTCCAGGGCGAGGCGGCGCGCCGAGTACTCGCGGCGCATGCGGCGAATGTGGGCCTCAAGATGTCCGCCGGCCAGCAGGGCGCTCAGGGCGCGCTGCACTGGCCAGGACGTGTGGGCGTCCGCGCGGGCCTTGAGGGCCAGCAGCCGGTCCCGGAGTGGCGCGGGCGCCACCACGTACCCCACGCGCACCGCGGGGCTGAGGACCTTGCTGAACGTCCCGAGGTACACCACGCACCCGGCCGTGTCCAGTGACGCCAGCGCCGGGAGCGGCGTGGCACCGAAACGGAATTCGCTGTCGTAATCGTCTTCCAGGATCAGGGCGTCATGCTGCTGCGCCCAGTCGAGCAGCGCCAGGCGGCGCGGCACGGACAGCCGCACCCCCAGCGGAAACTGATGACTGGGCGTGGTGTACACCAGCAGCGGCGCGCCCGCCCCGGTCGGCAGCGCCCCCACGGTCAGGCCGTCCCCGTCTACCGGGACGGGCAGGAGGTCCGCACCGCGCGCCTCGAACGTCTGGCGTGCCAGGCGGTAACCGGGATCCTCGAACGCCACCGCGTCGCCCGGCGTGAGGGTCGCCTGCGCGATCAGGTCCACGCCCTGAAGCGCGCCGGACGTGATGATCACGTCGTCCGCGCCGCAGACCAGCCCCCGCGCGCGGCGCAGGTACGCTGCCACCTCCGCCCGCAGGTCCGGGTCGCCTGCCGGGTCCGCGTAATCGTCTGGCAGGGCATCCAGGGCCACGCGCCGCCACACCTGCCGCCACGCGCCTCCGTTGAGGTAGCGGGTATCCGTCTGCCCCACGCGGAAGGCCAGCAGCGCCTGCGGGGTGGGCGGCTCCACCTGGGCGTCCGGGACCGGGCGCAACCAGCGGGCCGTGACGACCGGAGCGGGCCGCGCGCCGGGCGAGTCGGGCGGCAGGTCCGGCGCCACGAACGTCCCCGAACGGTCCCGCCCGATCAGGTACCCCTCGGCCAGCAGGGCGTCGAACGCCTCGAACACCACGCCCCGGCCCACGTCCAGCGCGTCCGCCAACGCGCGCGTGGACGGCATCCGCTGCCCCGGCGTGAGCACGCCCGACCGCACGGCCGCGCGCAGCTGCCCAGCCAGTTGCCGCGTCAGGCCCCCCGCCTCCCGGTCCAGGGTGAGGGGCAGGTTCACGGGCGGCGCGGTCGGGCGGGGCATCGCCCGCCATGCTCGCGCGCGCGGCGGGACCGGTCAATGGGCCCCGCCGCGCGCCTGGAACCGGGAGGCGGCCAGGTGGCCCCAGGAGAACCCCGAGCCACCCCGGCCGCCCCGGCGCGTTAGCGGTTCTGTGGGAAGCCCAGGTCCACGCGGCTGGTCGCCGGATCAGGCCAGCGGGAGGTAATCACCTTCGTGCGGGTGTAGAACTTGATGCCGTCCGGGCCGTACATGTGCGTGTCCCCGAACAGACTGGCCTTCCACCCGCCGAACGAGTAGTACGCGACCGGCACCGGAATGGGCACGTTGACGCCTACCATGCCCACCTGACAATCGAACTGGAACTGCCGGGCCGCGCCGCCGTCCCGCGTGAAGATCGCCGTGCCGTTTCCGAACTCGTTGTCGTTGATGAGCTTCAAGCCCGCCTCGTACGTCGGGACGCGCACCACGCACAGCACCGGCCCGAAGATCTCGTCGCGGTACGCGTCCATGTCCGGCGTGACGTGATCCAGCAGCGACACGCCCAGGAAGAAGCCGTCTCCATCAAACTGCTGCGCGCGGCCATCCACCACGACCGTCGCGCCCTGCGCCTCGGCCCCGGCGACATACCCGGCCACCCGGTCGCGGTGCTCGCGGGTGATCAGCGGCCCCATCTCATTGCCGGGCTGATCCCCAGGACCCACCTTCAGGGCAGGGAGGCGCGACTGGATCGCCTCCACCAGCCTGTCCCCCACGTCCCCGACGGCCAGCACCACGCTGATCGCCATGCAGCGCTCCCCGGCGGACCCGTACGCGGCACTCACGGCGGCGTCGGCGGCCATGTTCACGTCCGCGTCCGGCAGGACCAGCATGTGGTTCTTCGCGCCACCCAGCGCCTGCACGCGCTTCCCATGCTCGGTGCCCTTCTGGTAGATGGCACGGGCAATCGGGGTGGACCCCACGAAACTGACGGCTGCCACATCCGGATGCTCCAGCAGCGCGTCCACCGCCTCCTTATCCCCGTGGATCACCGTGAACACGCCGTCCGGCAGGCCCGCCTCCTTGAGCAGGTCTGCCAGGAACAGGCTCGCCGACGGGTCCTTCTCACTGGGTTTCAGGATGAAGGCGTTCCCGCAGGCCAGCGCGTTGGCCAGCATCCACAGCGGCACCATGGCCGGGAAGTTGAACGGCGTGATGCCCGCCACCACGCCCAGCGGCTGCTGAATCGAGTACACATCCACACCCGTGCTCGCGCCCTCGGAATACCCACCCTTGAGCAGGTTCGGCACGCCGCACGCGAACTCCACGTTCTCAATGCCACGCGCGATCTCGCCCAGCGCGTCCGCATGCACCTTCCCGTGCTCGCGGGTCAGAATGCGGGCCAGGTCGTCCCGGCGGGCGTCCAGCAGTGCCCGGAAACGGAACATGATCTCCGCCCGCCGGCTCAACGGTACCGTCCGCCATGACCGCGCCGTCTGCACTGCGGCTGCCACGGCCGCATTCACCTCATCGCGGCTGGCGAGGTCCACCAGTCCCGCCACCTCCCCGGTCGCCGGGTTGAATACCTTCGCGCTGCGGCCCGACGTGCCGGGCGTCAACTTGCCCCCCAACCAGTGGTTGATGGGCGCGGGCTTGGTCATCGTGTCAGTCATGGGGAAACTCCTGGGGAGGGGGAATGGGGGCAGGTGGAACTTCAGTCGGCGGCGACAGGCGAGCCGATCATCTCGTCCACGAGCGCCAGGGCTTCCTCGTAGGCGGCGAGGCCCTCGTCGAGTTCCTCGCGGGTGACCACGAGGGGCGGGCAGACCCACAGGAAGTTGAAGCGGCTGTACGCGTACACATGTTTGCTTTTCAGGTGCGCGGCGAGGCGGCCCATCTCGGGCGAGGTGCCGTTGAACGGGGCCAGCGGTTCTTTGGTGGCCTTGTCCCGCACGAGTTCAAGGACGCTGAACAGGCCCTTGTAGCGCACGTCGCCCACGCAGGCGTACTTCGCCTTCATGGCCTCCAGGCGCTGCCCGAGGTACTCGCCCAGTTCGCGGGTGTGCTCGAAGAGTCCCTCGTCCTCGTAGACCTTCAGGTTCGCGACGGCGGCGGCCAGCGAGACGGGGTGACCGCTGTACGTCAGGCCGCCCGCCAGGAAGTGCGTCTCGAAGTACTCGGCGATGGCGTCGCTGACGACCACCGCGCCCAGCGGCATGTACCCGCTGGTGAGGCCCTTGGCGCAGGTGACGATGTCCGGTTTGATGCCGTAGTGCTGCGTGGCGAGCCACGTGCCGGTGCGGCCGAAGCCGCTCATGACCTCGTCGTCAATGAGGAGGATGCCGTACTTGTCGCACAGGGCGCGCAGTTTCGGGTAGTAGTCGTCGGGCGGGACGAGGAGGCCGTTGCTGCCGGTGATGCCTTCGACCATGATCGCGGCGATGGTGTGCGGCCCTTCCATCTGGATGATCTCCTCGATGTGGGAGACGCACTCGCGGCGGCAGCTGTCCGGTGTCTTGCCGAACGGGCAGCGGTAGCAGTACGGGTCGAACGCACGCACGATGCCGGGCACGCCGGGTTCGACGGGCCAGCGCCGGGGGTCGCCGCTGGCGGTCATGCTGCCCATCGTCGCCCCGTGGTAGGAGCGGTAGCGGGTGATGATCTTGTCGCGGCCGGTGTACAGGCGGGCCATCTTCATGGCGTTCTCGTTCGCCTCGCTGCCGCCCAGCGTGAAGAAGCTCTTGCCCAGGCCGGTCACCTCGCGCAGTTTCCTGCCCAGCTGCGCGCGGACGTCCGTGGCGAAGCTCGGCCCGGCGAAGCACATGGTGTCCACCTGCGCCTTGATGGCCTCCAGCACGGCCGGGTGCTGGTGCCCGACGTTGATGTTGATCAGCTGACTACTGAAGTCCAGCCAGGCGTTCCCCTCGCCGTCAAAGAAGTGACTGCCCTTGCCGCCGGTCATGTGGATGGGGTTCGTCTGCGTCTGCACGCTCCAGGAGAACAGGGTGTGCTCGCGGTTCTCGTGGATGATGTCGTGCGTGTCGGGGTGAGGCTGGGTCATGCGGGGCTCCCTCCTGCCGGAATGACGGGGCTGACCCGGCGGGTCAGGGCCGGGCGTGAAAGTCGGGCGGATTCGGACGCCGGGATTCGTGGTGCAGAAAGTGTAGTTTTTACCGTGCTGGCGCGGCAAGAGACAGTCTGTCCAGTCGCCCCATGCTCAGGTGCGCTCGGCGGCGCTCAGCGCCTCGCCCGCCTCACTGCGCGTCAGCTCCAGCGCCAGGTGCAGGCCCAACTGCCGCCGGGGTTCATCCAGGTCGGGCAGCATGGCGCGCAGCTGCTCCAGGCGGTAGTACACCGTCTGCCGGCGCACGCCCAGGCGCCGGGCGGTCTCGGCCATGTTGAAGTTCGTGGTCAGCAGGGCGTCCAGCGTGCCCAGCAGCGTCGAGCGGGGCCGGGCGGGCAGATTCAGCAGCGGTCCCAGTTGCGCGCGCAGGAACGCCACGCTGCGGCCCGTCTCGGCCAGCGCGTCCAGCAGCGGCGCGAGGCTCGGGTCCAGCGCCGGGCCGCCGTGGTTCAGGATGCGGGCGTGCGCCGCGCGGGTCAGCGCCGCGAAACTCACCTCCTGCCGGAACACGATCAGCGGCAGCCCATGCAGGCGCGACGCGCCCAGCAGCGCGGGCGGCACGTCGCGGAACACCTGCACGAGTTCCAGCGCCAGCCCGTGCGCGCCCCGCTGCGCCAGCGAAGCCACGAACCCCTCCAGTTCGCCGTCGTTCATGCGGGTCAGCAGCGACCCGGTCGAGAGGAGCAACTCCCCGCCCGTCAGGAACCGCGCCGCGTCCGCCACTTCAGACACATGCACCCACGTAACCGGCTGCGTCAGGTGGGCATGTCCACTCACGACCTCCGCGCCCGCGAACGCCGGAAGCGTCAACAGTTCCGCCAGCGTCGGCAACATCGGATCCTCCAGTCGAACAGGGGTCATGACAAGTCCTCGAAGCGTCCAGTCAGGATTTCCATGAGGCCACAGCCGCCACACTTCACCCAGTGATCTCGCTGCACTGGCCCGAATGGCACGTCCGCGATCAACTCCAACGCATGCGCTCCGCAGCGTGGACAGGTCGCCACCTCACCGCGAGATGCCTGAAGGAAGGCAGCGAGCCGCCGTTCCTGCTTGGTCCGTTCGCGCTTCGTCTGCATGGTGACTTCAGTGTGCGCCATTCAGGATGAACTATTAGATGCCTTTAACCATCCAGTCCATCGTGCGGGTGGTCAGGTCATCGAGGGCCTGCACGCTCAGGGCGATGTGGTCCTCGCGGGTGTCCTCAATCTTGTTGTGGCTGATGCCGCGCAGGCTCTGCACGAACAGCATGACGGTGGGCACGCCCGCGCGAGCGACCTCAGCAGCGTCGTGCAGGGGTCCGCTGGGGAGGCGATGCGCGGTGGGCGTGACGGTCAGGATGCTGGCCTCGGCCGCGTCGATGAGCATCGGGTGGAAGGGGATGGGCTCAATGTTCCAGAGGTACCCGAAGGTGACGGTGCAGCCCGCCTCCTGCGCGAACTGCGTGGCGGCGTCCTGCGCGTCCTGCCACATGGCGGCGAGCTTGTCCACGTCGAGATGCCGCTGGTCGAGGGTGAGTTCGCAGGTTTCGACAACGCTGGTGACGATGCCGGGCAGGGTCTTGACGCTGCCGACCGTGCAGACGCCCCCGTGGCGCGCGGCGATGTCGTAGATGGCCTCTCCGAGGCGTCCGGCGGCGAGGAAGGCGTCCTTGCGGACGTTCATGGGGGTGCTGCCGCTGTGCGCGGCCTGCCCGTGGAAGGTAATGGTGTGCCGCTCGACGCCGACCGTGCCGAGCACCGCGCCGAGGGGAAGGTCGAGTCCTTCGAGCACGGGACCCTGTTCGATGTGCAGTTCAAGGTAAGCGGCGGCGTCCTTCAGTTCCGCGCGGGCGTTCGGGGCATCTGCGAGGGTAATGCCGACACGGTTCAGCGCGTCTTCAAGGCTTACGCCGTCCCGGTCGCGCAGGGCGCGCATCTCGTCGAGGTTCAGGTGGCCCCCGGCGGCGCTGGACCCGTACAGGCTCCGGCCGAAACGGGCGCCTTCCTCGTCGGCCCAGTCCACGAGTTTCAGCGTGACCGGTGGGCGCCCGGCGTACTGCTCATTGACGCGCCGCAGGACTTCCAGGCCCGCCAGGACGTTCAGGCACCCGTCCAGCCACCCGCCGTTCGGGACGCTGTCGAGGTGCCCACCGATCAGCAGGGCGCGCTCGCTCTCGCCGGGGAGGGTCGCCCACCAGTTCCCGGCGGCATCCATGTGCTGCGTGACGGGCAGCTCGTCCAGCCGCTCTTTCAGGAACGCGCGGGCGGCGACCCAGGTGTCCGTGAACGCCACCCGCTGCGCGCCGTTTTCATCCCCCGTCAGGGCGCGCAGAGCCTTGAGTTCATCGATGGTGCGGTGTGGATCAAGCATGCATCTCCTTCGGAGACGGTTGAAAGTTGATGGGTGATAGGTGATGGCAACACCCTCTGTCAACCTTCAACCATCAACGGTCTACTTCTTCCCGGTGGCTTTTTCCCAGACCTTGTACGTGACGGCGGCCGGGGCCGGGTCGGCTTTCAGGATGCCGAGGCTCTTGAGCAGCGTGACGTTGGCCTTGTACGTGGCTGGGTCGAGGTATCCGGCGCGGCCCTTGAGGGTGGGCCCGGCGTTGTAGAGCTTGGCGACCTCGGCCATCTGCCACGTCTGGTGGCTGGCAGCGCTGGAGCGGGTGCCGGAGCCCTTGCAGGTGTTCCCGCAGTTCACGAGGACGATCTGCACGGCTTCCTTCTGGTTCTTCACGGCGTAGTTCCAGCCCTTGATGGTGGCCCGCACGAGCTTGGCGGCGATGTCCTCGCCACTCTGGCCGCTGCCCTTGAAGTTCTTGTTGGCCAGGGTGCGTTCGGTGCTGAACATCAGGTCTTCGAGGAGGTTGATGCCGTAGTCGCTGGCGTTGAAGATCTTGAGTTTGTCCAGCGGGTAGCCGAGGCCCACGATCTGGTCCACCTCGTTGTAGGTCATGGCGCTGACCAGGTCGACCTTGTCGGGGAAGACGATGCTGGGGTCGAAGGGATACGTGACGGCCTGCACGCTGGGGTTGCTGACGGAGGAGTCGAGGCTTGTGGTCAGGCCGTACTTCTTCAGGAGGGCCACGGCGGGGTACTCGTTGCCGCTGGGCCACACGCCCACCCGCTTGCCCTTGAAGTCGGCGGGCGTCTTGATGCCGCTGCTGTTCAGGGCGACCAGGGTGTAGCCGCTCTTCTGGAACAGCTGCGCGATGTGCACGACCGGAATGCCCTGCTGCCGGGCGGTCAGGAGGTCGGTGATCCAGGTGGTGCCGAAGTCGGCGGTACCGGTGGCGACGGTCTGGATGGGGCTCTGATCACCGGTGGGGAGAAACTGCACGTCCAGGCCTTCAGCCTTGTAGTAGCCCTTGGCCTGCGCGACGAAGAAGCCCGCGAACTGCGCCTGCGGGAACCACTTGAGCTGCACCTTGACCGGCACGAGCTTCTGCGCGGAAGCGGTGCCCGTGACGGCGAGGAGCAGGGTGGCCAGGATGATGGTGCCTCGTTTCATGTGAACCTCCAGAGAGGAGTGCAGGGCAGGATTCAGGAGCGGCCCGCTCGGGGCAGCAGGCGGGTTTCCAGAGCGTTGACGAGCGCGAAGAAGGCAATACCGGCGACCGAGGCGAGGACAATGGCGGCCCAGACGATGTCCAGCCCGAAGCGGCCCACCTCGATCTGGATGCGGAAGCCCAGCCCGTGCCCGTTCGTGCCGAAGAACTCGGCGACGATGGCGGAGATCAGGGCCAGGGTGCTGGCGACTTTCAGCGCGCCGAACACGAACGGCAGCGCGCCGGGCACGCGGACATCCCGGAAGGTCTGCGCGGGCGTGGCGGCGTAGGTGTGCATCAGGTCGAGGTGCAGCCGCGAGGCACTCTGGAGGCCGCGCACGGCCCCCACCACGACGGGGAACAGGACGGTGACGGCCACGACGACCGTTTTGCTGGGCCAGTCGAGCCCGACGGCTTTCACGATGACGGGCGCGAGGGCCACGATGGGAATCGAGGAGAACAGCGCCGCGTAGGGCAGCAGGCCGCGTTCCAGGAAGCGGAAACGCACGACGAGCAGCGCCAGCCCCAGCCCCAGAACGGTGCCGGCCACGAAGCCCAGCAGCGCCTCCAGCACGAAGGTGGTGTACGTGTCCTGCAGCAGGACGGTGCGGGCGGTCCACAGGGCGCTCAGGACGCGGCCCGGCGTGGGGATCAGTCCGGCGGGGACGGCGTAGGCGCGCAGCAGCGCCTCGGTGCCGAGCACGGCCAGGAGCAGCGTGAACGCGGCGGGCAGGGTGCGGGCGGCGCGGGACTCGCCCTGCGCGGCGCCGCGCACGCCGACGGCCCCCACGGCCAGCAGGGCGAGGATGCCCGCCAGCCACAATCGCGCGTTCGGGGGCGTGCCATCGCCGGGCACGGGGAGGGTCAGCGCGACGAGCAGCAGGCCCCCCACGCCGATCAGCAGCGCGGCGGCGGTCAGCAGGGCCGCGCCGGGGCGGGCGGCGGCCGTCCGCACTGGGGTCATCGTCTGCTCCACGGGGTCACCCACCTTTCCAGCGCGTTCACGAGTGCCACGAGCGTCACGCCGAGCACCGCGCCGTACCCCATGATCACCCACAGGGCGACCGTGTCACTGGCGCGTGAGTTCTCCGCGAGCATCTTGCCCAGCCCGGAGAAGGAGATGGTGCTGATCTCCGCGACGATGCTGCCCACCAGCGCGGACGTGACTGCCACCTTCAGGGCCGTGAACAGGTGCGGGAGGCTGGCCGGGAAGCGCAACCAGCGGTACGTCTGCGCGGGGCTGGCGTGGTAGGTGCGCATCAGGTCGAGGTGGAGGGAATCGGCGCTGCGCAACCCCCGGCTCATGCCGACCGCGACCGGAAAGAACGCGATGTACGCCGCGATGATCGCCTTGGGCAGGAAGCCCTGCACGCCGTACTGACCCAGCAGCACCGCCAGCATCGGCGCGATCGCCACGACCGGCACGGTCTGCGAGGCGACCAGCCACGGCAGCGTGGCCCGCTCGAACGCGCGGCTGGCGACGAGCAGCAGCGCCAGCCCGATCCCGGTCACGGTGGCGAGCAGCAGGCCCAGCAGCGTCTCCCCGGCAGTCACGCCCACGTTGTACGGCAGGGCCAGCGGCGACGTGACCGGCGTACTGAGCCGCACGAAGCCCTGCGAGAGCTGCGCCGGGGCCGGCACCACCGGGTTGCGCAGCTGCGAGGCACAGGCCAGCGCTGTCTTGCAGTCCAGTTCCGCGCCGCTCGCCAGGGTCCGCCCCGCCGGGCCGACGTTCGCGGCGAGCATCAGCGGCCAGTACAGCGCCGCCGCGATCAGCGCCACGATCAGCATCGGGCCGAGACCCGCCGCGCGTGAGGGCCGCAGGGTGGTCACGGCCTCTCCCCGTTCACGCGTGCCCCTTCTTCAACAGTTCGCGGATCTCGGTGGCCAGCGTGAAGAAACGCGGGTCCTCGCGGGTGTCGTCGCTGCGGGGGTGGGGCAGGTCAATGTCCACGACGCCCTCGATGCGGCCGGGGCGGGCGGTCATGACGACCACGCGCGTGCTCAGGAACACCGCTTCCGGAATGGAGTGCGTCACGAAGATCACGGTCTTGCCCGTCTCGCGCCACAGGCGCAGCAGTTCCAGGTTCAGGTGCTCGCGGGTGATCTCGTCCAGCGCACCGAAGGGTTCGTCCATGAACAGCAGCGGCGGGTCGAACGCCAGCGCGCGGGCGATGCTCACGCGCTGCTGCATCCCGCCGGACAGCTGCCAGGGGTAGTTCCGCTCGAATTTGTCCAGGCCCACCAGTTTCAGCATCTCGCGCGCGCGGCCCACACGGTCGCCGGGGACGTTCATGACCTCCAGTGGCAGCAGTACGTTCTTCAGCACGCTGCGCCACTCCATCAGGGCGGGCGCCTGGAACACGTACCCGTACTGCCGCTCACGGCGCGCGGCGTCGGCGGAGCGGCCCGCGATCAGCAGTTCCCCGCCAGTCTGCTGTTCCAGGTCGGCCATCAGGCGCAGCAGGGTGGTCTTCCCGCAGCCGCTCGGGCCGATCAGGCTGATGAACTCGCCCCGCTGGATGCTGAGGTTGGCGTCCTTCAGCGCGACCGTCTCCCCGCCGGGCACGGGGAAGACCTTCTGCAGGTCGCGGATGGAGACAATGGGCGGCTCGTTCGGGGGCGGACTGGTCGGCGGGGCGGGGCTGGTGTACGTCACGGTTCCTCCTTGAAACTCCGGTCAACCTCGGGCCTGAATCCACTCACCACTTCCGACTCACCGCCTGAGCAGCTGCCCCCTGGCCGGGTCGCCCACGAAGGCGCCGCCCTGCACAGCCACCTGACCTCGTACGGTGACCACCTCGGGCCGCCCGTCGATCTCCCAGCCTTCAAAGCCGCTGTAGTCGTTGTTCATTTGGCTGGTCGCGGCGCTGATCGTGCCGCGGTACGCGGGGTCGTAAATCACCAGATCGGCGTCACTGCCCACGCTGACGGTGCCCTTGCGGGGATACAGCCCGAAGATCTGCGCGGCGCGGGTGCTGGCAGCGTCCACGAAGCGCTCGACGCTCAGGTTGCCGCGGCTGACGCCCTGGGTGTACAGGACGTTCACGCGGTCCTCGATGGCCGGAATGCCGTTCGGGATGAGGGTAAAGTTCCCATCGCCCATGTGCTTCTGCACCACGTCGAAGGGGCAGTGATCGGTGGCGACCGTGGCAATGTCCCCGCGTTCCAGCGCCGCCCACAGCCGGGGCTGGTTGCTCTTCTCACGCAGGGGGGGCGACATGACGTACTTGGCGCCCTCCACGCCGGGCCGCTCGGCGTACGTCTTATCCAGCGTCAGGTGCGGAATCACCACCTCCACGTCCAGGTTCACGCCGCGCGCGCGGGCGTCCAGCGCCGCCTGCAGCGCGCGGGCGTTACTCAGGTGCACCACGTACCCGTGCGCGCCCGTCATCTCCACGAACGTCGCGAAGTGCGCCGTGCCCTCCGCCTCCACGCTCTCCGGACGGCTGGGCTCGTGCCACTCCGGGCCGGTCTTGCCCTCCGCGATCAGCTTCTGCTGCAATTCCGCGACCAGATCCGCGTTCTCGCAGTGCGCGGTGACCACCACACCCAGTTCCGCCGCCAGGCGGCACACCCGGTACAGCGCCGCGTCGTCGATCCCGAACGCGCCCTTGTACGCCAGGAAAACCTTGAAGGACCGCATGCCCTGCCCCACCAGCTCGCGCAGGGTCGCCTCGGTCCTCTCATCCCAGCGGGTCACGCCGATATGAAAGGAGTAATCGCACGCGCTGTTGCCCTCGGCCATGCCCGTCCAGGTGCGCCAGCCGTCCATCAGGTCCTCACTCCCGGCCGGAGCGAGCATCTCGATGAACGTGGTCGTCCCGCCGATCAGCGCCGCCTGCGACCCGGTCGCGTGCGTGTCCTTCGCGAACGTCCCCATGAACGGCAGGTGGATGTGCACGTGCGGATCGATGAAGCCGGGGAACACGAACTTCCCGCTCGCGTCGATCACCGTGGCCCCCTCGGGGACACTCAGGTGCTCGCCGATCTGGGCGATGGTCTCCCCTTCCACCCGCACGTCCGCCTTGAACCGTTTGCCGTCCGTGACAATCTCACCGTTCTGAATCAGTAGGGTCATGCAGTTCACTCCTCTTCGCTGACGAATCGGACAGGTCGTCCCTTCAGCTCAACCTCGACCTCAAACACGGTGACGTTCTGCTGCGTGAGCTGGGCCAGATGGTCAGCTACCTCGGTGACCAGGGCATGTGCCCGCTCGTACGTGACGTTCCCCGACACGATGACCTGAATCCCGACCATCTCGTCGTAAAACCGCAGGGAGGCGTCGTCTACCTGAAGGCTGTGTCCCGGCCCGGGCCCGAGGACAAAGGGCGTTTGCGTCAGTCTCAACAACTCGGGGTACCGATCAGGACTCCATTCAAACCAACCGGTTTCGGGATCCTGAATCAGGAATTCAAACGACGTCTCAACCATGCTCAATGAATCTCGATGCCGGTTTCTTCGCGGTAGGTTTCCATGGCGGGCCAGGTCTGGGTGACGGCGGGCCGCTGGGCGGTCAGTTCGTCCCAGGTGACGTGGGGGCGGCCGCTGGGGACGCTGACCATCTCGATGCAGCCGTCCACGGGGCAGACGTTGGCGCACAGGGCGCAGCCCACGCAGTCGGATTCGCGGACCTGCGGGGTGGGGCGGCCGAGCGCGACTTCCTTGCCGCTGGCGCGGGGATCGAAGCCGGGGTTCACGCGCACGCCGTCGGGCGCGACGAGGTCGATGCACTGGTGGGCGGTGTCGTTGCAGGCGGCGTAGCAGAGGTTGCACTGGATGCACTTGTCGGGGTTGATGCGCGCGACCGCCTGGTAGCCGAGGTCGAGCTGCCCGAAGGTGCTGACCTGCGACACGGCGCGGCCGGTGACGTCGGCGATGGTCTGGAATCCGTGGTCGTCCATCCAGCGGCTGAGGCCGTCGGTGAGGTCGTCGATGAGGCGGTAGCCGTAGTGCATGACGGCGGTGCAGACTTGCAGGCTGCCGGCGCCCAGCAGCAGGAATTCGGCGGCGTCACGCCAGGTCTGGATGCCGCCCATGCCGCTGATGGGCACGCCGCTGCGGATGACCTGCGGGTCCGTGACGAGTTCGCTGAGCATGTTCAGCGCGATGGGTTTCACGGCGGGGCCAGCGTAGCCGCCGTGCGTGCCGCGCCCGCCGATGCTGGGGGTGATCTGGAGGGTGTCCAGGTCGACTTTCATGATGGAGTTGATGGTGTTGATGAGGCTCAGGGCGTGCGCGCCTCCGGCGAGTGCGGCGTGGGCGGGGTCGGTGATGCGGGTGATGTTCGGCGTGAGCTTCACGATGACGGGCAGGCGGGTGACGCTGGTGACCCAGTGGGTGTTCAGTTCGCACATCTCGGGCACCTGCCCGACGGCGGCGCCCATGCCGCGTTCACTCATGCCCTGCGGGCAGCCGTAATTGAGTTCGATGCCGTCGGCGCCGGTGTCCTCGATCATCATGACGATGTCTTTCCACGCCTGTGGGTCGGCGTCCACCATGGCGGAGACGATCACGGCGCGGTCGGGCCAGAGGCGTTTGACCTCGGCGATCTCGCGCAGGTTCACTTCCAGGGGGCGGTCGCTGATGAGTTCGACGTTGTTGATCGCCTGGAGCCGCTGCCCGCCCAGGGTGAGGCCGCCGTAGCGGTTGCTGATGTTCAGGACGGGCGCGCCGATGGTCTTCCACACGGCGCCGCCCCAGCCGTACTCGAAGGCGCGGTGAATCTGCGCGCCGCTGTTGGTGGGGGGCGCGGACGCCAGCCAGAAGGGGTTTGGCGCGCGGATGCCCGCGAAGTTGATGCTCAGGTCAGCCATGCTGGGCCTCCGCGTGGGGGACAGCGCCGTGCGCCGCCTGATAGAGGGGATGGTCACGCACTTCCGGCGGGCGGGTCGGGGCGATGGGCGCGGCCTGCGTGCCCAGGATGCGGGCCAGGCTCGCCGCGATCAGTTTGCCGTCCTGGACGGCCATGACGGTGCTGGCGTTTCCGCGCGCGCGGATGCAGTCGCCGCCGGCGTACACGCGGGGGAGGCTGGTGCGCAGTTCGTCGTCCACGCGGATGTAGCCCTGGTCGAGGTCCAGGCCCAGCGTGACGGCCAGCGCGGGTTTCTCCTGCCCAATGGCGCTGATGACGGTGTCGCAGGGGATCACGAAGTCGCTGCCGGGGATGGGTTCGGGGCGCGCGCGGCCGGACGTGTCGGGCGCGCCGAGGCCCATGCGGACGCAGCGCAGGCCGGTCACCTGCCCGTTCTCGTGCAGCACCTCCACCGGCTGGGTCAGGAAGGAGAACCCGATGCCCTCGCTCAGGGCGAACAGGTACTCGTGGTGGTAGGCGGTCATCTCGCGTTCGGTGCGGCGGTAGACCATGGTGGTGTCGGCTCCGGCGCGGCGGGCGATGGTGGCGGCGTCAATGGCGGTGTTGCCCGCGCCGATCACGACGGCCCGCGTGCCGACCCCGGTGGGGCGCTCCAGCTTGCTGGCCTCGATGACGTCCAGACCGCTGAGGATGTGCGCCTCGCCGGGAATACCCAGGGCGGGGACGGCGCCCAGGCCCACGCTCAGGACGACGGCGTCGTTGGCGGCCAGCAGTTCATCCAGGCCTGCCGGGCTGTTCAGTTCCTGTCCGGTGACGACCTGCACCCCCAGGTCCCGCACGGCGTCCACCTCGCGCAGCGCGACCTCGACCGGTTCGCGCAGCACGATGATGCCGTAGGTGCTTAGGCCGCCGCCCAGCTCGCGTTTCTCGTACAGCGTGACCGCGTGGCCCTGCTTGGCCAGTTCGGCGCTGGCGCTGAGCCCGGCGGGCCCACTGCCGACTACGGCGACGCGCCTCCCGGTGGGCGGGGCGGGCGTGAAGGGAGCTTCGCCTCTGGCGTGCAGGTGGTCGGTGGCGAATCGTTGCAGCCGCCCGATCTGGATGGGCTTGTCGTGCGCGTTGTAGACGCACGCGCCCTCGCAGAGTTCCTGCACGGGGCAGACGCGGGCGCAGGTGCCCCCCAGGAAGTTGGATTCCAGGATCGTGTGCGCAGCCCCGCTGACGTTCCCGGTGGCGATCTTGCGGATGAAGGTGGGAATGTCGATGTGGGTGGGGCAGGCGTGCAGGCACGGAGCGTCGTAGCAGTACAGGCAGCGGTTGGCCTCGACGGTTGCCTCGTGCGGGGTCATGGGTGGGAGGAGTTCCTGGAACGAGAGCTGCGGTGGGCGGGCGTCTTCCATGACTGACCTCTCTTCACGGTGGGGCGTGGGGAAGCGGGGTCGGTTCGCACCCTCTCTGGAGTCGACTTAACCGAATGAAGTTCAGCTTAAGGCGCGACGCTGCATAACGTCAAGCTAGATGAGCATTTTTATGAAACAGCAGCTTCAGGCATCCAGATGCCGATTGAGTCAATTTATTGGATCCAGACGTGTTTTCTTGACACTATGTCCAACTAGGTCTCTTTCTCCTACAAGGTCAAATTGCATAGGATTATGCATAAATATTCTTATATGTCGGATGCTCTGACAAGGTTTACACTGGTGAGGCCCCACAACAAACGCCCCTGACGTGATTTCCCTCATCGGTCCACTCACTCGCACATGAATTTTTAAACATCCCGAGTGACTTACTCCCTTACGCGGTCAGTCGGCTGCCTAACCGTGCATTTTGTTCACCAAATACCGAACGAACTGCACATGGTCAGGCGACGCTCGATCCAATAGGCCTCACGGGAAGGCCTGCGCAGGCCACCAGTGAACGGCGAGCTCTCACAGCCCATCAACGGCAGTCCATCCCTCGACTTACCTCTAACTCTGCTGAACGCGGGCGGCCTCTCCTGGCGCGGGGCACCCACCTCATAGGAAGGCCACGCGGGGGCTCCTGCGTGCAGACCTTCTATCCAGGGTTAACCCGTCGCGTGCACCGGTGACACGCAACCTCAAGACTTCACGTAGGCCAGCTCAAAGCCAGCCTAGCGGACTCCAATCCTGCGCAGCTCCCCCCCGTGGCACCTTGACTGAGCGCTATTGACGCGCCATCACTCACGCGCCACGGAGTTCCGTATGACCACGTCTGCCGACCCTCACCATCACGCCGCTCAGATCATTGACCGCACCCATCTCCTTCTGATCGAGGACGACCGGGACGTGCGGCGCGTCCTGACCGACGAACTGGAACTGGAGGGCTTCCGGGTCCAGACAGCCGAAACCGGTGAGGCGGGCCTGACCTGCGCCGCGCAGCACGCGCCGGACCTCATCCTGCTGGACCTGGGTCTGCCCGACCTGACCGGCGCGGAGGTCACCGAGCGACTGCGCACCGTGACCGACGCGCCCATCATCGTCCTGACGGCCACGGACGCCCTTCAGGAACGCGTGCGGCAGCTGTCGCTGGGCGCGAACGATTTCGTCATGAAACCGTACGAACCCCGCGAACTGCTCGCGCGGGTGCACGCGCACCTGCGGCGGCACGGCGCGCCCACACCCGTGAAGGTCGGCGATTTCTGCCTGTACCGCGATCAGCACCGCCTGACGTACGCCGGTCAGGACCTGCACCTCTCCCCCACGGAACTGGCCATTGCCAGCGTCCTGCTGGAAGCGCCGGGGCAGTTGCACGCGCGCGAACAGCTTGAGCAGCGGATCTGGCCGGATCACACCTGCCGCAACGCCCTGAACGTGCACGTCAGTCACCTGCGCTCGAAGCTGGCCGCCGTGAATGCCGCCGACCTGCTCGTCAGTGTCCGGCGCGGCGGTCTGGGCCTGCTCTCCAGACACGAGCGGCACGACTGACCCCACCTGTATGCGCGTCCTGCGCGGTGCCCTGACCCTACCCGCGCGTCCTGACACGGGCAGGCGAGTCCAACGGCGTGGTCATCATGAAGGTCAGGGCGACGTCAACCGCACGCACCCTCAGTTCCGGCACACCGGCCGCATTCTGGCCAGACAGCGTCATCCACTGCCCCGGTTGCGCCCGGTAATACGTGACGGGACCCGCGTCCGGCGCCACGTGCCAGGTGGGCGCGGTGCCCACGATGATCTCTTCACGGTCGGTCCGCCACGAGAGCGCGTACGGCGTTTCACCCGGGCCCAGGTCCGGGCCGGCTCTCAGGGCGTCCACCCGGACGGTGAGCTGCCAGGGCCCCGCGGGCAGCGGCCCCCACGCGAGGCGCAGGGTCACGGGGCGGCCGTACAGTCCACGCCGCAGCACCTGCACGGTCGGTCCGGCCACGGTCACGCGGTACCCGCTGCCCGTCCGGCAGGCCCGCTGGGGCGTCTCTGGACCGGGAAGGGGCGCGGCAGGTGGGGTCATGGGGCCCGGTCGGCCGGGCACGACGACTCGGCCCGCCTGCTGGGCCCCGGGTGGTGCCTCCTCGCCCGCCTGCCGGGCGTAATGCGCGGCGAGCGGCGTGTCCCCCGCGGCGGCCAGGGCCAGGCGGCGGCGCATGTCCTGCCGCTCGCTGCGCGTCAGGGTGGACGCCAGGGCCACGCGCAGCGCTTCGCTGGCGAAACCAAGGGTGCGGCTGTGGTCCGGGCAGCGGTAATCCAGGCCGGGCAGGGTGACGGTCTCGACCGGTTCGCAGGGCAGCAGCAGCCCCAGCTGCTCGGCCTGCGCGAGAACGCCGGGCTCATCCACGCCCAGCGCGTCCGCCAGGGCCGCCGTCAGGGGTTCATGCGCCACGGCCAGCCGCGCCAGCGCCGCCCGGAACGGACCGGGCAGGCCAGCCAGTTCGGCCAGCCGCGCCCCGCGCAGTTGGGGCGGCAAGGACGGCCTCAGCCCGTCGGGGTCCGGGTGGTCCAGCAGGTGCTGCGCCAGGGGCTCCCAGCCGTCAGCGTCCATGGCGATTCGCGCGGCCTGGGCGTACCGCCGGTCGTCGGTGTTCAGATCCGGCTGGGCAGGCAGGGCTTCCAGCAGGTCGTGAATCCCCAGTGGGGGCAGGTGAAGTTCAACCTGCCTGGAAGGGTCCACTGTCCCCAGGGCTGCCCGCAGCGCCCGGCGGGCGGCCGGGCTGGCCGGGCACAGCACCAGCAGCAGCTCGGCCGGCAGGTTCAGCGCCACCTGCACGTGCGGGAGGATCAGGGCCGGGTCGCTGATCTCGTGCACCACCACGATCAGGGGCCGCTGAAGCTGCGTGTACAGCGTCCACAGCTGCACCACGTGGCGACTTGTGGCGTCCGGCGCGTGCAGGAGCGCCTGAACATCCGGGTTCTGCCCGGCCAGGGCCCCCAGCTGGTGCAGGAACGCGCCCATCAGCAGCTCCGGATCGGGCGGGCAGGTCACGTGCACCGTGCGCCAGTCGCCCTGCGCCAGTTCCTCAGCGAGGTCACGCCGCGCCTGCGGGCCACGGCCGCTGAGCAGCGCCACCTGCGGCCGGTGCCGCGCGGCCTCCAGCGCGTCCAGGGCCGGGCGCTGCGGGCCGCCCAGCAGGGGTGCGCTGCGGGCCGGGTGGGGCGCCGGGGGCAGGGTCCAGCCGAGGTGTTCGGCGCGGTCCGCTATCAGCGCCGCGGCGGTGCCCTCGCCTGCGCGGCGCAGGCGCGTGTAGGTCGCCCCCAGCTGAGCCTCGATCGCCTGCGTGACCCGCCACCGCTGGCTGTCCACCCATGCCCGGAACGCGGGCGACCCCAGGTCCTCCAGGCCGCTGAGGGGCACGCCTGTCCCGACCGAGAGCCACGCCCCGACCTCGGCAGGCGTCAGGGTGTCGGCGCGCTGCATCCAGTCGGTCAGGTCTGTCGGGACGCTCAGGGTCAGCATGGGCTGCCGGTCCGGGATCAGGCCGGGCAGGGCCCGGCGCAGCCGGTTCAGTTCCACCCGCAGGTTCCGCAGCGCGTCAGCGGACTGCCAGAGCCGGTCGGCGAGGTGCTCACGGTGAAAGGGCCGCCCTTCCAGCGTCAGGTACGTGAGGAGCGCCACGCCCTTGGCGGAGACAGGCAGGGGCGCGCCCGCCGCGCTGAGGTACGTGTGCCCCAGCACGTGGAGGGTGAAAGCAGAGGTGCGGCTGAGGTCAGGCATCTCGTTCGTCCTTCCCGGAGGCTCCGCCCGGGGGCAGGGGGCCGTGTGGTCGGCCGTTGAAGCGTTCAGCGCCCTGATCTTCACTCCCTTCCCCCGGCGGGATGGCGCCGGCGGTCCATGAGGCGGCGGGCGTGCAGGGCGCGCCTTCATCTCACGCTGAGCTTCCGGGAGTCCGGGGCCGTGCTGGTCACCTGAACAGCACCAGAAAAGTCAGCCCTGAGGGACCCGCCCGGCCGGTCCGGGTGCATGCGGGGATTGTTCATCCCACACTGACTCTGACACGTTCGGCCGCGGGTGCCAACGGCTGGCGTTTAACGTTTCAGTAGCGCCTCAGACGACGTTTTAACGCCACGCGTCCGGGTTCACACTTACCATAATTCATCACGAACGGCCGTGTCCCCCGGGCAAGGTGGACCGCCACGCGGCCGAACGTGAGGCGAGCGGCGCCAGCTGAACGGGCCACTGGACGGCCGGGCAAAGCCGGCGCCACGGACGGGCCACGCCGCGCGATCCGGGAGAACCCGAGTGGAGGTCCAGCGGTCCGCCACCTGATCCGGCCGTTCGTGACCGTCCGCTTCCGGCCCGCGCTGGCGCCGTGGGTCGCCGGTTCGTCCCGTGGCCGCGCCTCATCCGCGCGCCGATCCGGTCAGCACCGCAGTTCAGGGTTTCAGCGCAGGGAGGACAGGAATGGTATCTGCCGCACGGGATTTCACGCCTCAGGTCCGGCATCCGCTCACGTACGTGACCTCCGCCGCGCGGCCTGCCCCGCCTGCGGGCCCGCGGGCGCTGAGCATCTACTCCGGGTCGCACTCGCTGACGGTGCTGGGCCGTTACCAGCGGGTCGTGGTGCAGCCCACCCACTACCGCGCCGACGCCGTCCGGTGGTTGCAGGCGCGGGGCGTGCAGGTGCTCGCCCACCTGCGCCTGGGCGCGGAGGACCCGGCGGCTGAGGCCCGGCTGCCCGGCATGCCCGACTGGCCCCTGAGGCCCGTGGATGTCCGCGACCCCGAGTGGCGCGCCCGGATCGAGGCGCAGATTCTCGGGGAGAAGACCATCTTCAACGGCTTCTACCTGGATCACGTTGATCTGGCTGAGGATCCCGTTCAGGTGCGGGCCATGCTGAAACTCATCCGGCAGGTCCGGCAGTGGGCGGGCCCGTGTTACCTGCTGACCAATCAGGGGTTCAGGTTGCTGCCCCGCCTGGGCGGCTGCGTGAACGGCGTGCTGATCAACGGGCTGTCCACGACCTGGGAGGACGGGTACCGCGTGCTGGACCCCGCTGAACTTGAGGTGACAGCCGCCCGGGTCGCGCAGGCGCGCCGCCTGCACCTGGACGCCTTCGGTCTGGATTACGCCATCACCACCCGGGCCCGGCGGTTCGCGCTGCGCCGGGCGGAGCAGCTGGGCGTGCCCACCTTCGTCAGCAACCGGGAGCTGAGCCTGCCTGGCGGGCTCCTGCCGCGCATGGCCCTCCCGGAGCGGCAATCGGCGCCCGCCCAGCTGAGCACGGCCTGAGTCTAGTCGGGAGGAGATCCGCGGCTGGTGAGGTCTGGGCGCGCCGTTCCGGCTGCGGCGTCGGCTGGAACGCTGACCGGCCTGCCGCCGAAAGGGTCGGATCGGCCGCTCCCTACTGCACGGAGTGCCAATTGCGTGCGTGACCCAGAACGGCCCGGGAGATCCTCCTATATTGAATGGTATGGTTGACGGCTCACCTTCACCGCTTGCTCTCCCGCCGTCCACGTCACCTCCAGTCGTTCCCGAAGCCCTGCTCACGTTCATGCAGTTCACCGAGGCGGCCAGTCAGACGGACGACGTCGCGTCGCTGGCAGATCTGGCCCTGCGCACCCTGCAACAGGTTCTTCCGGGCAGCAGCGGCGCCTTCTACACCCGCACCGAGGTGGACTGGACACCCCTGCGCTGGACGGCGGACTTTCCACCCGACCTGCTCGCGGTCCTCCGGCGGGGCCTGCCGCTGGACACGCCGCTGTTCACGAACCTGCGGGAAGCGGACGCGCCGATTTTCCTGAACGACTGGTGCGCGGCCCATCCCGCTGGTGAGGAGCAGCGTCCGTTTCACGCGGTCGCGGCGTACCCGGTGCATCAGCAGGGGGAACTGTGCGCCGTGCTGGGCATCGCCCTTCAGGACGTGCCCGCCTGGACGCCGGAGCGCGAGGCGCTCGTGCGGGCGCTGGGACGCAGCTTCGCGCTGCTGTACGACCGCGTGTCCGCAGCGGAGCAGCTGCACCGGCAGCGGACGCTGGCCGAGGGCCGCGAGCATATTCTCAGCGTCCTGGCGCGGCTCACGGCGGATTTCACGACGGCGCAGGACGATTACGCGCTGATCGAGCAGGTTCAGGCGGAGGTGCTGCGCCTGCTGCCGCCCGGGCACGCCGCGTACTGGGAGCAGGACGGCGCCCTCTGGCGCCTGCGCGCGCATGTCAACGATGTCGGTCACCCGGACCTGATGACCCTGATGCGCGCTGGCATGCCAGCCGGCGCCACGCCCACGCTGGACGTTCCCTGGACCACGGGGCGGCCCCTGTACCAGAACGCGTACCCGGGCGGCCGTGACGTGGCTGCCGAGATGACGACGCATATTCACGCGATCGCGTCACTGCCCATCGGGCACAGCGGGGCGCGGCGCGGCGTCATCAATTTCACGACGTTCGCCCCGTACCAGTGGAACCGGGTGGATCAGGCGCTCCTGGAGACCCTGGCCCAGGGGCTGTGGCTGGCCATGGAACGGGCCTCACACCTGCGCCAGCTGGAGGAGGAACGGGCCAGTCTGGCCGCCTTCGCCGCGTTCACGGAAGCGGTCGGGACGGAGCGGGACAGCCTGCGGCTGGCGCAGCAGGCGGTGACGCTGCTGACCACGACCCTGCCGGGCCTCAGCGTTGCGTTCTACGTGCGGTCGGGCCCGCAGTGGGTGGCGCGGGTCTGGTCGGAGGACATCGATCCGGGCCTGCTGACGCAGTTGCAGGCGGGCGTGTCGGCCACCGCGCCGGATTTCGCGCGCGCCGTGGACTCGGGGGAGGTGGTCTTCGCGGATGACTGGGACGCCGCCGGAAACGACCTGCCCGGTGCGGACATGTACAGCACGGCGGCGTTCGTGCCGCTGGTGGTGGATGGGCAGACCCAGCAGCTGCTGGCAACGGGCGTGAGGGCCCGGCGGTCGTTCTCCGAGCGGGAGCGTGGGATCATCCGCGCGGTCGGTCAGGGGCTCGCGCTGGCGCTGGAGCGGGCCACGAGCATGACGACCCTGGCGGCCCGCACGGCGCAGGTGGAACGCGCCAATCAGGACCTGGACGCCCTGAACGAGGAACTGGAGTCCTTCATGTACAGCGCCTCGCACGATCTGCGCACGCCGGTGCGGCACGCGCAGGGATTCGTGGACGTGACCCTGCGCGCCCTGGAGCAGGGGCAGGTGCAGAAAGCCCAGCAGAAACTGACGGTCGTGAAGGACGCCACCGGACGCCTGGCGGGCATGATCGACGCCATGCTGACCCTCTCCCGGACCGGGCGTCAGCCGCTGCACCTGAGCGCCTGCGCCCTCGACCCGCTGGTCCGCAGGGCGCAGCAGGACGCGCACCTGCAGTTCCCGCACCAGGAGGTGCAGTGGGATATCGGCCCGCTCCCCACGGTGCTGGGTGACCGCGCCCTGCTGCAGCAGGTCCTGACGCACCTGATCTCGAATGCCGTGAAGTTCAGTCAGGGCGCCGCGCCCGCCCGCGTCACGGTGCGGGCCGACACGTCAGGCGGCGCCGATCCGCGGGGCGGACAGGTGACGGTCTCGGTGCAGGATCAGGGCATCGGCTTCAACATGGCCTACGCCGCGCGCCTGTTCGGGCTGTTCCAGCGGCTGCACACCCAGCAGGACTTCGCCGGTGCGGGCGCCGGGCTGGCGACCGTGAAGCGCATCGTGATGCGGCACGGCGGGCGCGTGTGGGCGCACAGCGAGGTCGGTCAGGGGGCCACCTTCTCGTTCACGCTGCCGCTGGCAGAGTCAGGCTCATCGGAGGGCTGAAGAGGGCGGGCCAGCGGGGACTGAGGCGGAGGAATCTGAGCCTGACGCCTCGACCCTCTGGATCAGACATGACAGCGAGGTCATCGTAAGAAATGTTCTCTGGGGTGCAAGGCGACCAGCGGCGTGACCAACCTGCGGAGCGCCGCCTGTACCTCGCCCTGCTGCGGTCCTGGGGCAAATCAACGGACCGTGCCGCTCTGGTCTGGGCTCGGCCAGTCGTGCGGGCCATGGCGACCCAGGTGATCAGTAGATTCAGGAGGACGGCGCTTCGGCGTGCGGGTCTGGTGTGGTGGGCGTCCACAGGGTGGCCAGGGTCTGCTGGAGGGTCTGGCGGGCGCGGCTGAGTTTCTGGAGGCCGGCGGGGGTGATCTCGGTGTACACGCCGCGGCGGTCGGTGGGGCACATGTAGCGGGCCAGCAGGCCGCAGTCCTGCGCTTCAAGCCGGGCGACGAGGCGGGTGGTGGCGCTCTGGGAGAGGCCGGCGAGGTCGGCGAGGACCTGCATGCGGTGGTGGTGGTCGTGTTTGGCTTCCAGCGCGGCGAGGACGCGGTATTCGCTGAGGCTGAGGTCGTGGTGGGTGTTCAGGGCGTGTTCGAGGGCGCGGCTGATGGTCTGCCACTCGTGGTCGAGGGTCTGCCAGCGGGTTTCGAGGTCGGTGGTCATGTGGCTCCAGGGTGGGGGTTGACAGTGTGGACCTTCAAGTCTAATTTACTTGCAGATGCAAGCATTGCTTGTGCAAATACTCTAGCAGCCCTGAGCCCTCGCGGCTGCCTCACCCCATTCCAGGAGACCCCCATGCCCCCAGCCCTGCTCGCCCTGGCCATCAGCGCCTTCGCCATCGGCACCACCGAATTCGTCATCGTCGGCCTGCTCAACACCATCGCCGCCGACCTGCACGTCAGCGTTCCCAGCGCCGGACTCCTCGTCAGCGGCTACGCCCTGGGCGTCGCCATCGGCGCGCCGGTCCTCACTGCCCTGACCGGCCGCCTCCCCCGTCGCCACCTGCTCCTCGGCCTGATGGCCCTCTTCACCGCCGCCAACGTCGCCGCCGCCCTGTCCGGCACCTACGCCCTCCTGATGACCGCCCGCATCCTCAGCGCCCTGGCACACGGCGTGTTCTTCAGCGTCGGCAGCACCATCGCCGCCGGCCTCGTTGCCCCCGAAAAACGCGCCAGCGCCATCGCCACCATGTTCGCGGGCCTGACCCTCGCCACCGCCATCGGCGTCCCCGTCGGCACCTGGGTCGGCCAGGAACTCGGCTGGCGCGCCACCTTCTGGATCATTACCGCCCTGGGCGTCGTCTCCCTGATTGCCACCGCCGCCCTGCTGCCCCGCACCCTCCCCCGTGGGGAAGTCACCACCCTGACCCAGCAGGCCCGCGTGCTCGTCCACCCCCGCCTTCTGCTCGTGTTCGCCATGACCGCCCTCGGATACGGCGGCACCTTCGTCACCTTCACGTACCTCGGCAGCGTCCTGGAAACCATCAGCGGCTTCAGCGCGGGCATGGTCAGCGTCCTGCTGCTCGTGTACGGCGTCGCCATCGCCATCGGCAACGTCATCGGCGGGAAGATGGCCGACCGCGACCCCGTCCGGGCGCTGACCACGCTGTTCCTCGCGCAGGCGCTCGTGCTGCTCGCCTTCACCTTCACCGCCCCGCACCCCGTCCTCGCCGTGATCACCCTGTTCCTGATGGGCGCCCTGGCCTTCGCGAACGTCCCGGGCCTACAGGTGTACGTCGTGCAGCTCGCGCAACACTTCACGCCCGGCGGCGTGGACGTCGCCAGCGCCCTGAACATCGCCGCGTTCAACCTCGGCATTGCCGCGGGTGCCTTCATCGGTGGGCTGGTCGTCAGCAGCGCCCTGGGCCTGGCCGCCACTCCCTGGATCGGCGCGCTGTTCGTCGCAGGCGGCCTGCTCCTGACCCTGCTCAGCGTCCGCCTCGACCGCCACGCCCCGGCCCTGCACGCCGCCGACTGAACCAGCCGACCGGCCGGACCCTGGACAGATTCATTAATTGCTGTGCCGACCGTACAGAGAGCAGGCGGCCGCCCGGGGGTATGCCCGGGCGGCCGCTCTGTGCTTCCCCTACTGCGGCAAACAGGTGCGGCCTTCGCCGTACCGCCTGTTCACTGGCCAGCCGGTTCAGCTCGCACTGGCCCTGGGCACGCTGGACCTATTCGGTGGGGTCAAGGGCGGTGAGGCCCCGGCGGGTCAGGTCGGTGGTTAGGCCGAAGGCGAGGTGCGATCCGGCCTCCCACAGGACGGCCGCGAGGGGCAGCTGCCACGGCCACGCCTGGAAGCCGGTGGCGGGCACGGCGGTCGCGTGGGTGAGGCCGTACATGACCGCGCCGGCGGGCACGCCGGCCCCCCAGGAGACGCGGGGGTTGGCGGCGGCCAGCGCGCCGTACGCGGCGCC
Source organism: Deinococcus radiotolerans (assembly GCF_014647435.1). NCBI lineage: Bacteria > Thermotogati > Deinococcota > Deinococci > Deinococcales > Deinococcaceae > Deinococcus > Deinococcus radiotolerans. The sequence goes on along the minus strand of NZ_BMPE01000003.1, from coordinate 133,665 downwards.
GAGGGCGGCGCCCATGGCGTAGTGAATGACCTGCTGCGCTTCCAGCTTCTCCTTCTTGCTGATGTCGTGTCCGGTGGCGTCGGCGGCGGCCTGGATCATCTCGGCGGGTGGCATGTGATCCTGACGGCCGATCGGGTCGGCGCCCGTCATCTTCTTCTCGGCTGGGGTGGGCGGGAAGTGGTGTTCGGTCAGCCGCTGGAGTGGCGGCTCGACCTGAGCCTTCACGAAGGCTCCGGCCAGTCCGGCGACCGCGCCGATCAGCGCGCCTTTGAGGATCTCGTTTCGACTCATAGGGGCAGAGTACCGGGCGCCCGCGCGGGCCAGACGGCGTGTAAAGGGGGGCTCAACGGTCGGTGGGGAAACGCAATTGGGTGCGGTCCTACGGCAGGTTAGGCGCCCGCGTCCCGCAGGGCGGCCAGCACCAGGTCCGGCCGTTCCAGCGGCAGGAGGTGCCCGCTGCCGCTGACCGGCCGCGCCTGCGCGTGGGGCAGGCGGGCCAGCACCTCGCGGCGGATCACGTCCGGGCGGATCGCGGGGTCATCCTCGGAGAAGAGGACCGTGACGGGCGGCCGCAGGTCCGTGGTGAGCGCGTGAATATCCTCGCGGCTGCCGACGTCCGGCCAGGCCACCCAGGCGTCCGGACTGGCACGCTGACCGTCGCGGATCAGCTGGGCCAAGTCCTGGTCCTCCAGCGGCTGCCGGGTGATCTGCGCGTACTGCCGCCGCAGGGCCGCGGCGTCGCCGTGAGCGGCGCGCAGGGCGGCGCGTCCCTCGTCCGGCATGGGTTCCGGGGTGGGCGGAGAGGGCGCGACCAGGATCAGCCGGGCCACGCGGTCCGGCCAGCGGGCCGCCACGAGCAGGGCGACCTTGCCGCCCATAGAGTGCCCGACCAGCGTGACGGGCGGCCGGTCCCGCAGGTACCCGGCCAGGGCGGCGGCCATGTCCGCCGTGCCCTGACCCGGCTGGCCCTGCGCGGCCGCCCTCCCAAAGCCCGGCAGGTCCGGGGTGAGGGCGCCGCGCAGCCCGGCCACCACGGGCCGCCACATGTGGCTGGACGTGCCGAAGCCGTGCACGAGGACGGCAGGGCCCGTCACCGCTGGACTTTCAGCGAGGCGGGCTCGCCGCTGAGTTCGAAGATCTCCCCGAGGGGTGCCAGGGCGATCTGCCCGAACTGCTCCAGAAGACTGCGGTAGGCGCCTTCCACGGGGCGGGGACGGCGGGCCAGGTCGTACAGGCCGACCGGGTTGACGCGGCCGTTGTGCTCGGCCAGCGCGGTGTCCCAGTCGATCTGGTCCGTCAGGGAGTACCACGTGAAGCCCAGCACGGGGACGCCCTCGCGCCGCAGTTGCAGGACGTGCATCCACTGTTTCCACATCCAGGCGGGGTTGCGTTCCGCGTCGAAGGTATTGGTCTCGGTGTGCATGACCGGGTGCCGGTAGCGTTCGAACAGGCGGCGCATCAAGGTGCGCCAGCCCAGAATGTCCTCCGCGCCGACCTCCGTGCGGTCGGGCAGGACGATGCGTTCGTTGCGGCCGTAGTAGTCGCTGCCGATCACCTGATGCCCGGGCTGCTTGCCCGCCATGAACCAGTCGTACTCGTCGGCGCGCAGGCCGTGGGCGCGGATGTGACGGTACACGTCCGCGTCGGGTGGATGGGCGTACAGCAGGTCCATGGACAGGCAGCTGAGCTTGTTGTGCAGCGTGATGTCCTCGCGCGGCTCGGCCTGCGCGTCGTGCAGGAACTCGGCACTCTCGGACTGCACGATGACCGCGTCGGGCCGTTCCCGCACGATCGCGTGGCAGGCCAGAATACTGGCAGCCGCCGCGTGCTTCAGCGCCGTGATGAAGGCCCGCTGCGAGCGCAGCCGCTCGTTCCACAGGCCGTCCAGACCGCTGAAGCGGGCCGTGACGTAGATCTCGTTGACGGGCGTGAAGAAGCGCACCCAGCTGTAGCGGCGGGCCACCTCGCCCGCGTACGCAGCGAAGTGCACGGGCAGCTCCGGGTTCTGGTAGTCACCCAGCCAGTCGGGCAGCCCGAAGTGCATCAGGTCCAGGATGGGCGTGATGCCGCGCGCACGCAGGCCGCCCATCAGTTCGTCCGCGCGCGCCCAGTCGTACTCGCCGGGGCCGGTGCAGATCTCATGGAACGCCAGGCCGTAGCGGAGGTACTGGATACCCAGGCCCTGCACGAGGTCGAAATCCTGCTCCCAGTGTTCGTAGTGACCGCATTCGCGCAGCTGGTCGCGCCGCACGCCGCCCGCGATCTTCGGGTACGAGCATTCGATGCCGGTGGCGAACATGAAGTTGCGGGGGCTGCCGTTCGGGCGGCCCTGACCGGTCGCGCCGCGCGCGCCGCCGAACTCGTCACCCGCGTAGATCTTCTGCCCGCCGACTTTGACCTTCAGCCGCTCGGCGGTGGTGAGGAAACTCAGGGGCGGCATGTCAGGCGCGCTCCATGAGGGGCCGCTCGGGCGGCGCGCCGCGGAACACGTCCCGTCCCGGGTGTTCGTCCAGGGGCACCGGGCGCCCCTCGCGGGCACTCTGGTAGATCGCGGCCATGATGCGTTCGTCCTGCAGGCCCTCCTCGCCGGGCGTGAAGGGACCGCGGCGTTCCTGGATGCAGCGGGAGAAGTGATCGATTTCCAGCGTGAACTGGTCACTCTCCTTCAGGCGGTGTTCGGTGATGGTGTCGGGCGTGTGCACCCGCAGGCGCAGGTCTGTGTAGTCGAAGGCCGGGTCGAGGCTGAGGCGGCCCTGGGCGCCGTACACGTCCAGGGTGCGGGCGTGGGCCGCGCCGTACGAGCACGAGCAGCTCACGAGGACGCCACCCGGGAAGGCCAGCTGGAAGCTGACGCTCTCCTCGACCTCCGTGAAGCGCGGGTCGCCGGGCGTGCTGTGGGTGCGGGCCGTGACCTCAAGGGGCTCGGTGCCCAGCAGGAAGCGGACAGTGTTGATGCAGTACAGGCCCACATCCAGCAGGCTGCCGCCCCCGGCCAGGTCCCGCCGGAGGCGCCACTGCCCCTCGTCGGGTTCCACCTGGACGTTCACGGCGTGAATGAGTTTCACGGCGCCCAGCTCGCCGCTCTGCACGAGGTCGCGGGCGCGCCAGTGAACGGGCGTGTACTGACAGCGGTACGCGGTCATCAGGTACACCCCGGCGCCACGGCAGGCGCGGACCATCGCCTCGGCGTCCTCCACGCTGCCCGCCAGGGGTTTCTCGCACAGGACGTGCTTGCCGATGCGGGCGGCCCGCTCGGTGTACTCGCGGTGCAGGGTGTTGGGCAGCACGATGTACACCGCCTGCACGTCGTCCCGCCCGGCCAGCGCCTCGAAGGTGTCGTAGGAGTACGCGTCCGCCTCACTCAGGCCGTACGCCAGGGCCGACTGCACGGCCTTGTCATGATCGTCACTGACCACGGCCGCCAGGCGCGAGCGGCCGGCGGTGGCGTACGCGGGCAGCAGTTCATCCAGGGTCAGTTCCCCCAGACCCAGCACGGCGTACCCGACCTGCTGCGCGCGCGGCTGCGGAAGGGTCGGCGGGATGGGCGGCTCGGTGCTGGTCTGGCCTTCAGGTGTGTGTGTTGCGGCAGTCCCGGCCAGCGTGTCCGGGCCGGGTCGGTGGGGGTCAGAGGGGGTCACGCGGTCTCCTTGAGGTGGGTGATCAGGGCGTCGGCGGTGCGCAGGCTCAGCGCCATCTGCGTCAGGGCCGGGTTGACGGCCAGGGCACTGGGGAAGGTGGAGTTGTCGCAGATCCACAGGCCCGGCGTGTCGTGCGCGCGGCCCACAGGGTCGATCACGCTGCTGGAAGGGTCCTCGCCCATGCGGGCAGTGCCGATGGTGTGCGCGGCGCGCGGCAGCGCCCACACGTCCCGCGCCCCGGCGCGCGCCCACAGGTCCCGCATGAGGGCCTCGGCGTGGGCGCTCATGCGCCTTTCGTTCTCGCCGAACGTGAAGTGCACGCGCGGCTTGGGCAGCCCCCGGGCGTCCAGTTCATCCGAGAGTTCCAGGTAGTTGTGCGCGTAGGGCAGGCAGTCGCCCAGGACGTTGATGCCCGCCACGTGGTTGTAGCGGCTCAGGTGGTCGATCAGCGCGGGCCCCCACGTGCCGGTGCCGCGCGCGAACTGCGTGGCGTACGTGACGGGCATCACGCCCAGGGACTGAAGCAGGTACCCGCCCACCACGCCGTCGACGCGGTGCGTGTCCTCGCTGATCAGCCCGCCGGGAATGCCCTTGTAGGGGCGCAGGTCGTCCTCGACGAGGCCCCACACCTGCACGCCCACGTGCGCCATGAAGTTCCGGCCCACCTGCCCGGACGAGTTCGCGAGGTTCTGCCGCAGCAGCAGCCGGGGCGTTTCAATCGCGCCGGCCGCCAGGACGACCGTGCCGGCCTCCAGCGTCTCCTCGCGGCCCGCACGGACGAACCGCGCGCCGCGCACCCGGCCGCTGGCGTCCGTGAGCAGGGCCGTGACCTGCGCGCCGTCCACGATGACGGCCCCGTGCTGCTCGGCCAGCGCGAGGTACGTCACGTCCAGGCTGGCCTTCGCGCCGGTCGAGCAGCCCGCCTGGCAGAAGCCGCGGTTCGTGCAGGCAGGCCGCACGCCGAACCCCGCCTGCTCCTGCGGGCGGCTCAGGGCGGCGTTCGCCGCGGGGCTGGTGCGCAGGCCGACCTCCGCGCAGGCGCGTTCCATCAGCCGGGCCGCGCCGTTCAGGGGCAGCGGCGGGTGCCGGTACGGCGTGGTGCGCGGCCCGCCCCACGGATACTCGGCGGGACCGGACACGCCAATAAACTGCTCGACCTCGTCGTAGTAGGGTTCAAGCTCGTCGTACCCGAAGGGCCAGTCCACGCCCTGGCCGGTGTCGCGGCGCAGCGTGAAGTCGTCCGGGTGGGCGCGCGGGGTGTACGCCGTGAAGTGCAGCGTGCTGCCGCCCACGCCCCGGCCGGAATTGTTGCGCCCGAAGCCCACCGGGTCGCCGCCCGCCGCGAGGCGCTCATCCATCCAGAACAGGCCCGCCTGCGCGACCTCGTCCGTGGCGATCCCGCCGGGCGGGTGGCGCTCCCCGGCTTCCAGCGCCACGACCCGCAGGCCCGCCTGGGCCAGCCGCGCCAGGAGCGGCGCGCCGCCAGCACCGGTGCCGATGACCAGCACGTCCGGCGCTGCGGGGAGGGCCCCGCGCGACTCAGCGGCCATACTGCGCCTCCCGGTCTTCCAGTTCGTTCGGCCCGACCTGCGGCCAGCCGGGCGCGTCCATGAAGCCCGCGTACCCGAAGCGGTAGCTCGTCAGGGGGTGCGACACGAAGCCCTCGACCAGTTCAGCCAGCAGGTCCTCGAACGCGCGGGGCAGGCGGGTCTGGACGGCGCGCAGCGCCTCATCCTGCGCGCCGGGCGCCAGCGTGGCAAAGTCAGCCGGGAGGGCCGCCAGCAGGGCGCGGTAGGCGTCGCCGTCCGGGAGGCTGTCCGCGTACCGCCAGCCGTCCGTGCGGCCCGCGTGCAGGCGGTCGTCCACGAGTCCAGCCAGGTCCAGCTCGGCCGGGTCGTGCGGCACGAGGCGCACGGCGGCCGCGCGCAGCTGCCCGAACTCGGCGGGCGTGAAGTACTGCCGATCGTAGCGGGCGTTTAAGCGGGCCAGCAGCGCCGCGCGGGTGGGGGGCGTCACCGCAGGGCCGCGCAGGGCCGCCTCGACCGCCGCGCGGTCATCAGTGCTCATGCAGTTCGTCCAGTGCTGGGGTGCAGGTCATGGCGGTCAGCGTAGGCGCGGTTCTTGGCGTGCAGATGCAACGTTTCCCACCAAGCTCATCCATAACCGCGGGCCCTGAGGCCTTCCTAAAGAAACGGTGTTGGCCGGCGCGGCGCGCGCCGCAGTGTCGCCTTACAGGTGCGTGCAATGCTGGGCGCCGTGTCATCCACCCTGCTGCCCTCCTTTTTCCTGGGAGGCTTTGAATGCAGCGCCCACCGCCGGCCCTCGGGCCGCCGGGTGGACGTGATCGACGCGACCCGGCACGATCACTTCGCCGCAGAGGACTACGCCCGCCTGCGCGCCGCGGGCCTGCTCGGCGCGCGCGACGGGCTGCGCTGGCCGCTCATTGAACGCCAGCCCGGCACTTTCGACTTCTCGTCCGCGCAGGCGCAGGTGCAGGCCGCGCAGGACTCGGGCGTGCAGGTCATCTGGGACCTGCTGCACTACGGCGTGCCGGACCACGTGGACGTGTTCGCGCCGGACTTCCCCGCCCGGTTTGCCCGGTACGCGCGTGAGTGCGCCGCCTACCTGGGGCACGCGGCGCAGGCGTCGCCGCTGCACCCGCCCACACCGGTGTGGCTGTGCCCCATCAACGAACTGTCCTTTTTTGCCTGGGCGGGCGGCGAGGTCGGGTACCTCAACCCGTTCGCGCGGGATCAGGGTGCGCGGCTCAAGCGGGCGCTGGTCCGGGCGGTCCTGGCGGGCATGGACGCCGCGCGTGACGTGCTGCCCACCGCGCGCTTCCTGCACGCCGAGCCGCTCATTCACGTGGCGCCCGACCCGCAGCGGCCCGCGGAGGACCTGACCGCCCGGGCCATGCACGAGGCGCAGTTCGAGGCGCTGGACATGCTCAGCGGCCGGCTGAACCCGGAACTGGGCGGCCACCCCCGCTACCTGGACGTCATCGGCGCGAACTTCTACCCGTACAACCAGTGGCGGCATCACCCCGAGCATGAGCAGCGCGAGGTGCTGCCGCCCGAGCACGCCGCGTACCGGCCCCTGTCGGCGCTGCTGGCCGAACTGCACGCCCGGTACGGCCGCCCCCTGCTGGTCGCTGAGACCGGCGCCGAGGATGACGCGCGCGCGCCGTGGTTCCGGCGGGTGGCGGCCGAGGCGCTGCAGGCGCGCGCCCAGGGCGTGCCGGTGCACGGCGTGTGCCTGTACCCGGTCGTGAACCACCCGGGCTGGGACGACGACCGCCACTGTCACAACGGCCTGTGGGACTACCCGGACCGGGACGGGTACCGCCCGGTGCACGCGCCGCTGCTGGACGCCCTGCGGGACGCCCAGGTGCAGGAGCAGCAGAGCCGGGACGAGCAGGCGCGCGGGGCCGAGCTGACCGCCGACCCGGACCGCCACCTGGCCGCGGCACTGGCGGATCTCAGCGCGGCCAGGGGCGGCACTCTGGATCAGGCCGCCGTGACCCTGCGGCGCGCCGGGCTGACCGGACTGGCGGGTCAGGGGTCCGAACAGGACCGCCTCCGGACGCTGCGCCTGGTGGGCCGCGCGCACCTGGAGGCCGCCCAGTGGTTGGGGCGCCAGTGGCCGTGCGGCCTGCCAGACGCCCGGAGCGGCCCTGGCGGCCAGCCAGCGACGGCTGAACTGGCTGCGGCAGGGCGCGGCACACCGGCCCCGGGGGGCACCGCGGCCAGCCTGCGGGTGTCCGGGCCTGCCGGTCGTCCTGACGCCCCACTGGCGGATCAGGTCACCGGGGACGCGGCGGTGCTGGCCCTGCGGGGACTGGCGGCGCGACTGGGCGCGGCCGATGACGTGACCGAGCAGGTCCGGGGGCAGCTGCGCGCGCAGGCCGTCCCGGCGCACGACCCGGCCGTGGGGAGGCTGGCGCGGGCGGTGGCGGCGCAGGAGGGCGCCTGGCAGGCCGTTCTGGCCGCCGCGAGGGGCATGCCGGACCGGGCGCCGCAGGACACGCTGGCCGCCGTGGCCGTGGCCGAGCAGCTGACCGGTGAGGCGGCGGGGCGCGCCAGGCAGCTGGTTGCCGGTCTGGAACCTGGCGCTCAGGACCCGGGCCGCGCGTTGGGGACCCTCGCACAGTGGTTACTGCACCGTGGACCGCTGGGAGCGACCGACCTGCTGTGGGACGAAGCGCGCGTCCAGGGCAGGCCTGAAACCTCAACCTGAACGCGACCTTCACACACCCGGCCCGCTGTCGTCATTCGGCACCAATGGCTACGTTTGCACCAGAACGGCAGAGCTAGAGTCCGGGAAATTCCGCCTCCACCCGGCGACGCCAGCTCCTCTGCGCGCTGGCGCCCGCTTGACCCTTTTCAGGAGGCTCCATGAGTCGCATCACCCAGCCGGCCCTGCTTGTTCTGTCCCACCTCCGCTGGAATTTCGTGTTCCAGCGGCCCCAGCATCTGATGACGCAGGCCGCCGCCGACCGCGCCGTCTATTTCATCGAGGAACCCATCTTCGGCCAGCACGACGATCACCTGGACGTGCAGGAGGTCCAGCCGAACGTGCACGTGTGCGTGCCGCACATCGAGATCGGGCACTCACCGGCCGAGTCGCAGGCCCGCACGGCGCGGCTGCTGCGGAACCTCGTGCAGGAGGCGGGCGTGCAGGAGTACGACCTGTGGGTGTACACGCCCATGGAATACCCGGTCGCGGCCCTGCTGCGCCCCCGCCTGACGGTGTACGACTGCATGGATGAACTCAGCCTGTTCCGTGGCGCGCCGCCCGAACTGCGCGTGCGGGAGGCGGCGCTCCTGGACCGCGCGGACGTGGTCTTCACCGGCGGGCACCGCCTGTACGAGGCCAAGCGCGAGCAGCATCCGAACGCGCATCCCTTCCCGTCCAGCGTGGACACCGCGCACTTTCACGCGGCGCGCACCGATCTGGATGACCCGGCAGCGCAGCGGGACCTGCCCCGCCCGCGCCTGGGGTTCGCCGGGGTGATTGATGAGCGGCTGGACACCGCGCTGCTGGGCGACCTGGCCGCGCGGCACCCGGAGTGGCAGATCGTGATGATCGGCCCGGTCGTGAAGATCAGCCCGGAGGACCTGCCGCAGGCGCCCAACCTGCACTACGTCGGCATGCAGGCGTACGCGGACCTGCCGGCGTTCATGGCGCACTGGGACGCTGGGTTGCTGCCCTTCGCGCACAATGACGCCACGACGTTCATCTCGCCGACCAAGACCCCCGAGTACCTCGCGGCGGGCCTGCCGGTCGTGTCGACCGGCATCCGCGACGTGATCCGGCCGTACGGGCAGCAGGACCTCGTGCGGGTCGCGGACGGCGCCGAGGCGTTCAGTGCCGCGTGCGGCGCCGCCCTGGCCGAGGCGGGCACGCCCGGCGGCGAGGACCGGCGCGCGCGGGCAGACGCGTACCTGAGCACGCTCTCGTGGGGCAGGACGTGGGCGGACATGCAGCGGCAGCTGGATGCGGCCGCGCAGGTCCGGGCCGAGCGGGCAGCCGCAGCGGTCCGTTCGGGGCGCGCGTGAGCCCGGAGGCCGGGCCAGCCGCTGAGCCATACGATTACCTGATTGTCGGCGCGGGGTTCGCGGGCAGCGTGCTGGCCGAGCAGCTGCGCAGCGCGGGCTGCCGGGTGCTGGTCGTGGAGCGCCGCGCCCACGTCGGCGGGAACGCCTATGACACCTACGATGACGCGGGCGTCCTGATTCACCCGTACGGGCCGCACATCTTCCACACGAACTCGGCGGACGTGTTCGCGTACCTCTCGCGCTTCACCGAGTGGCGGCCCTACGAGCACCGCGTGCGGGCCAGCGTGGACGGGCAGCTCGTCCCGATGCCCATCAACCTCGACACCGTGAACGCCCTGTACGGCCTGAACCTCACGTCCTTTGAACTGGAGGAATTCTTCGCGTCCCGCGCGGAACCGGTCGAGCAGGTGCGCACCAGCGAGGACGTGGTCGTGTCCAAGATCGGGCGTGATCTGTACCGCAAGTTCTTCCAGGGGTACACCCACAAGCAGTGGGGGCTTGATCCCAGCGAGCTGGATGCCAGCGTCACCGCGCGCGTGCCCACCCGCACCACCCGCGACGACCGGTACTTCACGGACACGTACCAGGCGATGCCCCGGCACGGGTACACGCGGCTGTTCCAGAACCTCCTGCGCGGCATTCCCGTGCTGCTGAACACCGATTACCGCGAGGTCCTGCCGGTCATCGCGCACCGGCACCTGATCTACACCGGGCCGGTCGACGCGTTCTTCGATCACTGTTACGGGCCTCTCCCCTACCGCAGCCTGCGCTTCCAGCACGAGACGCATCCCGTGGCGCAGTTCCAGCCGACGGGCACGGTCAACTACCCCAACGATTACGCGTACACCCGCGTCAGTGAGTTCAAGCACATCACCGGGCAGGAGCACGCGCAGACCAGCGTGGTGTACGAGTTCCCGCAGGCGCAGGGCGACCCGTACTACCCGGTGCCGCGCCCGGAGAACGCCGAACTGTACCGCCGCTATGAGGCCCTGGCGCGCACCCGGACGGACGTGACCTTCGTGGGCCGCCTGGCCACGTACCGGTACTACAACATGGATCAGGTGGTCGCGCAGGCCCTGACGACCGCGCGCCGCCTCCTGAGCCGCGAGGAGGCGGCCCCGGTGACCTGACAGGTGCAGGGCGGGTGGAGTCCGGCGGGGCGTCCGACTGGGCCCCGCCGCTCCCGTATCAGGAGTCCCCGGTGCGGCTGGTCTTGCCCGCCTTCTTGGGCCGTTTCGTGCCCCGACTGGCCCTGCTGCCCTTGACGGTCCCCCGGCTACCGCGCGGCCGCCCCGTCTTCCTGGCGGTCCAGGTGCCGCTCAGGATCGCGTCGGTCTGATCGGCGTCCAGGTCAGCGGGAATCACGTCCGGGGGTAGTGGTACGCTCTGCCCGGCGCGCACCAGGTGCGGGCCGCTGCTGGTTGCGCGCAGCCGCGTGGCGTCCAGGTGCGGCAGGGGCAGGTTCGGCGCGTCCCGCGACGCCTTGCGGATCGTCTGCGCGAGACCGTCGGTCCAGAAGCGCGTCAGGTACGCGATCCGCGTGACGCCCCCGGCTGCCACGTCATCCAGTCCGGCCTCCATGGTCGCCGTGAAGTCCTTCTGCATGACTTCCGGCACCTGCCGGGCGAGGTACGTGGTGACGAGCAGACCCACCGCGGTCACGCTCAGGTGACGGCCGGACAGCCGGACGTACTCGCGGGTCTGGAGGGTGCTGAGCGTCTGCGCGTACGTGCTGGGCCGCCCGATGCCCGCCTTTTCCATGGCCTGCACGAGCGTCGCCTCGGTGAAGCGGGTCGGGGCGGACGTCTTTTTCCCCTCGGGCGGGCGGGCCTTCAGCGGCACCCGCTGGCCCTGCTGGAGGGCCGGGAGGCGCTGGTCTTCCTTGTCGTCCTCCTCATCCTGAAGGAGGTGCAGGTACCCGGCTTCCTTGAGCACGCGGCCCTGCGCGCTGAGGGTGGCGGCGCCGCACGTGAGGGTCACGTCTGTCCTGTCGAACACGGCGTCGTGCATCTGGGAGGCGACGGTGCGCTGGTAGATCAGCGTGTACACCGCCAGGTCGTCGCCGCTCAGGCCGACGCTGTCCGGGGCGCGCCAGGTGGTCCCGGCGGGCCGGATCGCCTCGTGCGCCTCCTGAGCGTTCTTGTTGCGGGTGGCGTACTGCCGGGGCTGGGCGGGAACGGCGGCCGGGCCGAACAGCCGCGTGGCCTCCCGGCGCGCTTCGGTCAGCGCCTCGTCCGACAGGGCCGGGGAGTCGGTGCGCATGTACGTGATGTACCCGCCCTCGTACAGCCGCTGGGCGGTGTCCATGACCTGTTTGGCGCTGAGGTTCAGCCGCCCGCCCGCTTGCTGCAGGGTGCTGGTGATGAAGGGCGGCGCGGGGCGCGAGCGGGTCTCGGTGACCTCCACACGGGTCACGGTGGCGTCCTTGCCGTCCAGGTAGGCGCTCAGGGCGCGGGCCTGGTCGTCGGTCATCTCCAGGACGTGCACGCCGGGTTTCAGCACGCCGTCCTGCGTGTAGTCGCTGGCGCGCGCGACGGGCAGGCCCTGGGGGTGCTCGCTGCTGCGGACGTGCGTGACGGTCGCCGTGAATTTCGGGCGGGTCAGGACTTCCGCGCGGATCGCCCAGAAGGTCGCGGGGCGAAAGCGCATGCGGGCCATTTCTCGCTGCGCGAGGAGCATCAGCGCCGCGCTCTGCACGCGCCCCGCGCTGAGTTTGCCGCCCACGCTGCCCCACAGCAGCGGGCTCACCTGGTACCCCACCAGCCGGTCAATGACCCGCCGGGCCTCCTGCGCCGCCACGAGGTGCAGGTCCAGCGGCCGCGTGGCCTTCAGCGCGGCCTGAATGGCCTCGCGGGTGATCTCGGTGAACACCATGCGGGTGGGCTGCTCAACCTTCAGCAGGCGGCTGAGGTGGTACGAGATGGCCTCGCCCTCGCGGTCCATGTCGGACGCGAACAGGACCCGCTCGGCCTTCGCCGCCAGCTGCTGAAGGTCCCGCACGGTGGCGCGCTTGGCGGCCGGCACGACGTAGATGGGCGTGAAGGTCTGCGGGTTGACGCCCAGGTTCGCCCAGGGTTGTGCCCGGTACCGCTCGGGAATCTCAGCCTTGCTGCCCGGCAGGTCCCGCACGTGCCCGAGCGAGGCGCGCACCACGAACCCGTCGCCCAGCAGGCCCGCGATCTTGCGGGCCTTGGCGGGACTTTCGACAATCACGAGGGTCGCCATGCCCCCAGGGTAGCGCCGGGCCGCGCGGCGGACCGGTCATCACGCCGGATTTCCGCACCGGCGCTGGCCGCCCGGATGGGCCACTCCGGGGCGCACCTGAACGGCCCTTGAGCCAACCCGGGGACAGCCCTCCGAGTCCCTCTTGACCGGGGCCGCGCGGGCAGATCCGGGCGAGCCGGGGAGCCGGTAGGGTGCGGGCATGCGCCCCGCCGACCTGACTGCCGCCGAGATGGCTGACGTGCTGACCGTCCTGTACCTCGTGGACCGCGGGGAGGAGGTGGAGGCGGTGGACGGCGCGGTGCGGGCGACCCTGGCGGATCACCTGAGGCGCCACGACGGCGTGCGGGACGACGTGTGGGCGGCGTGGCAGGACGTGCTGCGCGACGCCGGTGAGGACCTGGGCGCCGCCGAGTACTGGCTGGACGTGGAGTTCATCGACGAGTCCGCCTGAAGATCAAGGGGATGCCGCTCCTGGGCGACTCAGGCGTGGTGGTCAGCGCGGCCTGTTCAGGAGGCGCTGGAGGCTGCCCTGCCAGTTGGCCCTGAGCGCCATCACCGCCTGATCCGTCTGGCCGTGGTGCAGGGCGGTGATGATGAGGTCGTGTTCCGCCACGGACGCCTGCCCGGCGCTGGCGGCGTCGAAGTAGGCGCGTTCGATGCGCCGCAGTTTGCGTTTCAGGCCGTGCAGGGTCTGCTGGAGGGCCTGATTCCCGGACCGGGTGATCCAGACGGCGTGGAAGGCGACGTCGGCAGCCACGGCGGCTCCGGCGTCGCGGCGCTCGGTGGCCTGGGCCAGCTGCTGGTTGGCGGCCCGCAGGAGGGTCAGGTCGGCGGGGGTCAGGTGGGCCGCGGCGAGGCGCAGGGCGAGTTCCTCGAGCGCCTCGACCACCGGGTAGAGCTCGGTGGCCTGGCCGGGGTGCAGGGGGGCGACGCGGGTCCAGCGGTTGAGGGCCGTCTCGATCAGGCCCTCGTCCTCCAGGCGGCGCAGGGCTTCGCGGACCGGGGTGCGGCTGACGCCGAGCTGCTCGGCGATGTCCTGGTCGCGCAGGGGCTCCTCTGGGTGCAGGGTGCCGTCGATGATCCAGGTGCTGAGCTGCGCGTAGACGTCCTCGCGCGCCAGAGAGCGGGGCCGTTGGGGAGCCGTGGGGGGGATCGGCATGGGTACCATCAAGTGTAACTGATATGTAATATATCAGTATGGCTGAAGCCCTCACCGGTCTGCTGGCAGATCTCGTCCGCGTGAACTCCGTCAATCCGTCCCTGGTTCCCGGCAGCCCCGGCGAGGCGGACCTGGCCCAGTTCATCCGGGCGTGGCTCTCCACCCACGGCGTCCCCTCAGAGACCGTCGAGGCCGCTCCCGGCCGGCCCAGCGTCCTGGCCCGCGTCCCCGGCACAGGCGGAGGCCGCTCCCTTATCCTCAATGCCCACCTCGACACGGTCGGCACGGACGGCATGACCGCTCCCTTCACGCCGCGCGTCCACGGTGGCCGCCTGTACGGCCGGGGCGCGTACGACATGAAGGCCGGACTGGCCGCCTGCCTCCTGACGCTGCTGGACGTGCGCAGCGACCGGCTGCGGGGCGACGTGATCCTGGCCGCCGTGGCCGATGAGGAACACGCCAGCCTGGGCATGCAGGCCGTGCTGGAGCGGGTCACGGCGGACGCCGCGATCGTCACGGAACCCACCGAACTGCGCGTCGCCGTAGCGCATAAGGGATTCACCTGGCACGAGATCATCACGCAGGGCCGCGCCGCGCACGGGTCCCGCCCGGACCTCGGCGTGGACGCCATTGCCCATATGGGCCGCGTGCTGGGCCAGCTGGAGGCGCTGGGGCGGGAGCTGGGGCAGCGGCCGCCGCATCCGCTGCTCGGGCACGGCAGCGTTCACGCCTCCCTGATCAGCGGGGGGCAGGAACTGTCCAGCTACCCGGAGCGCTGCACGCTGCTCGTGGAGCGCCGCACCCTGCCGGGCGAGACGCCCGAGGCGGTCACGCAGGAGATCACGGCCCGCCTGAGCGCCCTGGCGGCCGATCCTGACTTCCACGCGGAGCACCGCCTCACCCTGGCGCGCGACGCGTTCGGGATCGCGCCGGACGCCCCCATCGTGCAGAGCCTTCAGGCCGCCGCGACCCACGTGCTGGGCCAGCGCCCGGCCGTGATCGGACAGAGCTTCTGGATGGATTCCGCGCTGCTGGCCGCCGCCGGGATTCCCACCGTCATCTTCGGGCCGTGTGGCGGCGGCGCCCACGCCACCGAGGAGTGGGTGGACCTCTCTTCTGCGGAGCAGTGCCGGCAGACCCTGACCGCCACCGTCCGCTCGTTCTGCGCCTGACCCTTCAAGGAGCCCTTGATGACCCCTGCCCCCCCGTACCTGAACCCGGCCCCCCCCATGACCGTCACGTCCGCCCTGGACCCGGAGGTGCTGGCCTTCCACCGGCGCCTGCCCGGGTACGCCCCCACGCCCCTCGTGGCGGCGCCGCACCTGGCGGCCGCCCTGGGCGTGCGGGCCGCCTGGGTGAAGGATGAAGCGCGGCGCCTGGACCTGCCCGCGTACAAGATTCTCGGCGCGTCCTGGGCGGTGTACCGTGAACTGGACACCCGCTTCGACCCGTTCGGCCCGTGGACCACGCTGGAGGACCTGGCCGCGCGCCTGCGCCCCCAGCGGCCCCTGACGCTGGTCACCGCAACCGACGGGAATCACGGGCGGGCGGTGGCGCGCGTGGCCCGCTGGCTGGGCCTGGCCGCGCATATTCTCGTGCCGGACGACATGGCCCCGGCCCGCATTCACGCGATTGAATCCGAGGGCGCGCAGGTCGAGGTGGTGCGCGGCACGTACGACGAGGCGGTCGAGGCGGCCTCCCTCCGGGCCGGGGACCGGCACGTGGTGATCAGTGACACCGCCTGGGACGGGTACACGCGGGTGCCGGGGTGGGTGGTGGAGGGGTACAGCACCATCTTCCGGGAGGTGGATCAACAGCTGGCTGAGCTGGGCGCGCCGCAGCCGGACGTCATGGCCGTGCAGATGGGAGTGGGGTCGCTGGCCATGGCGGCCGTGCAGCACTACCGCGCTCCGGGCCGGGCCACCCGGGTGGTCGGCGTGGAGCCTGCCCGTGCCGCCTGCGTCCTGGCCTCCCTGAGGGCCGGGCAGCTGACGGAGGTGCCGGGCCCGCACGTGTCGATCATGGCGGGCCTGAACTGCGGGAAGACCTCCCCCCTGGCCTGGCCATTCCTGCGGGGGGGCCTGAGCGCCGCGGCGGCGATCTCCGATGCGCAGGCGGAGGCGGCCATGCGCCTGCTGGCCCGGGACGGCGTCCAGTCGGGTGAAAGTGGCGCGGCCGGGGCGGGCGGCCTGCTGAGTCTGCTGCCGGGTGACGCCGGGGTCCGGGCGCACCTGGGGTTGACGCCGGCGTCTTCCGTGCTGGTGCTCTCGACCGAGGGGGCCACGGACCCGGCGGCCTACGCCCGCATCGTTCACGGGTCGGCGGCCAGCGGCTGAGGTGCGGCGGGCCGGCGGCCGTTCCCTGAGTCCGCTGGCGGCTTCGACGCTGGGGTCACTGCGCCCGGCGGGGCCACGTTGACGGGAGGACAGCCCGACATGATTGTTTCTGCACGTTTGCCCTGAATTCGATCACGGCAGAGCGTATACTGACCGCATGCTGTTACCGCTCGAGCGTCAGGAACGCATCCTCAGTTTGCTCGAAATTCACGACAAGCTCCTCACGCAGCAGATTGCCGACGAGGTCGGCGCGTCCCTCGCAACCGTCCGGCGCGACCTGACTGAACTGTCCGAGCGGGGCCTCGTGGCCCGCACGCACGGCGGCATCATGCGCGCCCGCCTGAGCCTCACGCAGGAACCGGCCTTCGCCGCCAAGGCGGCACGCATGCGCCACGAGAAGGCCGCAATCGCGCTGCGCGCCTCGCAGGAAATCCCGAACGGTGCGACCGTCATTCTCGACGCGGGCACCACCATGCAGGAGGTCGCGCGCTGCCTGGCTGGGCGGCCCATCACGGCCATCACGCTGGACCTGCCCGCCGCGCAGACCCTGGCCGTGGGCGAGACGGAGGTGCTGCTGCTGGGCGGCCGGGTGCGCAGCAACAGCTTCAGCATCACCGGCCCCTGGACCGAGGCGTACCTGCGGGACCTGCACGCGGACGTGTACCTGATGGGCGCGCACGCCGTCGATGAACGCGGCGTGTCCAACGCGGGCCTGGAGGAAGCGGTGGTTAAGCGGCTGGCCATTGCCGCGAGTGCCCGCACGGTCCTGCTGGCCGATCACACCAAGTTCGGCGCGCGGGCCATGGCGCAGGTGTGCCCGCTGGATCAGGTGCAGCAGATCATCACGGACGCCGGGGCCGCCGACCTGCCCTGGCTGCGCACCGCCGGGCCCGAGCTGGTACTCGCGGCCCCCTGACGGGCCGGGGGGACACCGGACAGCAGCGCCGGCTGGCACCAGGGCCTCCCGGTGCCAGCCGACGCGCGCGTTACTCGCCGCGGGTGTAGCGGTCGATGACCATCGCCCCGATGATGATCAGGCCGGTCGCGAGCATCTGGTAGAACGCCTGCACGTTCAGCAGCGTCAGGACATTCTGGAGCATGCTCAGCAGCAGCGCGCCCAGCAGCGCCCCCACGATGTTGCCCTTCCCGCCCGAGAGGCTGGCGCCGCCCACGACCGCCGCTGCAATCGCGTTGAGTTCCCAGCCGTTCCCGAGGATGGGTTCGGCCGCGCCCAGCTGCGCAACCAGCACCAGCGCCGCCACGGCGGCCATCACGCCGGAGATCACGTACGTCAGGGTGGTGTAGCGGCTGACGTTGATGCCGCTCAGGCGCACCGCCTCGGCGTTGCCCCCGATGGCCAGGATGTACTGCCCGGTTTTCGTGTAGCGCAGCAGCAGGCTGCCCAGGATCACGAGCAGCACCGCGATCACGAGCGGCATGGGCAGGCCCGCCACCGTGCCGCCCAGCGCCTGCTTGAACCCGTCGGGCATGGACAGGATCGGCTGACCATTCGTGTACGACAGCGCCAGGCCGCGGTAGAAGGTCATGGTACCCAGCGTGACGATGAAGGGCGCGAGTTTCACGCGGGTCACGAGCAGCCCGTTGATCAGCCCGGCGAGGGCGCCCACGGCCAGCGCGATCAGCACGGCCAGCAGGGCCGGCGTGCCGCGCTGCATGAGGTCCGCGCCGATCACAGCGGCGAGCGCGGCGACCGACCCGACACTCAGGTCGATGCCGCCCGTAATGATCACGTACGTCAGGCCGATGGCGACCACCGTGTTAATCGCGGCGCTCAGGCCGATGCCGCTGATGACGTTGTCCACCGTGAAGAACGACGGCACCGTGAAGCTGAAGATCAGCGCGCCGAGCAGCAGCACCGCCAGGATGCCCGCCTCGCGCACCTGCTGAAGAACGTTGGGCCGTTTAGTCGCTTGCATCTGCGTAACCTGTTGCATCGGCGTTCGCTCCTGTCGCCAGCGCGAGGATGCGTTCCTCGCTGGCCTCCTGCCTTGAGAGTTCTCCCGCGACGCGCCCGCCGCGCATGACGAGCACACGGTCACTCAGGCGCAGCACCTCGGGCAGTTCCGACGAGACCATCAGCACCGCCACGCCCTGCGCCGCGAGTTCGTCCAGCAGCGCGTAGAGGTCGGCCTTGCTGGCCACGTCGATCCCGCGGGTGGGTTCGTCGATGAGCAGCAGCGTGCAGCCAGCGGCCAGCCAGCGCGCCAGGATGACCTTCTGCTGGTTGCCACCCGACAGGCGCCGGATGATCTGCTGCGGGTTGGCGGGCCGCACGCGCAGCCGCTCCATGAGCGGCTCGACCACGGCGCGGCTCTCGCGCGCCCCCAGGCCCACCTTGCCCTTGGCCCAGCTGGTGAGCAGCAGGTTCAGGCTGACCGGGGCGTCCGGGACGATGCCCTGCTGGCGGCGATCCTCGGCGATGAAGCCCACGCCGCGGCGCATCAGGCGGTCCGGCGAGCGGCGCGCCAGCGCCTCCCCGTCGAGGTGGACGGTGCCGGTCACGCCGCCGTCCGCGCCGTAGACGGCGCGCAGCACGTCGGTGCGGCCCGAGCCGATCAGGCCCGCCAGCGTGACAATCTCCCCGGCGCACACCTGGAACGTCACGTCCTCGAACACGCCACGGCGCGTCAGGCCCCGCACGTCCAGCCGCACGTCCCCGAGGGGCCGGGGCGCCTGACCGTGCAGCGCCGGAATGTCCCGGCCGACCATCATCGACACCAGCTGCTCGCGGGTCACGGCCCGCTGGTCCACGGTGGCGATGTGCTGGCCGTCGCGCAGCACAGTCACGCGGTCGGCCAGGGCCTCGATCTCGTCGAAGTGGTGACTGACGTACACGATGCCCACGCCGCGCGCGGTCAGGGTGCGGATCACGCCGTACAGCGCCTCGATCTCCTGCATGGCGAGGCTGGAGGTCGGCTCGTCCATGATGATCACCCGGGCCTGGAGCGCCAGGGCGCGGGCGATCTCCACCATCTGCTGCTGCGCGATGGTCAGCTGCCGCACCGGTCGGCGGGGGTCTACCTGCAGCCCGACCTGGTCCAGGTACGGCCGGGCGCGGTCATTCAGGTGGCGGTAGTTCAGCCAGGGGCCCTGCCCTTCCTGCCCGAGCAGCACGTTCTGCGCGACACTCAGTTCAGGCACGAGCGCGAGCTCCTGGTGGATCATGGCGACGCCGTGCCGCTGCGCGTCGCGGGGACCGCGGAAGGTGACCTCCTGGCCGTCCACCCGCAGGACGCCGCTGTCCGCCTGGTAGATCCCGAACAGGGTTTTGAGCAGGGTGGACTTGCCGGCCCCGTTCTCGCCCAGCAGGGCGTGCACCTCGCCCGGCTCGACGCTGAAGGACACGCCCTGCAGCACGGTCACGCCGCTGAAGGCTTTGCGGATGTCGTGGGCGGACAGGAGTGCGGTCACGGGCAGCTCCTTACTTGAACTGCTCGTACTGCTTGTAATTGGCTTTCGTGACCAGCGCCTGGGGCGTGGCGATCACGCGCGGCAGTTTCTGCCCGGCCAGCAGGCGCACCGTGACTTCCATGGCGACCTCGCCCGTCAGGACCGGGAAGGAGTCCACGGTGCCGGTCAGTTCGCCCTTCTTGATGCTGTCGTAGGCGGCGTTGATGCCGTCCGTGCCGAAGACCAGGGTCTTGCCGAGTCGCCCGGCGGACTTCACGGCTTCGACCACGCCGAGGGCCATGGTGTCGTTGTTGGCGTAGAACGCGGTCAGGTCCGGGTTCTTGCGCAGGATGTCACGGGCGACGTTGAAGGCCTGCTGCCGGTCCCAGTTGGCGGGCACGCTGGCCACGATCTTGAACTTGCTCTTGGCGAGGGTGTCCTTGAAGCCGCCGGTGCGCTGGCCCGCGGCGTACACGCCGGGCTGGCCCTCGATCACGGCGACCTTACCGCCTGCGGGGAATGTCTTGATGAGGTACTCGGCGACGCTGACGCCGTTCTGGCGCTGGATGTTGCCGACGAAGTGTGGGGTGGTGGACACGAGCGCGTCGTTCACGTTGATGGTGAGCAGCTGGCGGTCCTTGGCGCGCTGCACGCCGGGCAGCAGGTTCGCGTCCGTCTGCGGCGAGAGCAGGAACGCCTTGTAGCCCTTGCCCATCATGGTGTTCATCATGCTGAGCTGCCCGATCTGGTCACTCTCGTTGCTGGGAGCCTGCGCGTCGACCTGCACGCCGTACTTGCGCGCGCCATTCTGGTAGCCCTTGCGCAGCAGCTGCCAGTACTCGTTGGACAGCGCCTTCATCACGCCGCCGATGCGGGTGTCGGCCGGGAGTTTGGGGACGGGGCCGAACTTGGCGGTCAGCTGCGTGGAGTCGATGCGGTCTTTTTCCGCGTCCGGGGAGAAGGTGGCGGCCGCGGCGAGCGGGGCGGTGAGGGCCAGGGTCAGGGTCAGAACAGTCCGGTTGCGCATGAGTGTGCTCCTTTAACGGTGAGGCTGAAGTTCGGTGTGAAGTTCGGCTTTGTGGAGGGTCTGCACGAAGGTGGCGGCAGCGGCGCTGGCGGCGCTCAGGGCGTCCGGGAGGGCGCGGCCCTGCGCGAGGTGCGCGGCGAGGGTGCCCACGAAGCGGTCGCCGGCCCCGTGGGTGGACTGCGCCTGCACGCGGGGGGCGGGCTGGCGGTGGCGGAGGTGGCCGCGCGCGTAGTGGGCGGCGCCGTCCGCTCCGAGGGTGACGGTGACGCTGGGATGGTCGAAGGGAAGGGTCTGGGCGTGCGGGTCGACCGGCCGGCCCAGCCAGGCGGCGGCCTCGACCGCGTTGACGATCACGTGATCGGCCAGGGGCAGCAGGGCGCGGTAGTCCTCGCGCCAGGGCGCGGCGTTGAGCAGGGTGGGAATGCCGCGGCGGCGGGCGGCCTCCAGAACGGCGCTCAGGGTGTCCGGCGGCGTCTCCCACTGGCAGAGGACCAGGGCGGGCGGCGTGTCCAGCGCGGCGGTGACGGCGGCTGGCGTGAGGTCGGTGTTGGCGGCGGGCGCGATGATGCCCATGTTCTCGCCGGCCGCGTCGATCAGGGCGACGCTGCTGCCGGTCGCCTGGGTCGCGGACTCGCTGAGGACCACGCTGACGCCCCGGGCGGTCAGGAGGGCGCGGGCCTGTTCGCCGTCCCGGTCCCGGCCGACGCAGGCCACCAGCCGGGTCGGATGCTGCTGCGCGCTGGCCACGGCCTGGTTGGCGCCCTTGCCGCCCAGTTGCGTCCAGGTGTCCAGCGAGACGATGGTCTCGCCGGGCTGGGGGAAGGCGGCCACGCTCACCATGCGGTCAAGGTGAATGCTGCCCACCACCAGGACGTCAGACATGCACCCGCTCCGGGATGAGCAGCTGTTCGATCACGCGGGTCACGGTGAAGGGGTCGTGGGTGGTGCTGGGCGGCGTGGTGGCCACGACCTCCCGGGCCATCCCGAGCAAACGCTCAGAGATGCGGATGTTCCACTCACATTCACGCACCGGGTCCTCACGGACGGGGAAGGTGTCGAAGTAGATCGATCCGGCGTAGCCGTGCCGCAGCAGCGTCACGAGCAGTTCCACCGTCGTGACCAGCGAGGCCGTGCCCACCATCATGCCGTCGTCCTGCTGGCCGTAGCCGTCGTTGAGGTGCACGCCGAACAGTTTGCCGCGTCCCAGGGCCAGCCCCGCCACCTTCGGCGGGTGCTCGTTGGCCATCAGGGTGTGGCAGTAGTCGAGCACGACGCCCAGGTTGTCGGCGTCCACGGCACTGACCGCCAGCAGCGTCTCGCCCATGTTGGCCAGCAGCGAGTGCTTGCGGGGTTCGCGCGGCTTGTACTCGATGCCGATCCGGACCGCCGGGTTGTGCGCTGCGATCCGCGCGAACGCCGCCACGGTGTCGTCGAACATGCGGGCGTACTCGTCCTGGAAGGGGTAGTCGAAGCCGTCGTACCCGGGCCAGACGATGATGTCCTGTCCACCCAGCTCGACGCAGGCGTCCACGGCGCGGCACGTCAGGTCGATGGCGGCCTGCCGCACGCGGGCGTCCGGGTGGGTGAAGCCGCCGTCCCCGAAGTCCTCTGCCGGGAAGCGGATGTTCAGGCTGTCGAGCGTGAGCCCGGCGTCGCCCAGAAACTGGCGAACCTCGGCCAGGGTCGTGTCGGCGAAGTGCTCGGGGTAGTTCATGCTCAGCGAGTTGAGGCCCTGAATCTGGGTGGCGCGGCGCAGCAGATCGAGGGTGGTGATCCGGCCCGGCGGGAAGTACAGCTCCGGTCTGGACCTGAGTGAATTGAGGCGGGTGGCGTACTGCATGCACTCCTCCATGGCATCGCTCTCGGTTGAGCGTGTCTGATTGATTTCCTCTTCGTGCCATGAGTATGCGCACAAACAATCAATCATGTCAACACTCGATCAGCAACGCTCACAAAGGCGCCTCCCTTCAGCACCCGGCCGTTCCACCCCACGCAGCGGCCGCCACCGCCCAGGACCAGAAGCGCCAGCCACACCCCACAAGACGGGCGCCGCCCGGCACTCGCGTGGAGTGCCGGGCGGCGCAGGGCCTCAGCGAGGCGTCTGATTGTTTGTTCCCTGGCGCGGCGGGCCTGCGCGGGAACCGCAGGCTCAGCCGGTCATGGTCGCCGGGTCAGGCGTGAGCTTCGGCGGGTGTGACGAGGCGGTCTTTGAGCATGAATCCGGTCAGGACGCCCCACATGGGTTCCGGAAGCGTGAGGGCGTCGCGGTCGGCAGGCGTGAAGGTGGTGCGCAGGTCGTTGGCGCGGCCAGCCTGCACTTTCTGAACCCATTCCGGGTCAAGCAGCAGGGCGCGCCCCAGGGCCACGAAGGTCGCACCCAGGTCCAGGGCGCGCTGGGCGTCTGCTGGCGTCCAGATGTTGCCCACGCCGATCAGGGGCGTGTCACCCAGGTGCTCGGCAATCTGCTGGAGGCGGGTGCGGTCGGGGTCGCCGCCGCGGCGGGGGGTGGCGTCGTACTCGTGCAGAGACACGTGCACGTAGTCGAGGTGGCGTTCGCGCAGCGCGTCCAGCAGCGCGAAGGTGTCGTGCATGGTCAGGCCCTGATCCTGCGGTTCCTCGGGCGAGAACCGGTACCCGATCAGGAACGGCTGGGGGGCCTGGGCGCGGGCCCGCTGGACCTCGTCAATGATGGCCAGCGGGAACGCGAGCCGCTTTTCGGGAGTGCCGCCCCACTGGTCCTCGCGGCGGTTGCTGTGCGCGGAAACGAACTGCTGGATCAGGTAGCCGTTGGCGCCGTGGATTTCCACGCCGTCGAAACCGGCGTCAATGGCGCGGCGGGTGGCGTGGCCGAAGTCCCGGACGATGGCGGCCACCTCGTCGCTGCTCAGCGCGCGGACCGGCACGTGGGCGCGGTGCGCCTGGGTGGACGGGACGTCGCTGGCGGAGGTGACGTCTCCACCCACCAGTTCGGGCGGGGCGTTGTGTCCGGCGTGGAAGATCTGGAGCACGGCGCGGGCGCCGGCGGCCTTGATGCGTCCGGCGAGGGCGCGCAGGCTGTCGAGGCGGCCGTCGTGTTCAGCGCCGAACTGGCCGGGGAAGCCTTTGCCGCCCGGGGTGACGTAGGCGACCGCCGTGATGACCAGGCCGACGCCAGCGGAACGCCGGGCGATGTAGTCGAGTTCCGCGGCGGAAACGTTGTCGTCCGGGTCGGCGGAGGTGGTGGTCATGGGCGCCAGCGCCAGGCGGTTACGGACCTGCACGCCGCTGCGGAAGGTGTAGGGCTCGAAGAGGGCAGACACGTCAGACATGCCCGCCACCATAATCCCATCACTTTGTAATGTAAAGTGATTTGTAACCTGATCTCCCGGATCAGGGCCGGGACGGGTCGTTCTCATAGGCGCGTCCCTTCCAGGTCACCCGCGCTCGCAGGGCGAGCCGGTAAGCCGGCAGCGCTGCCGGCAGGGTCAGGGGAACGAGCAGGCCTTCACCCAGGTCCGCAGCGCGGCGCCGCCCGGTGAACAGGTTCACCAGGATCCGCTCGGCCGGGCCCAGCAGACGGAGCGCCCAGTGCGCGCGCCCACCGGCCGGGATCAGCCACGGCCACGTGTACACCAGAAAATGCAGCGCGCTCAGCGCGACCATCAGCGCCCGCGAGCCGAGGTGCACGTGCAGCGCGTGCTTGCTGAACCCCTGCACCGACGCCGGATAGGAGGCGTAGGCCCGAATCCCGATCAGGGCGGCGCCCACGGTCTTCGTGACCGGCCAGCCAGTGGCCCGCACCCGCCGGGCCAGCTGGGTGCCCTCCAGCATCTCGTGGCGCACGGCGCGGTGCCCACCGGCCGCGTCGTACGCCGCGCGGCGAAAGGCCATCACCTGCGCGTTGGCGGTGGTCGCGCCGGGCCAGCGCAGCCGCTGGATGGGGTACGGCAGCCACGTGAGCACCATCACGTCCACCAGCGGCGCGAGAAGACGGGTGCCGAGATTGAGCTGCTGCGGGCGGGGCAGCACGCTGACCAGGCCCGCCCGGCTGGCCTGAAGGTGCGCGGCCAGAGCGGCGGCGGCGCCCGGGTGCAGGCGCACGTCGGCGTCCAGAAACAACAGGATGTCCCCACTGGCCTGCTCGGCCAGTTGATGGCAGGCCCAGCTCTTGCCCTTCCAGCCCTGTGGAAGGGGCCGGCCCGGCACGACGCGCGCGCCGGCCGCGCGGGCCACCTGAGCCGTGCCGTCGGTACTGCCGTCGTCAATCACCAGGACCTCCAGCGCCCCCTGCCGGACCGCGCCCGGCAACAGCTGGGCGAGGTTGCGCGCCTCGTCCCGCGCGGGAATCAGGATGGACACGCGGCGCGCCCCGGGCGCCGGAGCAGCGTGCAGGCGCGGCAGGCTCAGGGCATTGACCAGCAACGTGGCGAACTTGAACCCTAGGAACAGCAGCGCGGCGCGGATGACCCGCTGACGCAGGGACCGGGCGGTCATGGACCGGTCCGGGCCACGCGGGTGAGCGTGCCGTTCGTCGCGTCAAGGTGCAGGTGATCGCCGGTCTGCACCTCGTTCAGGAGCCCCGGGACGTTGATGAGGGTGGGCAGCCCGAATTCGCGGGCCACGATCGCGCCGTGTGAGAGGAGGCCGCCGGTCTCCAGCACGAGTCCCCGGACCTGCAGGTACAGGGGCGTCCAGGCGGGCGTGGCGCTGGGGGCGATCAGAATGTCACCGGGGCGCAGGTCGGCGTGGTCGGCCGGGCTACGCAGCACGCACGCGCGGCCCGTGACAGCACCCCGGCTGGCGCAGGTCCCGGACCAGCTGGGGAGCCCTCCCGGCGGCGCTGGGGGCGGTGAGGCCTGAGCTGGACTGACGGAACCTTCCATGAGGAGATCAGGCGGGCGCGTTGCCTGCTGACGGGCCAGGGTGGCCTGACGGTCACGGGTGAGGTCACGCAGGCCCCTGAGGGGCCGCTCGCCGCGCAGGGCGGCGTGCACCTCGGGCAGCGTCAGGTCGAAGACGTCCTCCGCCCGGGTCAGGACGCCCTGCGCGGCCCACTGGGTCCCGGCGCCGAGGAGCACGCGCCTGTACGGTCCGACGGGACTGAAGACGGCGCTGCGGCCCAGTTCACGGTCGCGGAGTTCCTGACGGGCCAGCGCGGCCAGCAGCGCCGCGACCGGCCACCACAGGGCGGCCCGGACCGGGCGGCGGGGCCGGGCCGTGAGGGGCGGCCGGTCGAGCAGCAGGGCCAGGTGGGCCAGGACCGGCCGGGGGTCGTCTCGCCAGCGGGGCGGCGAGCTGTAGCTCTCCAGGGTGGCGCGGTGCCCGTACCGGCGCAGGAACCGCTGAAGGCCTCTGCGCAGCGGCCGCCCAACCGGATGGGGTGGCGGCCAGTCCGGTTCGGCCGCTTGCAGCCACGCCCGCGCGGCCGGATCGGTCCGGGCGAGATCAGCCAGTCGGGCCAGGTCATGCGCCTGCGCGGCACTGACGCTGGGGCGGCCCCCCTGCAGCAGATCCAGCGCCAGCGCCGGGCCCTCGCCGGGCCGCAGGGTCGTGAGCAGTCCCCGCAGCACCCAGGTGGCGGCGCCGCTCCCCTGGAGCAGGAACAGCGCCCGCCGGCCCAGCAGCTGACCGAAGGTGGCCTCCAGGGCCTGGGAAAGCGCTGCCGGGCCTGTGGGCAGGGCCGCGCCGGCCTGCCGCGCGCTCCAGCGGATCAGCCGCGTGGCCTGAAAGCGGCCCAGCAGGCGCAGCCCGGGCATGCGGACCGCCAGCTTCAGCAGGTTGGCCATCTGGACGGACCGCACAACTGGCGTGACCTCGTCTGCGGGCGCGAGCGGTGGGCCGCCGATCAGGGCGTTCACGTCCGCCGCGGTCAGGCCGAATGCGCGGCGCAGATCGCGGTGCAGGCCCGTGGCGTTCAGGTAAAGGTACCCGCCGCGCAGCGCGCAGCGCGGGGCGTCCGGTTCGGCGGGCACTCGGGCCACGGTGAGCGCCCCGTTCAGGACGTGGGGCGTGATGACCTGCGCGGCGCTCCAGTCCACGGCGCGCAGGGGGTGCGGGGTCACCTCGCCGATGTTCCCCCGGGTCCACATGATGGGCTGAAGGGGCGGCGTGGTGATGGGCCGGGCCTGGAGAAGCCACACGTCGCGGCCGTCGAAGGCCCATTCGAGGTCGCAGGGCCTGCTGAAGTCCAGACTCAGGGCCGCCAGGCGGGTCAGCTGCGCCACGTTCAGGGCCTGCGGGCGGCTGAGGGCGGGCTGATCGGCCTGCCCGGGGGGCGCCCCGGTGACCTGCACGCCACCGCCCGGCTGCGGGCGGACCTGTTCCGTCTTGCTGGCCACATGGGCACTGATCAGGCGCAACGTGCTGGTCAGGGGGTCGGTGCGGAAGGTCCACGTGTCCGCGGCGTGGCCCTGCACGACCTGCTCCCCCAGGCCCCAGGCCGCGTGAACGCTCAGACGGTCCGGCGCTCCCGTGACGGGGTCGGCCGTGAAGGTCACGCCGCTGCTGACCGCGTCCACCATCGGGGTCAACAGGACTGCCATGTCGGGCCTGGCGCCGCTGCGCGCGCGGGCCGTGACGGCGTGCTCGGTCCACAGGGACTGCCAGACGTCCCGCACCGCCGTGGGCAGGTCGGCGGCCGCGACGTTCAGGCGGGTGAGGTACTGCCCGGCGAACGCGTGCGCCGCGTGGTCCTCGTGCGGCGAGGAGGATCTCACGGCCCAGTGCCCGCCGCGCCAGTGCCGGCCACGCCCGGCCAGGGTCTGCAACGCCGCCACCAGAGCAGTCGGGAGCGGCGCGCGGGCCGCCCATGCCCTCAGGAGATCCGGGCGGGTGCTGGGCACAGGCGCCGTATCCAGCCAGTCGCGGTGCACGTGGGCGGGCACGACCAGCACCTCCGGCACGCGAAAGCCGTAGTGGTGCAGGCGGGCCAGGGACCACGCCTTGGCACCGGTCTCTTCCGGCCCGGCGTGCAGGGTGCCTGCCGCGTCCAGCAGCGGGGCAGGGCAGCGGGTCTGCGGGGAGCGGGTGGCCGGGGCGGCGGAGGTCACGTCCGGCAGGGTAGCGGTCCCTCTCTCCTGTCGGGGACACATGTGACCGCCGGGCGGCCGCGGTGGGGGTGGTCAGTGGGCCTCGCCGGGCACCCGCAGCGTGACGGGCTGCGTCAGGCGCTGCGGCGGGCTGGTGTCCCCCTGGATGCGTTGCAGGAGGCGGCGGGCGGCGGCGCGGCCGAGGTCCATGGCGTCGTAGGAGACGAGCGTCAGGGGCAGGTTGATGACGTCGGCGAATTCGAAGTCGTCGAAGCTGGCCACCGCCAGCGTGCGGCGCCGGGCGTGCAGGGCGCGGATGACGCCGGTGGCGATGCGGTTGTTGGTGGCGAAGATCGCGCTGGGCCGCTGGTCCTGACTGAGCAGCTGGTGCGTGGCCTGTTCCGCGTGCTGGGCGCCGTGGTGGCCGTGAATCATGAGGTTGGGGTGCGGGGTGAGTCCGGCGTCACGCAGGGCGTTCAGGTACCCGGCGGTGCGTTCCTGCCCGGTGTACACGCGGGGGTTGCCGTCGATGATGCCGATGCGGGTGTGGCCGTCGTGGATGAGGTGCGTGACGGCCCGGTAGGCGCCGGCGCGGTTGTCGAGCAGCACGGTGTCGAATGGGTCCGGATCGCTGACGGGACGGTCCACGCTGACGAGCGGCACGCCGCGCAGCAGTTCGGGCGTGATGGTGTGGGCGGCGTCAAGGGTGGGGGCGACGATCAGGCCCGCGACGTTGTGTTGCAGGTACGTTTCGAGGAGTTGCCGTTCGCGCGCGGGCTGTTCCTCGCTGCTGGCGGTGAGCAGGAGGTGGCCGTGTTCGTAGGCGACCTCCTCGATGCCGCGGGCGATGGCGGAATAGAAGGGGTTGCCGAGGTCGCCGCTGACGAGGCCGATCAGGGAGCTGCTCTGGCCGGGGCGGAGGCTGCGGGCCTGTTCGTTGCGGCGGAAGCCGAGTTCGTCGATGGTGGCCTGCACGCGCGCGCGGGTGTCGGGGTCGACGCGGGGTTCGTTGTTGACCACGCGGGAGACCGTCTTGATGCTGACGCCAGCCAGGCGGGCGACGTCCTGCATCGTGGGGCGGGCGTTCATTCGGGCAGTGTACCTCCCGCGGGGGTAAAGCGCTGCGCAGCCGCCAGTACGCCATGTCAACGTTGTCTCGACTCGGTTCAATTCGCCGGGTTTTTGAACAGCCGCGGCCTGCCGGGCCCTCGCCCGGCCTGGCGTATGCGGCTTACCGGGGCGGGTGGCCTGTCGAGTGCATTGACTTTCCACGAAGCTGGACCTACAGTCATGTCAACGTTGTCACACAGATCAGATCCCACCCCGGATTACCCCCGCCCCCGTCCCGGACACCCGGTCCGTGACGCCGCCCCCTGCACCGCACCGGAGGAACTCATGTCGGCCCCACCCCTGCTGGAAACCCGAGGCATCACCAAACGCTACGGGCACGTCGAGGCCCTGCGCGGCGCCGACTTCACCGTCTACCCCGGCGAGGTCGTCGCCCTGCTCGGCGACAACGGCGCGGGCAAGAGCACCCTCGTCAAGGCCATCACCGGTACCATCCAGCCCGACGAGGGCCAGATTCTCTTCGAGGGGCGTCCCGTCCAGATGACCTCGCCCCTCGACGCCCGCACCCTCGGCATCGAGACCGTCTTCCAGGACCTCGCCCTCGTGCCCGACATGGACCCCTCCGGGAACCTCTTCCTGGGCCGCGAGATCCTGCGCCCCGGCCTGCTGGGCCGCCTGGGCATGCTCGACCGCCGCGCCATGCACGAGCGCACCGTCGAGGCCTTCACCCGCCTGGGCGTGAACATCCAGGACGCCCAAGCCAAGGTCATCGGCATGTCCGGTGGGCAGCGCCAGGGCGTCGCGGTCGCCCGCGCCATGGTCTGGGCCAGCAAGATGGTCCTGATGGACGAACCCACCGCTGCCCTCGGCGTGGTGCAGTCCCGGCACGTGAACGACCTGATCCTGCGCGTCCGCGACCAGGGCGTGGCGGTCGTGCTCGTCAGCCACAACATGCAGCACGTCTTCGAGGTCGCCGACCGCATCGAGGTGCTGCGCCTGGGCCGCCGCGTCGCCGCGCGCCGCAAGGCCGACACCAGCATCGAGGAAGTCGTGGCCGACATGACCGGCCTGAGCGTCACGGGAGCCGCATGACCACCACCCGCCCCACCCCGCCCGCCCCCGCCAAACTCGCGCTGCGCCGCGTGCTGGCCTCCCAGGCCATGCTCACCGCCGGCACCCTGCTGGTCGTCATGGCGCTGTTCACCGCGCTGTTCCCCGGCAAGTTCGCCACCCTCTACAACATCCAGACCCTGATGGTCGACTACTCCGGCATCGTCCTGCTGGGCGTGGGCCTGACCTTCATCATGACCAGCGCCCGCTTCGACCTCTCGGTCGGCGCCGTCCTGGTGTTCTCCTGCGTTCTGGGCACCCAGGCCATGGGCGCCCTGGGCGGCGCCGACGGCGGGTGGGGCGCGGTCCTGATCGGGCTGATCGTCTGCCTGGGCACGGGCCTGCTTGC
Organism: Deinococcus radiotolerans; assembly: GCF_014647435.1. Classification (NCBI taxonomy): domain Bacteria; kingdom Thermotogati; phylum Deinococcota; class Deinococci; order Deinococcales; family Deinococcaceae; genus Deinococcus; species Deinococcus radiotolerans. The sequence goes on along the minus strand of NZ_BMPE01000003.1, from coordinate 103,777 downwards.
CGGACTCGTGAACGGCTTCCTGATCGTCAAGGCGCGCGTGCCCAGCATCATCGTCACGCTCGGCACCCTCAGTGTCGCGCAGGGCGCCGCGTACGTCCTCACAGGCGGCGTGGACCTGTACGCCGTGCCCAAGGTCATGCTCGACCACATCGGCCAGGGCAAGGTGCTCGGCCTGCCCGTCCCCATCGTCGTGGCCGCCCTGGCCGTCGCCATCGGCTCGTTCGTCCTCTCCCAGACCCGCTTCGGGCAGTACACCTGCGCCACCGGCTCGAACGCCGAGGCCGCCCGCCGCGCCGGGATCAACATCGACCGCGTCGCCATCACCCTGTACCTCATCTCCGGCGCCGGGGCCGGTCTGGCTGGCTTCATGAGCCTCGCCCGCTACGGCTCCACCACCCTGGCCGCCCACCAGAACGACAACCTCACCGCGCTCCTCGGGGTCGTCCTGGGCGGCACCAGCCTCTTCGGCGGGACCGGCACGGTCGTCGGCACGGCGGTCGGCGTGTTCATCCCCGGCGTGCTCTCCAACGGCCTCGTGATGATGCAGGTCCTCCCCTACTGGCAGTACATCATCGTCGGCATCGTCCTGATCGCCGTGGTCTACATCGATCTCGTCAAACGCCGCGGCCGCACCGAAGGCGGCTGACGCCACCCCACCCGGCCCGCACCCCCCAGCCCCGCCCCGTCACCCGGTCCACCGGACCCACCTAAAGGAGCACACCATGCGTCACTTCAGCACCGCCGCCCTCAGCACCCTCCTCCTCATCAGCGCCGCGCAGCCCGCGCAGGCCCAGACGGCCCCCAAGAAGTACAAGATCGCCCTGATCCTGGGCACCACCACCGACAACTTCTACACCTCCATGCAGTGCGGCGCCGTCGAGGCCGCCCGCCGCCTCGGGGACGTGGAACTGACCGTGCAGGGCGCGCCCCGCTGGGACGCCACCCTCCAGACGCCCGTGGTGAACGCCGTGACCGCCAGCGGCGCACAGGCCATCGCCATCGCCGTGAACGACGGCCGCGCCCTGTTCGCGCCCCTCAAGGCCGCCAACGACAAGGGCATCAAGATCATCGGCGTGGACACCCGCCTCGCGGACTCCAGCTTCGTGGTCAGCAACATCTCCTCGGACAACCGCGCCCTGGGCGCCGAGGCCGCCCGCACCCTCGCCAAACTCATGGGTGAGAAGGGCACCGCGCTGATCCCCCCCATCACGCCCGGCATCACCACCGTCGCCGACCGCATCCAGGGCTTCATCGACGAGATCAAGGCCAACCACAAGAATATCAAGATCGTCTACAAGGGCGCCAGCGAGGACGCCTCCGCATTCAGCGCCGCGTTCGCCGCGAACCCCGACATCACCGGTATGTTCCTGATCGCCAACAACGAGGCGCTCGTCGCAGCCGGCGCGATCCGCCAGCTGCCCGAGGACCGCCGCGACAAGATCAGCGTCGTGAGCTTCGACGCCGCCCCCGCCCTCGTCGCGGCCCTCAAGAGCAACCAGATCCAGGCGATCGTGGCGCAGAAACCCGCCCAGATGGGCGCCCTGGCCGTCGAGACCGCCCGCAAGGCCCTGATGGGCCAGGCCGTGGCCAAGTCCATCCCCACCGGCGGGGTCGGCCTGACCCGCGCGAACATCAACCAGCCCGCGTTCGCGCAGTACGTGTACAAGTCCAGCTGCAAGTAAGCACCCGCTCCCGCAGGCGGCCCCACCGCGCGTGGGGCCCTGCGGGTCTTCCCGCAAAGGACCCCATGACCCACACCGTCACCCCCCCCGTGCATCAGGACCCCATGCCGGCCCCCCAGCGGGCCCTCACCCCTCAGCAGACCGGCGTGATCACGCGCGTGCAGGCGCGCCTGAGCGGCCAGCCGGCGCTCGCGGCGCTGTTCGCCTGCTGCTACCCGAACACCTGGCAGACGACCCTCGACACCCTCCCGGACGGGCGGGTGTTCGTGCAGACCGGCGACATTCCCGCCATGTGGCTGCGGGACTCGGCCGCGCAGATGAGCCCGTACCTGCCGCTGTGCGCGGCGGACCCCGTCGTGCGCGGCGCGGTGGCCGGCGTGATCCGGCAGCACGCGCACCTGCTGAGCGTGGACCCGTACGCGAACGCCTTCAACCGCGAGCCGGGCGACGAGTACCACTTCGACCGGCCCGCGCCGGGCCCGTGGGTGTGGGAGCGGAAGTACGAGCTGGATTCGCTGTGCTACCCGCTGTGGCTGGCGTGGCGGTACTGGCAGGTGACGGACGAGGCGCCGCTGGACCTGCGCCCCACGCTGCACACCGTTCTGGACGTCCTGCACACCGAGCAGGATCACGACGCGCGCTCCGCGTACACCTTCGAGCGCCCCGAGGCGTACTGCGTGCTGCCCAGCGACACGCTCACGCGCGGCGGGCGCGGCGCGGCGCACCACCCGACCGGCATGGTCTGGAGCGGCTTCCGCCCCAGCGACGACGCCTGCACGTACCCGTACCTGGTGCCCGCCAACGCGTTCGCGGTCACGGCGCTGGAGGGCGCGGCGGCCCTGGTGCGCGCCCTGTACGGCGACGAGGCGCTCGCTGGCCGCTGCGAGGAGATCGCCGGGCAGATCCGCTGCGGCATCGAGACGCACGGCGTGACCGAGCACCCCACCTTCGGGCGCGTGTACGCCTACGAGACCGACGGGCTGGGCCAGCATCTGCTCATGGACGACGCGAACGTGCCCAGCCTGCTGTCCCTGCCGTACCTGGGGTACTGCGCCCCGAGCGACCCGACGTACCTCAACACCCGGCGCCTGATCCTGAGCGGCGAGAACCCGCACTACCACGCCGGGGCGTTCGCGGCGGGCGTGAGCAGCCCGCACACGCCGGGCCGGCGCGTGTGGCCCATCGCGCTATGCATGCAGGCCTTGACCGCCGACGCGGGCACCCCGGAGGGCCGCGCGGAGATCCGGGCGCTGCTGGGTACGCTGGCCGCCACGACCGCCGGCACCAACCTAATGCATGAGAGCTTCAACCCGGACGACCCCGCCGAGTACAGCCGCCCGTGGTTCGCGTGGGCGAACAGCCTGCTGGCCGAGACGATCCTGACGCACCTGGACGTCCTGACGGAGCCGGCGTGACCCTGACACGCTTCGAGCGGCGGCTGCGGGAACTGGACGCGCAGATCGCGCGGCTGGGCGCGTGGCGTGACGACGCGCAGCACACGCTCCCGGACTGGACTTTCCAGGCGTCCGGGCAGGCGGCCGTGCCCCTCGCGCCGGGTGAGCCCTGGCCGGTGGAGGTGCAGGCCCTCCGCGAGCAGCCCGTGGCATTTAGCACCCGCTGGACGGTCCCCGCCGACCTGGACGGGCAGGCCGGCGAGCTGGAGCTGGACGTGGGCGGCGAGGCGCTGGTGACCGCCACGCTGGACGGGCAGGTCGTCGCCAGCGGGGGCCTGAACCCCTACCACCGCCGCTTCCCGCTGGGCGCCCTGCGCGGTGGGGTCACGCTGGACGTGCAGGTCACGGCCGTCCCGCGCGGCCTGTTCGGGTCACCCACGCGCCGCCCGCACCTGGAACGCGCGCGCGTGTGCGTCCCGCAGGCGCAGGTGACGGCGCTGCATGACGCGCTGAAGGTCACGGCCGCCGCCATCCGCACGCTGGGCCGCGAGGGCCTGGAGGGCGGCCGGGACGCAGCATCCCGCGAGAGCGGCAGCGAGGTCGCCGGGCACCTCCTGAACGTCACGGAGGAGGCGCTGCGGCAGCTGAACTGGACGAGCAGCGCCGACGCGCACCTGGCGCGCCTGCACGACCTGGGCGGTGGGGAGAGCTTCACGCAGGGTCTGTGGTCCACCCCGGCCACGCGGCCCGACCGGACGGCGCTGCCGGACAGCCTCAGGGCCCGCTCCTCACAGGCGCACGGGGCGCTGCTGGAGGGCCTGCGGACCCTGCGGGGCCAGTTTCCCCCGCGCGGACAGCTGGCCCTGACCGGGCACGCGCACCTGGACCTGGGCTGGCTGTGGCCGGTGCACGAGACGCGACGGAAGGCCCGCCGGACGCTGCACACCGTCACCAATCTGATGGAGCGCTTCTCGGACTTCACGTTCAACCAGTCCAGCGCGCAGCTGTTCGCGTGGCTGGAACAGGACGACCCGGCGCTGTTCACCCGCGTGCAGGCCCAGGTGGCCGGGGGGCGCCTGGAACCAGTGGGCGGCATGTGGGTCGAGCCGGACTGCCAGATGACCGGCGGGGAGTCCCTGGCGCGGCAGCTGCTGTACGGGCAGACGTACTTCCGCCGGGCGTTCGGCCGCACCTGCGAGGTCGCGTGGCTGCCCGACACCTTCGGCTTCACGCCCGCCCTGCCGCAGCTGCTGGCGCAGGCGGGCGTCACGGGGTTCTTCACCACGAAACTCAACTGGAACGAGGAGACGCCCTTCCCGCACGACCTGTTCTGGTGGCAGGGCCTGGACGGCACGCGCGTCCTGTCCCACAGCCTGAACAATCCGGGCGGCAGCCGCCCCGGCCTGGGCGGGTACAACGGCGACGTGCGCCCCGGCGACCTGCTGGGCACCTGGGAACGCTTCGGCGCGAAAACCAGCCGCGCCTGGCAGAGCCGATCGCCCGAGAGCCTCTTTACGTTCGGCTACGGCGATGGTGGCGGCGGGCCCAGCGAGGCGATGCTGCACGCCTACGACACGCTGAAGGCCTTCCCGGCCCTCCCGGCGCTGCGCATGACCCGCGTGGACGACTTCTACCGGACCCTCCCGCGGGACGGCCTGCCGGTGTGGGTGGGCGAACTGTACCTGCAACTGCACCGCGGCACGCTGACCTCGCAGGCGGCCATCAAGCGCCTGAACCGGCAGGCCGAGCACCGCCTGCTGGAACTCGAGGCCCTCGCGGCGCTGCACCCGGCCTCCCCGGCCACGCCCGGGGAAACGGACGGCCTGTGGCAGACGACCCTTCTGAACCAGTTCCATGACATCCTGCCCGGCTCCAGCATTCACGAGGTGTACCGCGACGCCCTGCCGGAACTCACGCACGTCACCGGACGCGCCGCCGAGCTGACCCGCGCGCACTGGCAGCCGCAGGACGGCAGCTGGACGGTCTTCAATGCCGCCACGTGGCCCCGGCCGCTGAGCGTCACGCTGCCCGGCGTGACCGGCGGCGCAGTCAGCCTGGATGGTCAGGTGCTGCCCGGCCAGCCGGTCGAGGACGGCCTCCTCGTGCACGCCCCGCACGTCCACGTGCCCGCCCTGGGCCAGCTCACGCTGCGCCTCGACCCGGCCGCCGAGCCGGCTGAACCGGCCGGAACGGTCCGTGCCTGGCAGGACGGCGAGCGTGTGATGCTGGAGCACGCGACCCTCCGGGCGGAATTCAACCGGGACGGCCATCTGATCCGCCTGCTGGACCGCGCCGCGAACCGCGAGGCCCTGGGACCGGACGGGCACCGCCTCGTCGCGTACCCGGACCTCCCGTACGCCTGGGACGCCTGGGACGTCGCGCGGGACCTCGGAACGGACGGCGAACCCCTGAGCGGACCGTGCACGGTGCAGATCACCGCCCGTGGCCCCCTGCGCGCGGCCGTGCGCGTGACCCGCCAGTGGCGGGACTCGGCCGTCACGCAGGACTTCACCCTCGACGCCGGACAGCATCAGCTGAACGTCACGCTGCACGCCGACTGGCGCGAGCGGCACACCCTGCTGCGCGCCGAGACCAGCCTGAACGTTCACGCGCACGAGGCGTGGGCAGAAACCGCGATGGGCGCCCAGCCCCGCCCCACCCACCGCAACACGCCCGCCGACGCCGCGCAGTTCGAGGTGAGCGCCCACCGCTGGCTGGACCTCAGCGAACCCGGTTTCGGCGTGAGCCTGCTCAACGACGGCCGCTACGGGCACAGCACCCTGGGCGACAAGGCCGCGCTGAGCGTCGCGCGCGGCCCGATGTGGCCCGACCCGCAGGCGGACCTGGGCGCCCACGACGTCCAGTACGCCCTGTACCCCCACCGTGGCGACTGGCGCGCCGCGCACACTCCCCGCGCGGGCTTCGACCTCAACAGCCCGCTGCTGGCCCACCCGGGCCGCCTGGACCTGCGTTTCCCACCCACCCTGAGCGGCCTGGACGTCATGCTCAGCAGCCTCAAACCTGCCCAGGACGGACGCGGCGTGATCCTGCGCGTGTACGAGGCGCACGGCCAGCGCGGCACCCTGACCCTCAACGCCGGTCACTTCAGCGCCGCGCAACCCGTGAACCTGCTCGAAGACCCACTCGGCCCGGCGCACCCCGCAGCGGCCCTGGAGGTCCCCGTGCGACCCTACGAGATCCTGAGTTTCCGCCTCACATGACGCCCCTGACCCTCAGCCTGGACATCGGCGGCAGTCACGTCACCGCGGGCCTCATCGACGCGCAGGCGCGCCACGTCCTGCGCACCGCCCGGCGCGAAGTGCCACACGAGGCGCCCCTGACCACGCTGCTGGGCGCCTGGGCGGACGCCGCCCGCGAGGCCGCCCAGGCGCACGCGCCAGACGTCCGCCACCTCGGCCTCGCCGTACCCGGCCCATTCGACCCGCTGGGCGGCCAGTCCCACATGACCCACAAGTTCCCCGCACTGCACGGCGTCCCACTGCGCCCCCTGCTGCGCGAAGTCCTGGGCCCGGACTTCTCCCCTGCCCTGCCCATCCTGTTCGGGAATGACGCCGACCTGTTCGCCCTGGGCGAGTGGTGGGCCAGCCCCACCCGGCCCGACCGCCTGATCGGCGTGACGCTCGGCACCGGCCTCGGCTCGGGCTTCATCCTGCGCGGCCAGGCGCAGCAGTCCGGCCCTGGCGTTCCACCCGGCGGGGAACTCTGGAACGCCCCCGACGGCAGCGGCCTGCTGGAAGACACCCTGAGCGGCCCCGCCATCACCCGCCTCGGCGAGGCCCTCACCGGACGGCAGGGCAGCGCCGCCGACTGGGCGCAGGCCGCCCGCAAAGGCAGCGGCGCCGCGCAGCGCCTCTGGGCAGAATTCGGCACCCGCGCCGCGCAGCGCCTCGCCCCGTGGGCCGACGCCTTCGGCGCCGAGGAACTCGTGCTCGGCGGGAACGTCAGCCAGGCCTTCGACCTGTTCGCCCCAACCCTGCACCTCGGCACGTGCCGCGTGCGGCGCAGTGCATACTTTGAGCTCGCCCCACTGCTCGGCGCGGCCGCCCTGCACGCCACCCCCCTGGAGACCCACCCGTGACCACCCCCCTGCCCGCCCTGCTGCCCCTCTCCGCCCGCTATCAGCCCCGCGTGTGGGGCGGAGCGCGCCTCGCGCCGGCCGTGAACGGCACCCCCATCGGTGAAGCCTGGATTGCCGACGGACTGAGCGCCGTCAGCAGCGGCCCCCTGACCAGGCACACCGTCAACGACCTCATGCGCACGTACCCGCGCGCGCTGCTCGGCGAGCACCTCGACCCGGACGCGGGCTTCCCGCTCCTGATCAAGCTGCTCGACTGCCGCGACTGGCTCAGCGTGCAGGTCCACCCGAACGACGCGCAGGCACAGGTCATGGTCGGACCCGGCGAACGCGGCAAGACCGAAGCGTGGCACTTCCTGAACGTCGACCCCGGCGCCCAGCTCCTCGCGGGCGTCACGCCCGGCACCACGCCAGAGACGCTTGCCCACGCCATCCGCAGCGGCCGCATCCTGGACGTCAGCGAACGCCACGGCCCCACCGTGGGCGACACGCTGTTCATCCCCGCCGGCACCCTGCACGCCCTGGGCCCCGGCCTGCTGCTGTACGAGGTGCAGCAGGCCAGCGACACCACCTACCGCGTGTACGACTGGGATCGCCCCGCCAGCGCAGGCCGCGCCCTGCATCTCGAAGAATCCGTGGCGGTCACCCGCGCGGACCTGCGCGGAGACTGGAGTCCGGCCCGCGAGACCCACGGCGTGGGCGACCTGGTGCGGTGCGAGCAGTTCACGCTGCGTGGAGCGCGCGGCGGCGACACCACGACGCTGGGCGACTCGTTCGGACTCGTCACGGTGGTCGAGGGGCAGCTGACCCTTGAAGCGCAGGGCGAGACCCTGCTCGTACAGCCGTTCGAGACGGTCCTCATCCCCGCCCAGGCCAGAGCCGTCCACCTTCACGGAGAGGGCCGCGCCCTGATCGCCACTCCGTGAGGTTTACAGGAGCAGCAGGAAGGCGCCGCTGACGATCGAGGAAAAGTAGTCCGCGTCAGGCCGCAATGGGGTGGGAACGCTGAATTCACGGCGCTCCCACCCCTCAACGCTGGCGGAGCCAACATGCACGCATCAGCCCAGCGCTCAGTAGCGGCTCAGCTCAGCAGCCGGCTCCCACACACGTTGTCCCGAATGTGGATGCAGGTCACCGGAAGGTCTCGACGAAAGATTCAGGTAGAGCCTCTCCGCACCTAAGAAGAGCTCCGCGGCTTGCACACGCGGAGCTCCAGGCCAACGTCCCCTCAACTGGTTAACCCCTGTGAGGTCGAGCGGTCAGTCGTTCTTGTGGCTCTGGCGGCCAGCCTCAGCGTGCTGCTCGCTGGTGCCGCCTCGCTGCGAGGTACTGCCGCCCTGCCCACCCCGGCCGCCACCACCGCTGTTCCCTCCGCCCTGATTGCCGCCGCCGTGCGAGGCCTGTCCCCCCTTGCGGCCCGCTTCGCGCGCTTCCTCACTGGTGAACTCGTGCGCGTGCCCACTCTCGTGAGCGGCGCGGCCCCCTTCGGCAGCGATTTCACGCTGGCGTTCCGGGTCCATACCCGCAAAGCCACGCCCGCCGTTGTTGTTCCCACCATTGCCGCCGTTACCGCCGTTTCCGTTGCCTTTGGTCATGTCGGTGCCTCCTTGGGCTGAATGCGTCCGCAGGTGGTGCGGAACGGCTTCACTCTGGCGCTCCCACACCTCACGGGCGTGTCAAAGGCGTGATGACGTGGTCACCGCACTTCCAGTTTCCTCCCTGACTCTCGTGAAGGGACCTTCAGCCGTCAGCCGCTGGCGACGCACGCAAGACGCCCAGCCATGATCACTTGAGCAATCACACTGCGCGCAAAGAAATGGCGTTGCTGTGCCATGCGTACGCCCTGAACGGGAGGCCAGCCCCATCTTCACTCGGCATAATTGGCCGCAACGCTGGCCTTTCTGAACGTGCTGCACTCGCGCCACGCCGGGCGCTACCGCCCGCGACCACCGACGCCTGAGTATCACGCGGTATGTCCCCTTATGGCATGGGAGCCACGTCGTCTTCGGAATTGAAAATTTGGCTCCCCATGGGCCACGTGACCCGCTGAGCCCACCAGCCATTCATCTAGGCGGTCACCACGATGGCGTGCCGCTTGTAAAAAGTGTTTAACATTTGTACCGTTCTGACGTGGCACGGAAAAAGCGGAACCCCGAGCGACGCCGGGATGGCGTGGTGCTCACGTCGCAGCTCCGCCAGCAACTTCCTGCGGTCCTCAGTGCGGTGCAGCGTGGCGAGGCCTTTACCCTGAGGCACTACGCCACTGATGTCGCCCGCATCGTCCCCCTCAGTTCACCCCCCCTCAAGGAGACCCCTATGCGCCCCACCATGACCGTTCTCGCTACCTATAACCAGGCTGGGGGCAGCGGGAAAACCAGCCTCACCCGCGACCTGGGCTACGCCTTGGCCGCGCGTGGTCACCGGGTGCTACTCATTGATGCTGACCCGCAGGCCAGCCTCACCCGCTGGCTTGGGCTGTTCCAGGTGCCCGAGGACGGCAGCGTGCCCGCCGCCCTGAACATCCAGTCCACCATCCGGCAGGTGCTGGATGAAACGGCAGACACACTCCCCACGCCGATCCCGGCGTTCGGCATGGACGTGATTCCGGCGAACCGGCACCTCAAGGGGGCGGAACTGTATCTCAGTGGTCAGCTACCCGAGGAGCAGGGTCGGCTGCGCCACGCCATTCAGGCGCTGTCTGGACGGTACGACTACGTACTCATTGACACGCCACCGGCGGATAACGCGCTGGTCCTAGCGTGCATTGCGGCCAGTGACCTGATGATCATGCCCGTGACCGGCTCGAAGGGTCTCGACAACATTGACAACGTCAGCCGGGTGATCCGTCAGGCGCGCGCGATCAACCCCGAGCTAAATTTCGGGCTGTTTGTCGTGACCGGGTACAACAAGAATCTGCTGCACGACGCGGAGGTCTACGAGGCCCTCCAGCAGGTGTACGGCGATCTGGGTCCGACTGCCCCGCCGGTCGCCTTCCGACCGGGCATCTACAAGGACGCGCCGAACGCGATGCAGCCTGTCGCTGTGTACCGCCCCAAGAGTCCGGCCGTGCAGGAACTGGACGCCGTGGCCGAGGCGGTTATCTCGGTGGCCAACCGTCAGGCGGCGAAGGTGGCGGGATGACCCGGCGGGGCGGCCTGAACCTTCAGGCTCAGCAGCAGCGGTCACTGGACGCCCAGGCTGAACTGCAACAGGCTGTGCAGGCGGCCTACGCGTCGGGCACCCATGAGATCCCACTCGACGCCATTGATGCGACGGGGGACTGGAACCCGCGCGGGAGCGCTGGCGACGAACCGTACAGTGAACCGGCCCTGGCGGGCCTGATGGCGGCCATTCAGGAGTACGGGCAGCTTCAACCGATCCTCCTGCGCCCCCATCCGGATCAGCGGGGTCCGCACCGCTATCAGCTGGTGGCTGGCTGGCGCCGTTTCCACAGCCGGCGACTGCTCGGTGACGCTACCGTGCTGGCGAGTGTGTTCACCTTCCGCGATGATCAGCTGGACGCTCTGTCCACTCTGGAGAACACGCAGCGGGAGGAACTCAACCAGTTCGAGGTGGTGCGCGGCGTTTTCCGGACGCTTGCAGGTCAGCTGAACGTCGCGCCTGAGCAGCTGCCCAGCCTGATGAGCCGCGTCCTCAAGACTGGCGAGGACCCGCACGATCTGCAGGACAGACTGAAGGTGCTGACCAGCGCCAGCCTGTCCACCTTCAACACGAAATACGCGCGCGTCCTGCGCCTGCGCCCGGAGGAGATTCGCGCGGTGTACGCCCGGAACCTCCCCCCAACTGTGGCCCTGGAACTCGTGCGGTTGGGAGAACGGGCTGAACGGAGTGAGTTCCTCACAACGGCCATGCACGAGGCGTGGTCCACCCGTACCGCACGGGAACGAGTGAACGAGGTACTCCGGCCAGAGCAGGCTCGTCCGGCAGTGCATGAGGTCGCGGCGCGCGTCACGCGTCAGCTGAAGCCGGCGCGGCTGGGCAAGCTCACGGGTCACCAGCAGGCCAAGGTCCATGCGCTCCTGACACAGCTGGAAGATCTCCTGTCCCGCTAGCTTGACGCGCGGCAACCCGAAACAGACAGAGTACGGGGGGCCACTGAGCTCCCCGTTGTCGTTTGAGCACACCGGGTTGATGCGCATCAACCCGCGACGAACGAACTGGGTTGACGCGCATCAAGCAGTACCCACCCAGCCACGGGGACGCAGCCTCAGGGCGCAGTAGACACGTTCTGGTCAGCAGGAACGGCCACTCACCCGGCCAAGAATCCATCACCTACCCGCGACTCAGAAGTCTCGAGCACTCGTACTCACGCACGTCTGAATCACATCGGGAATGTCTCTCGCAACAGCAGACCCATGTGAAGTCAATAGGCGGTCACGACCCTCAGGCTTGGTCGCCCGACGACGAGCGACTCAGCTGGCCTGCTGCTCAGTCCGGTTCCGTCCAGCCTCTTTCGCACGGTACAGCGCCAGGTCAGCCCGGCGAATCAGGTCATCCAGCCGGGCCACCTGACCGGGAGCTGCGGTCGCCACGCCGATGGACACTGTGACCGGCTCTGCTCTCCCCTCCGCCCCCTGTACCTGGAGACCCTGAACGGCCTGCCGGAGCGTCTCGGCGCGCTCTACAGCCACGGGCGCCGCGCAGTCCTGCATAAGCAGCACGAATTCCTCACCGCCGTACCGGCACAGAACGTCTTCCGTCCGGACGCGCCGCTCCAGTTCAGCGCCCACCTGACGCAGCACCTCGTCCCCGAAGAGATGCCCGTGCTGATCGTTGAACTGTTTGAAGTGGTCAATGTCGAGCAGCAGGACGGACAGCGGCACCCCATGGCGGCGCGACCACGCCAGTTCCCGTTCCCCCACGTCATCCAGGTGGCGACGGTTGTACAGGCCGGTCAGGGCGTCCCGGACGCTCTGTTCCCTCAGAGACTGTTTCAGGCGGACATTCGCCAGGGAGAGGGCCACGCGGTCCGCGAACCGCTGGGCGAGTTCCCGGGCGCGTTCCATCTCCTCCACGGTCTGGAAGTGCAGGGAGATGACACCCAGCGTCTCACCCTGGGCGGTGAGAGGAATGCAGGTCGTGGCGTGCCGCGTGTGATCGTGCGGGCAGCGGGGCGCCGGGTGCATCTCAGCGGTTTCATGCGCGGTGCCCAGCCGGGAGGACCAGCAGTCGTCCGGTCCGTACGCCGCCACGCCGCTGTGGTCGCCCCACTCAGCGAAGACGTTCATGACCCGGCGTGACGAGTCGACGAGCGCCACGCTCCCACCGTCCGGGAAGATGACCGGCGCGATGCGGCGTAACACGCCCGCCGCTTCCGTCTGGTCCCGGCAAGCCTGCATGAACGTGCCCAGCTGGCCGAGGAGTTGCAGTTCGTGCGTGCTGGCGTGCACGAGCGCCTCGACCCGCGCCTCCAGGCTGTTCTTCAAGTCCTGCTCGGACGCCATGGTGTGCGCCACGGACGTTACCATGCTGTTGAACTGCGTGGCCAGGTCGGCCAGTTCGTCACTCCCCTCGGTGGGGAGGCGTGTAGTGAGGTCACCGGCTTCCAGCTGAGCGGTCGCGCGGTGGAGTTGCCGCACGAAGGTGCGCAGCCGCCGCTGCACGAACAGGCCCATCAGGAGTGCCGCGCCGGCCAGCACGGCAGTGGAGGTCAGCAGGCCCGTGCGGCCGTCCTGCATCTGCTGCTCGGTCGCCTGACGCATGTCAGCGAGGCGGTCTTCCTCAGTCTGCACGAGCGTCTGGATCAGGGGCAGGTTCTGCGCGAGGCGCGTGACGTCAGCCGTGACGGGCTCGTCACCTGCGGCCCAGGTCATCACCCGGTCACGCCAGACTTCCAGCCGCTGCGCCTGAGCCGGATCGTTCTCCACCGAACGGAGCGCGGCGCGCCAGGTATCGTCAAACGTTGTGAAGGTCGCCTGCCGTTCCGGGCGGGTGCGGGCCAGGATCAGCTGGCGCTCCAGAATCTGCAGTTTTCGCAGGTGGGTCAGTGCCTCCTGCGACCGCGTCTGGAGGGCGACGTTCTGGGCATTCTGGTGCATGGCGTTCAGGCTCAGGCCGGTCAGGGTGACCAGGCCCAGGACGGGCAGGAGGATGCCAAGCAGAATCCACTGATTCAGGGATTGTCGGACCGGCATATCTGCGCAGTGTAGATCATCACGACAAAGCGGCCCTCCGCGCTGAGGAATGATGAAGCCTTCGTCAGGGACAGCATTCAGTCCTCCCTGCTCGCGGTGTGGGGAGCCCGGGTGGTTCGGTGATTCTCACGTGCCCTGCACCGTTTGGGCCTGGCGCGTCAGTAGAATGCAGGTCACCTATGGGTGCCTCCCTCCCCGACAGCGGCGCACCATTCGATGTGCTGATGCTGTGCGCCGCCGCAGATCCTGCCAACATGGCCGCACTCCTGGCGGACATTCCGGCCGCGGTCCCCGTGGTGGTCGCCGTCCCATCAGGTCAGGGGCGTCGGTTCCAGTCAGGATTGGCTTGCCTTACTCCACATCCTGTGTACGTGGCCGAGGTCCGCACGGCGCTCCAGTCTGGGCAGGTGTACGTCGTCGCCGGGCCTGCCCTGGTCGAGACGCAGAACAGGCAGCGTGGCGCCCTGGTGCCCCTGCTGGGCGGGCTGGATGCGGCGCGGCCACTGGATCAGCTGCTCGCCTCGCTGGCCATGGGGTTCGGATCGCGTGTCTTGACAGTCTTTCTGGCGGACGCAGCCACGGACGGTCGGCTGGGTGCCCGGGCGCTCAGGGGAGTGGGGGGAACCATCCTGGTCCGCCTGCCTGAAGACCCGCAGGCCAGTGTCCCGGCGGACCTGCTAGCCGACGGAACCGCCACCGGCGTACCCGCCGACCAATGCGCCCACACTGTTGCCGCGCTGCTGTCAGGCCATGCCCACCCGGGCGTGCCGACAGAGGGCAACGTGGGGGAGACGCTGCGGCGGCAGCGATTCCTGCTGACCTTCAGTGACGCGCTGCGGCCCCTGACAGACGCCAGCAAGATCCAGAAGCTCGCCACACGCTTGCTGAGGGAGTACCTGGGCGTCAGCCGCTGCATATACACCGAGTTTGTGGTGAAGGATGGCTGCGAGCGGGTGGTGATCGCAGCCGAGCACTACGCGCCCGGCACACCCAGCTATGCCGGGGTTCATCTCGCCGCGCCGTTTGGGCCGGACGTCCCCGCCCTGCGGGCTGGGCGCATGATCGTCGTGCCGGACATCGAGGCGGAGGACACGACAGAGGCGCTGCGGGAAACGTGGCGAGGGCAGAGCGTGCGGGCGCGGCTGGGCGTGCCGGTGGTCGAGGACGGGCGGTTGGTGGTCGTGCTGGGCGTGCAGCACGACGCACCGCGCGTGTGGCGTGCGGAGGATGTTGAGCTGGTGCGGGAGGTCGCGGAGCGCACCTGCGCTGCCGCCGCGAGGGCACGGGCTGATCGCGCCCTGCGGGAGAGTGAGGTCAGGTACCGCTCCCTGTTCGACGCCATGACCGAGGGGCTCGCCCTGTGCGACGTGCTCCGGGATGACGCGGGCCGCGTGGTGGACCTGCGGTACACCGAGATGAACCGCGGGATGGAGGAACAGACGGGCCTGACGCGCGGGGCGGTGCTGGGGCGCAGGCTCTCGGAGGTCGTACCCCTGGGTGATCTGGCCCGCTGGCTGCCCATTTACTCCGCGGTCACGGAGACGGGTGAGCCGGTCCGGTTCGAGCAGTATGCCGAGCTGGTGGACCGCTGGTTTGCGGTGAGCGTGTATCCGCGTGCGCACGACGAATTGGCGATCCTCGCGCATGACATCACCGGGCGGCGCCGCGCGGAGCAGGCCCGGGCGCAGCTGGAGGCGCAGATGACCCTGCTGCTTCAGCTCAGTGACGCCCTGCGGCCCCTGAGCGACCCAGAAGAAATCCAGGATCTGGTGACCGCGCAGGCGTTGACGCATTTTGGCGCTGACCGCTGCTACTACTGCGAGATTGAGGGAGACCTCGCCTTGATCCGGCGTGACGCCGCCCGGGGTGACCTGCCCTCTGTAGCTGGCACCTACCCCCTCAGCGACTTTCCGCTCGTGCGGGCCGTCATCGAGGCCGGTCAGCCTTTCGTCGTGCCGGACGTGAACACCACGTCACTGGTGGATGACGCCCTCAAGGACGTCTGCCGACGCTTGCAGGTCATCTCCTTTATCGGCGTGCCCGTGATCCGCAGGGGGCAGGCGCTGGGGCTGCTGTGCCTCGTGCAGAGCGCTCCACGCCGCTGGACGGACCTGCACGTCACGCTCGCCGTGGACGTGGCCGAACGCACCTGGGCGGCCGTCGAGCGGGTCCGGGCCGAACGGGCCCGCACGGAAGCCGACGACCGGCTCCGCCGACTGATTGAGCATCTGCCGGGCGGCGCCGTCTTCGTGGTGGATCACGACCTGAGGTATCTGCTCGCGCAGGGTGAAGCGCTGGCCACAGCGGGCTTCACGCCGGATGGCCTCGTGGGCCGCACCGTGAAACAGGTGCTCCCCGTAGCCTTGGTGGCCGAGCATGAAGCCATGTACCGGCGCGCCCTGAGTGGCCAGCACTTCGAGGTGGAACATGCCGCGCACGGCCGGCAGTACCTGACCCGCGGCCTGCCCCTGTACGACGCGGCCGGTCAGGTCACGTCGGCCCTGGCCATGTCATACGACATCACGGCCCGCAAACAGGCCGAGGAGGCCGTGCGGGACAGCGAGGCGCGACTGGCCGCCATCTTGGAGGCGCTACCTGTGGGCGCCGGACTCGTGAACACCGAAGGCAGGGTCCTGCTGGGCAACCAGGAACTGAAGCGGTTTCTGCCCAACGGTCTGATGCCCGCGCTCGACCCTGAGCAGCAAGGGCGGTGGCTGGGCTTTGACGAACAGGGCCGCCGCGTGGAACCCCATAACTTCCCTGGGGCGCGCGCTCTGCGCGGCGAGAAGGTCGTGCCTGGCATCGAGATGCAGTACACGCAGAACGACGGCACGGACATCTGGACGCGGGTGGCCGCAGTCCCCCTGAGAGACGCAGCGGGCCACATCACCGGGCAGGTGCCGGTGGTTATGGACGTGAACGACCTGAAGCGCGCCCAGGCCGCCCTGCGGCTCCTGAACAGTGATCTGGAGGCCCGCGTGGAGGAACGCACCCGCCGACTCGCGGACCTGAATGCCGAACTGAGTCACGTGATCACCCGCACGGCCCGCAACCTGAAAACCCCCGCCGCCTACTTCAGTCAGTGGCTGGAGTCTGGGCACGCCAGGGACCTGTTCGCCGGCCCCAGTGCGGCCGCGCCCGACGCCCTGGAACGCAGTCTGGCCCAGCTGCGGGGGGTGGCGCTGGACCTTCAGGCGCTGGCGCACTTGGAGAGTCAGGCCCTCCACCACGACCTCGTTCCCCTTGCCGAGCTGTTCACGGAGGTTCGGGCGGCTGCGCCTGCACGGGCCACCTGGTTCATTCAGCCTCTTCCCATCGTGCGCGCCGACCGCGCTCTGCTCAGGCAGGCGCTGGAGGTGCTGCTGAACTTCACGCTGAGCGACACGCGCGGCGCGCGGTATGTGGACGTGGCCAGTCAGGCGGTGCAGGGGGAGGTGTGGGTCAGCGTGTCAGATGATGGGACGGGCCTGAGTGGGGAAGAGGCGGCCACTCTGTTCGACCTGACGGTACGCAGTGAGCAGGCGGTCCCCGTGCTGGACGGGAGCGGGCTGATGCAGGTGCGGCGCATTCTGGCCCGCCACGGCGGCTGGGCCTGGGCCGAAGCGCGGCTCACGGGCGGCCGGGTCGTCCTGGCCTTCCCGCAGGATGAGACGGTCACGGAACTGGAAGACCTCCTGCGCGGCGAACAATCAGGCTTCTGACCCAGAGCCGCTCACGGGGTCCTGCCCAACGCCCAGAGGGGGTTGATGAATCAGGTTCCCCACCCATCACCTCTCGGGACCTGATGAATGCTGCGGGTGATCAACCCGCCTAATGTCTCCACTCCAAGTCGGAGAGCACCAGATCAGTACAAACTGAGTCGGCGTAGCTCTGGAGTTTTTACACCGACTGAAGCTGACGGGCCTGCCGTTTCACGATCCACCGGTTGAACACTTGGCCTCTATTGTCACTTGCACTCAGGGCAGCACTGGCCTGCTTGAGCAACGGCCAGCTTACAAAGCTATCGCACTGTGCCCTTTCACGTATCCGCTCCTCCAATATTCGCCATTTTCTGTATCTCACAACTCTGTCTGCGGACAGGAGCCGGGCCGCGTAGCTTGCATGAAGTTGACTTGACTTGTTTGGCGGGTTGCGCCGTGACCGGTGCGCGACCATTAAGCATGAGTTCCTGTTGTCAGATTCGTGCCGGGCGCGGCCCGCGCTCCATCCCCCGCCGATCGTTCCCGGGCCAGAACCCGCAGGTCACAGGAGGGCGCCGTGACTCCTGCTGACTCCACTCTGCTGCCCGTCACGCTGACTGTGAACGGCGCGGCTACTGAACTTCACGTGGACCCACGCGTGACGCTGCTGGACGCGCTGCGCGAGCACCTGCACCTGCCCGGCACGAAGAAAGGCTGCGATCACGGGCAGTGCGGGGCCTGCACCGTCCTGCTGGATGGGCAGCGGATCCTGAGTTGCCTCACGCTGACCGTCATGCACGGGGGCCAGGAGGTCACGACGGTCGAGGGCCTGGGCACGCCCGACGCGCTCCATCCCCTTCAGGAGGCGTTCATCCGGCACGATGGATTCCAGTGCGGGTACTGCACGCCGGGCCAGCTGTGCTCGTCGGTGGGCGCGCTGGATGAACTGGCGCGCGGCGTACCCAGTCACGTCACGGCGGACCTGGCGGACGTGCAGTTCAGTGCTGAGGAACTGCGTGAGCGGCTGAGTGGGAACCTGTGCCGCTGCGCGGCGTACCCGAACATCATCGCGGCGGTCAGCGAGGTTCACGTGGCAGGGGAGAGCGCGTGAGGCCCTTTGCGTACGTCCGGGCCGAGACCCCGGAGGCGGCGGCGCGGGATGGGGAGGCCGTCGGGACGAAGTTCATTGCGGGCGGCACGAACCTGCTGGACCTGATGAAACTCGATATTGAGCAGCCCCGGCGGCTGGTGGACGTGAATGCCCTGAACCTCAGGGACATCACGGCCACGCCGGACGGCGGCCTGCACGTGGGGGCGCTGGTCTCGAACACGGAGCTGGCCAGCGATCCGCGCGTGATGGCCTCGTACGGCGTCCTGTCACGTGCCATCGTGGCGGGTGCGTCCGGGCAGATCCGGAACAAGGCCACGACGGGCGGGAACCTGCTGCAACGGGCGCGCTGCCCGTACTTCTACGACCCGAACCTGCCGTGTAACAAGCGCGATCCGGGCAGCGGCTGCGCCGCGCTGGGGGGCCTGAGCCGCACGCTGGCTGTGATCGGCACCAGTGACGCCTGCATCGCGCAGCACCCGTCGGACATGGCCGTGGCGCTGCGCGTCTTGGATGCCCACGTGAACACCCTGGCCCCAGACGGCACCCAGCGGAGCCTGCCTCTGGACGAGTTCTACCGGCTGCCGGGGGACACGCCGCACCTGGACACCAACCTGAAGCCCGGCGAGCTGATCACGGGGGTCACCCTGCCGCCACCGGTGGGGGGGACGCACGTATACCGGAAGGTGCGGGACCGCGCGTCGTACGCGTTTGCACTGGTGTCCGTGGCCGTCATTGTGGATGGCCGGAACGTGCGGGCCGCGTTCGGCGGGGTCGCCCCCCGCCCGTGGCGCGTGCCGGACGCCGAGGCAGCCGCAGCGCAGGTTGACAGCCGTGAGCAGACAGACACCCTGCTGGATCGCACGTTCGACGAGGCGAGACCTACCGCGCAGAACGCGTTCAAGGTGCCGCTCGCGCGGCGCACGCTGAAGGCCGTGCTCGCGCAGAGCGGGCTGGAGGAGCAGGCATGAAGTTCGATCAGGCGTCTCCACCCAACCCCATTGATCAGGAACGCGTCGTGACGCGCCCCCACACCCGCATTGAGGGGCCCCTCAAGGTGAGCGGGCAGGCCACGTACGCCTACGAGTACGCACTGCCCGGGGCGCCCACGTACGGGTTCGTGCTGGGCTCCCGGATTGCGCACGGCCGCATCACGCGCATCGACGCGAGTCGGGCCGAGGCGGCGCCCGGCGTGCTGCTGGTCCTCACGCACGAGAACATGCCCGCGCAGGGGGCGTCGGACACGCCCGTCCCGCAGCAGCGGAAAGCCTCGCCACAGCTGGCCGGGCCGGACGTGCGGCACTACCACCAGGCGGTCGCGTTCGTGGTGGCTGAAACCTTCGAGCAGGCGCGCGCCGCCGCTCAGCTCATCGAGATCGAGTATGAGCAGACCCCCGGGCAGTTCACGCTGGCTGACACGGTCGGCAGCGGCAAGGAACCCCAGGACGCCGTGGACAGCGTGGTGGGGGAGTTCGAACCGGCATTTGCCGCCTCGGCTGCCCAGGTGGACCGCACCTACACCACGCCCGACCAGTCCCAGGCACCCATGGAGCCGCACGCCACGGTCGCCCACTGGGACGGGGATCAGCTCACGCTGTACACAGCACACCAGGTGGTGCACTGGGTCAAACGCGGCCTGGCGCTGACGCTGAACGTCCCGCAGAAAGACGTGCGGGTCGTGGCCGCCTTCGTGGGGGGGGGCTTCGGCACAAAACTCCTGTTCTTCTCCGACGCGGTGCTGTCCGCCGCGGCCGCGCGACTGCTGGGCCGCCCGGTGAAGACCACGCTGCACCGGCCCCTGATCTTCAACAACACCTCGCACCGCGCCGCGACCATCCAGCGCGTGCGGCTGGGTGCTGACCAGGACGGCACCCTGCACGCTGTAGGGCATGACACCTGGACCGGAAACCTGCCGGGCGGGGACAGTGAACCCGCTTGCGAGCAGACGAAGTACCTGTACGGCGGCGAGCACCGCCTGATCCGCACCCGGCAGAGCGAACTGGACCTTCCACCCGGCGCGAGCATGCGCGCTCCTGGCGAGGCGGTCGGCATGCTCGCCCTGGAAGGCGCGATGGATGAACTGGCCGAGCAGTTGAACCTCGACCCGGTCGAGCTGCGCCTGCGCAACGACGTGCAGTTCGACCCGGAGAAGGGACCGCGGCGACCCTTCTCATCACGGCGACTGGCAGCGGCGCTGCGCACGGGCGCCCGGGCCTTCGGCTGGGATCAGCGGCCCGGCGCGCCCCGCGAACGCCGCGACGGCGAGTGGTTCATCGGGTACGGCGTGGCGTCCGCGTTCCGCACGAATCTCGTCCAGCCGTCCGGCGCAACCGTCCGCCTGAACCGGGGCGGGACCCTCACGGTGGAAACCCAGATGACGGACATCGGCACCGGCAGCTACACCATCCTGGCGCAGGTGGCGGCCGAGATGCTGGGCCTGGAAACCGCGCAGGTTGAGGTCCGCCTGGGCGACTCGGACTTCCCGCAGGCCAGCGGGTCCGGCGGTTCCTGGGGGGCCAACAGCAGCTCGGCCGGCGTGTACGCCGCCTGCGATGAGCTGCGCCGCGACCTGTCCCGCAAGGCCGGATACACCCCCGCGAACACCGTGTTCCGGGGCGGGAAGGTCTGGCAGGGCGCCGAGTGCACCGAGCTGAGCGACCTGGCCGGTCCGGAGGGCGTGGAGGCCACCGCCCGCATGACGTTCGGCGAGCTCACGGAGCAGTTCATGCAGGCCGGATTCGGCGCGCACTTCGTGGAGGTCGGCGTGAACGCCTACACCGCCGAGATCCGCGTACGCCGCGCCCTGAGTGTCGTGGCGGCTGGCCGCATCCTGAACCCCGTCACGGCCCGCAGCCAGTGCCTGGGCGGCATGACCATGGGGATCGGCTCCGCGCTGATGGAGGCCCTGCACGTGGACCATGACCTGGGCCTGTTCGTGAATCACGACCTGGGCGAGTACCACGTCCCCGTGCACGCAGACATTCCGGACCTCGACGTGATCTTCTTGGATGAACGTGATGACCAGTCCAGTCCACTGCGCGCCAAGGGCGTCGGGGAACTGGGGATCAGTGGTGTGGGGGCGGCCGTGGCGAACGCCGTGTACAACGCCAGCGGCGTGCGCGTCCGCGACTTCCCGGTCACGCTCGACAAGATCCTGGCCGGCTGGGAGGCAGACAGCTAGGCAGAGGAGAAGGACGACTGCACTGTGCTCGGGGGCCAGCCAGGCGTGTGCCTGCTGGCCCCTGACTACCTGAACCGTCTCCTGTCAGTCCCGGGCGACCGACAACTGATGGTTTGCCTTCAGAAGTGCCTCCCCTACGCCACTCATCACGGGTCGTAGGTGTCCCGGAGTTGCTGGGCGAACTCGGGCAGGCGCAGTTCACTGGCTGCGCGAATGACCTCGCTCTGTACCGAGTCCGGATCAGCCTCTCCGGCCAACATGGCGGCGTGCAGGGCCCGCAGGTGACTGTCCCGCAGTTCCCGCCCGACGAACATCCGCACCTGCGTCACGGCGCGCGCGGCCTGCTCCTCGCGCGGCAGGGCCCTGAATTCGGCCTTCAGGCGGTCCGTGTGGACCTCCAGGGCCTCGGTGTCCGGGGCGGGCGCTGCCGGGGCTTTCAGGGCCCGCGCAGGCGCGGCGGTGGGCAGAGGGTCAGGCTGACCAGCCGCCCGGGGTACAGCGGGGTACTTGCCTTCCGTATCCTTGATGACATCCACCAGCAGGGCCGAGCGTTTCTTCGGTGTGTACCCCTCAAGGAGGGCGTGGAAGGTTTCCAGACGCGTGGTGACGTGCAGGTCCCCGAACTGCTGCACGAGCTTGCGGGCCACAGGCGGCACGACGCCCTCACGGCATAGCGCTTCCACCAGGGGTGAGTCCGCGATCACCTGAAGGCTTGGTTCCGGGGCAGGGGAGGGGGTGACGTCCCCAAACTCGTACACGATTACGGTGTTCGCACGGGAGCCCTCGTACGTCACGGCGCGCAGGTACCCCCGCTCGATCAGTTCCTGATGCGCGCCGTCCAGGTTCCGCTTGATCCGCGCGGGCATGGTCTCCAAGAGCTTACATTCCCGCGCCCACTGCTGCAGAGGAATCCGCAGGAGTGGTACCGGGTCCCCCAGGTGCACAGGATCGTACCGCCGGGCGTCCAGGATGCGGTACAGGCTCCGGGTCAGGGCGCGGTTGAGACTCTGCACGAAGGTCATGTCGAGCGGCTTGACGTACTGCGCCCGGAGGCTCTGCACCACTGGGCGGGCCAACCGGACCTTCAGGATCGTGCCGGAACCGTAGGCGAGGCCTGCTTCGGTGTCCGCGTCGATCTGCTCAATGATGTTGAACTTCACGGTTGTCCAGCGGTCGTGCCGCTTGTCACGCCAGGATTCACTGGCGGTGTACGTCGCTCCCTTCAGGCGGTCCAGTGAATCCTGGAGGGCCTGATAGTACTGGCCACTGTCAGGGAAACCGGAGCGGCTCAGCAGCTGGTAGGCAGTGGCGTTCACCTCCCCGCTTTCCGGGGCCCCCTGCTCCAGGAACATGAGGTTCAGGGTCGTGGCGAAATCGCCGTCAAGTCCGTGGGGAACGCCGCCGTACTCGCTGGGCGAGATGCACGTGAGCCTTGCCGCGCGGCCGTCCACCGTCCACTCCTGATCCCAGCGGGTGTAGTCGCTTGGGATGCGTTCCTGCACGCAGATGAGGCCCAGACGGGCCGAGTTGGCCTCGTCGAAGCGCTCGATTTCACCGGGGCGCTGCGGCGACACGGTCGCTTTCCTGCGGGGGCGGGGCATCGGTCAGGAATCCTCGCCCATTACTGTAGCAAAGCGGCATACGGTCTGCTGATTCTGCTGTTGTGTTGTTTGTTTTGTTTTTAAAGAAGAAAAGAAATGATGATCAACAACAACAAGCGGATTCTTCCTCTTGCGTCCTGCACGGCGTTTTTGGCTTGTACCTGCCGAGTAAATCGGGAAAAATCTGTGGATAACCTCTGTGAAACTGCCGAGTAAATCGGGAAACCTGCCGAGTAAATCGGGCGTCATTGGACAGAACCTACCGAGTAAATCGGGTCAGTGCGACCCGCGATCTGACCGAGTAAATCGGGTCAGGTGGCGAAAGCTACCGAGTAAACCGGTACACTCCCGGGTCGAAAGCTGCCGAGTAAATCGGGCCCCGCTGTGGAAAACCTGCGATACCTACCGAGTAAATCGGGCCGTGCAGAACAATTGAGCCCGATTGACTCGGCGGAATCTCATCCGGCGGAAATGCCGAACTTGGCGGGAAATTTGACGAGTTCAGCCCTCAACCCGCCGAGTAAATCGGGTGCTCTCACGGATAAACCTGCCGAGTAAATCGGTAGTAGGTGACAGGAGTTGGAAGCAGGCTATTCGGTGCAGGAGAAGCGCCTTTATTATCGTGGTACTCGACGTCCACGACGGAACGCTGAAAGGTCTCTCTGGGCAGAGGTCAAGTCGGTAGAGCAGTCAGAACACGCCCACAGCAATTCCGGGATTACCTGGCGACCAGCTCGACAAAAAAGCAGTGCGTGCGGGACTCTACCCGAGCAATCCAGTGGATGCTTCTGGATGATTGAGATTCTGGCGTCATACGATTTTGTCTGAGTTATCTCTTGCATCTGCATTCCAGCTAGGCCCTTCGGTCATGGACGCATTGCGGGGCGCTTGCACTCAGATGGCCTTGGTGTCCGCTTCACGCACTGCGGACGGGGCCGCGCCGTGGGGGCACACTGCGGACATGCGAATCCCGAAACGCCTGCTGCTGACTGCCGCCCTGGGCGCCCTGGCCGCCCGCCACGCGCTGACGCGCCCGCTGGACCTCCGGGACCGCTCTGTGATCATCACGGGCGGTTCGCGGGGTCTGGGGCTGGCGCTGGCCCGTGAGTTCCTCGCGCGTGGCGCGCGGGTCACGCTGGGGGCGCGTACAGGCAGTGACCTGCGGAGCGCGCAGGCGTCCTTGAACGCGGGAGAACGTGTGCACGTCGTGGCTGGTGACGTGACCGTCGCAGCGGACGCGCAGCGTCTGATTGACGAGGCTGTCCGCGTGCATGGCCGACTGGACGTGCTGGTGAACAACGCCGGCATCATCCAGCTGGGTCCGATGGCCAACATGACTGAAGCGGACGTCCGGCAGGTACTGGAACTCAATGCGCTGGCGCCGCTGCGCCTCGTGGAGGCCGCGCGGCCTCACCTGCGGGACGGGGGGCGAGTGTTGATCGTGGCGTCGCTGGGAGGTCGGGTGGCCATTCCGCATCTGGGGCCGTACTCGGTCAGTAAGTTCGCGGCGGTGGGCCTGGGGCAGGCGCTGCGTGCGGAACTGGCGCTGGAGGGCATCGGGGTGACCACGGTCATGCCGGGCCTGATGCGGACGGGCAGTCCGCTGAACGCGCCGGTCAAGGGGCAGCACCGCCGGGAGTACGCACTGTTCGCGACGCTGGCCAGCCTCCCGGTCCTGGCGCTGGACGCGCAGGTTGCGGCGGGCCGCATCGTGAACGCCCTGGTGCGTAACCGCGCGGAGGTGATGGTGGGAGGACCGGCGTGGCTGCTGGGGACCGCGCACGCCTTGGCGCCGCAGCTGACGGCGGATGTAATGGCGCTGACCGCGCGGCTGCTGCCCGGGCCAGGCCGCTCGGACGCCGCGCGTGTCGGGCGTGACCTGGAAACCGCGTTTACTCAGGCCAATCCCATGAAGCGTTCCGCAGAGGAGCGCTTTCACCAGCGTGGAGCGCACGGCAACGGTGAAGAGAGGGGATCCAGCTGAACCTTGAGCGGAGGGTCACACAGTGGCCTGCGGCTCAAAGGGCCCTCTGCGCGCAGGGTTGACTGCCCGCCAGTCTGTGCTGTCCGGTTTGCCGTTCCTTGCGCTGCCCGTGTGATCCGCGGTTCGCGCCTCTGTTCCGGAGGTTCCCATGAGTGATGACCGTCCTGTTCCCGCGTCCCCTGACGCCTCTGACCCAACGCCGCAGTCTGACGAGCTGGGCACCAATGACACCGGCGCGCAGCTGCCGACACTGGAACGCTCCGTGATGGGCAGTGTCGGTGTGGCCCTCATGGGCGCGGGACTGCGCAGTGGCCGCCCTCTCCAGAAACTGGTCCTGGGCACCGTGGGAGCCGGTTTGGCGGCCATGGCCGCCACGGGCCGCAACCCCCTGGCCACCGCCTTGAAGATCCGTCAGACGCCCCAGGGGGAGGTGCTGGTGGGAGACGCCGTGACGATCGGGCGGCCGGCCGAGCAGCTGTACGGCGTGTGGCGGGACCTCTCAGGCCTGCCGCGCCTGATGACGCATCTTCAGTCGGTGGAGGTCCTGGATGAGCGCCGCTCACGCTGGACCGTGACGGCCCCCACGGGTACAGTCAGCTGGGAAGCTGAGATCACGGCGGACGAGCCGGGGCGCCGCCTGGCCTGGGCGGCCCTGCCGGGCGCGGCCATCGAGAATCACGGTGAGGTGCTGTTCCGGCCAGCGGCAGGTGACCGCGGCACGGAGGTCGTGGTGCGCCTCGCGTACCGCCCGCCTGCCGGGTCAGCTGGCGCGGTCGCGGCGCGACTGCTGGGTGAGGAGCCCGCGCAGCAGCTCCGGGATGACCTGATGCGCTTTAAACGTGAGCAGGAACTGGGCTTTGCGCCCACCACGGAAGGGCAGAGCAGCGGCCGGGCCGCGCAGGGAGGGTTAGCATGAAGGCCATCGTCTGGCAGGGCACCAACCGCGTGGGCGTGGAGACCGTCCCTGACCCCACGATCCTCCTGCCCACCGACGCGATCGTGAAGATCACCTCCACCGCGATCTGCGGCTCGGACCTGCACCTGCTGGACGGCGTGATTCCCAGCATGGAACGGGGCGACATCCTGGGCCATGAGTTCATGGGTGAGGTCGTCGAGGTCGGGCGTGACGTCCGGAAGCTGAAGGTGGGCGACCGGGTGGTCGTGCCGTTCAACATCTCCTGCGGCATGTGCGATCCCTGCCGGCGCGGCCTGTTCAGCGCGTGCGATAACTCCAACCCCAACCACCGCATGGCGGAGGCCCTGTACGGCGGCGTGAGCGGCAGCGGCCTGTTCGGGTACTCGCACATGTACGGCGGGTACGCGGGCGGACAGGCGCAGTACGTGCGCGTGCCCTTCGCCGACGTGGGCCCGCACAGGATTGAATCGGACCTGCGCGACGAGCAGGTGCTGTTCCTGACGGACATCTTCCCCACGGGGTACCAGGCCGCTGAACAGTGTGGCATTGTGCCCGGCCGGGACGTGGTGGCCGTGTTCGGAGCGGGGCCCGTGGGGCAGTTCGCGGCCCGCAGTGCACAGATGCTGGGCGCCGCTCACGTCATCGTGATCGACCGGGTCCCCGAGCGACTGGCAATGGCGGAATCGGCCGGGTGTCAGGTCATCAACTACGAGCAGGAGGACGTGCTCATCGCGCTGCGCGAGGCGACGGGCGGGCGCGGCCCGGATCACGTGATTGATGCCGTGGGCATGGAAGCGCACGGGCACGGTCCTGGCGCGCTCGTGGATACTGCCAAGCAGCGCCTGAAACTCAGCTTCGACCGGATCACGGCGCTGCGCTGGGCGCTCCTCAGCTGCGCCAAGGGCGGCACGGTCAGTCTGCCCGGCGTGTACGGCGGCCTGATCGACAAGGTACCCATGGGCGCCGCGTTCGCCAAGGGCCTGACCTTCCGCATGGGCCAGACGCATACGCACCGGCACATCGCGCCGCTGCTGTCGCGCATTGAGGCGGGCGAGATTGACCCCAGCTTCGTGATCACGCACCGCGCCACGCTAGATGAAGCGCCGGACCTGTACAAGACCTTCCGGGACAAGAAAGACGGCTGCATCAAGGTCGTCCTCAACCCCTGGGCCTGAACCGATTTTCAACACGGAAAGGCCGCGTCCCGCCGCCCTAGCCCGAACAGGCCGGGGCGGCCATTTCTCTGCTGAAAGAGCGTGCAACACAGGCCCCTGATGCGGAGGGATCTAGGTAGCCTCATTGGCCTTCAGCCCCCATTTCGGCTGCCTGGGCCCGTTCACCAGTGCCGCCCTCAGGCCTTCTGGTGTGGGCGCCACACGTATCATGCTCAGCATGTTCGATGAATTCTCGGTGCATGACCTCCTGACGCCAGAGGAACGGCTCGTGCGGGAGACCGTGCGGACCTTCTGCACCACGGAGCTGCTCCCGGACATCGCCGGCTGGTGGGACTCCGGGCAGCCCCCCATCCGCGACCTGATGAAAACGTTCGGGCAGATGGGGCTCCTGGGACCCACCACGCCCGAAACGTACGGCGGGGCGGGCCTCAGTTACAGCGGGTACGGCGCGCTCATGTATGAGCTGGAACGGGTGGACAGCGGCCTGCGCAGCGCGGCCAGCGTGCAGGGCAGCCTCGTGATGCACCCCATTCACGAGTTCGGCAGCGAGGAGCAGCGTCAGCGCTGGCTGCCCGGACTGGCTGCCGGGACCCTTATCGGCTGTTTCGGCCTGACAGAAGCGGATGGCGGCAGCGATCCCGGCGCGATGCGCACCCGCGCCCGCCGACACGGTGACGAGTACGTCCTGAACGGCAGCAAGATGTGGATCACCAACAGCCCCGAGGCGGACGTGGCGGTCGTGTGGGCCAAGGACGACGAGGACGTCATCCGGGGGTTCCTCGTTCCGCGTGACGCTCCGGGCTTCCACACGCCCAAGATTGAACGCAAGCAGAGCCTGCGGGCCAGTGTCACCGGCGAGATCGTACTTGAAGACTGCCGCATTCCCGCGACCAATGTCCTGCCGGGCAGCCGGGGCCTGAAAAGTCCCCTGTCCTGCCTGACCTCCGCCCGCTTCGGGATTGCCTGGGGGGCCATGGGCGCCCTCGAAGCCGTGCTGAGCAGCACCCTGGACTACACCCTGAACCGGGAGACATTCGGGCAGCCCATCGCCGCGCGGCAGCTCGTGCAGGACAAACTGGTCTGCATGGCCACCAGCCACAGCCTGGGCCTGCTGATGGCCTGGCGTCTGGGCACCCTGAAGGACGGCGGTCAGATGAACTACGCGCACGTCAGCTACGCGAAACGCAACAACGTCCGCGTGGCCCTGGAAGGCGCCCGCCTCGCGCGGGAACTGCACGGCGGGAACGGCATCACCACGGAGTACCCCGTCATCCGGCACATGCTGAACCTGGAAACCGTTGACACGTATGAAGGCACCCACGACATTCATACGCTCATCGTGGGCCGTCACCTGACGGGCCTCAGCGCCCTCGGCTGAGGCTGGACAGGGGTTCGAGGCCTGGGCGCGGCCCCAGAGTTCGTGGGGGCTGGGGGCGCGTGACCCTCAGCCCGTCCACAACACACTCGCCCCTGTGGACGGGCTGGCCGGGCGTCGTGCTTAGCCGTTGATGATGTCGCCGCCGTTGGGGTGTAGGACCTGACCCGTCACGTAACTGCTGTCCTCAGAGGCGAGGTAGACGTAGGCGGGCGCGACCTCCGACGGTTGCCCTGGGCGCTGGAGGGGCGTGTTCTGGCCGTGCTCACTGACCCGCTGCGCGTCAAAGGTGCTGGGAATCAGGGGGGTCCAGGTGGGGCCGGGCGCCACGGCATTCACGCGGACGCCCTGCCCGGCGAGGTTCTGGCTGAGGCTGCGCGTGAAGGCCACGATGGCGCCCTTGGTGCTGCTGTAATCCAGCAGCTGCGGGCTGCCCCGGTACGCGGTCACGCTGGTCGTGTTGATGACGGCGCTGCCCGGCTTCAAGTGCGGGAGGGCCGCCTGCGTCAGGTAGAACATGGCGAAGATGTTCGTGCGGAACGTCCGCTCCAGCTGCTCCGGGGTGATGTCCCCCAGATGCTCCTGCGGGTGCTGCTCCGCGGCGTTGTTCACGAGAACATCCAGTTGCCCGAACGTGTCCATGGTGCGCCGGATGACCTCCTGACAGAAGGCCGGATCGCCGATGTCACCGGCCAGCAGCAGCGCGCGCCGGCCCTCAGCCGTGACCATCCCCTCGGTCTCCCGGGCGTCCTGATGCTCATTGAGGTACACGATGACGACATCCGCCCCCTCACGCGCAAAGTGCACGGCCACCGAGCGGCCGATGCCACTGTCCCCGCCCGTAATCAAGGCGACCCGACCACGTAGTTTGTGACTGCCCTCGTACCCCTCACGGATCACGATGGGAGCGGGGTGCATCTGCTGTTCCTGACCAGGTTGGTTTGCCTGGGTCTCGGCGGGCAGCGTGGTGGGTAGATCGGCCGTGGACGCAGTGGCAGGCTGTGTGGGCTGTTCAGACATGAGGACCTCCGGCGCTGAGTGTCGCGCGGGGTGACGTGACGGTCATGCAGGACGTCCGAAGCGTTCTTCATCTGCGTCGCACGGGGCGCCTGATTGCTGTGACGCGCCCTTCATGCTTCCAGTCGTCGAAGGAGGTTCCTTAACTGGGCACTGGCCATTTTGATGTCGATGGTGCCTGAATCGGATGCTGTGCGCATAGTCAGCCACTCGGTGGCCAGTTGAAGGTCGATCTCCGGTCTTCAGGACGCTGTCATTCCGAATCTGGATGTGGCTAAAAATTAAAATCTTATTTATTTATCTCTCATTCCTTGCCCAAAAATGCGCTGGGTGATCTTCATGTAGCTAGGGGGTTGACCCAACGTGAGGCTCAGTATGCTGCGCTACAAACGCCGAATCAGGCCAGCCATTCCACTGTGCACTCCACCTGAACACCCAGAAGTTGGCTTCCTTCCTCCTCCGCCTCACTCCATCCCAGCTGTGTGTTCCTGAAGCGTGACCACAACGCTCAGCTCAACGTGAGGCCCCACATGGACCCTTCAACCACAGCCCAAGACGCCGCGGACCAGTTCGAAATGGTGGCCGTGCCCTACCTGCGACTGGACGTGCACGGCGTCATTCATCAGGCGAACGAAGCCACGTCCGACCTGCTGAGACTGGGCGCCGCGCGCCTGCGCGGCAAACGCCTCGATCAGTTCCTGGCACCTGCCTCATCCGGGTCGCTCAGTGTGCTGCTCCGGCAGGTGCTCGAGAGCGGCCGCGTGCAGCAGGCGGAGCTGTCCATCGCCCGCCCCGCAGAACCCGCGCAGAACATGCTCATGCACCTGACGCCGGCCGGCAGCGTCTGTCACGCCCTGCTGACCGACATCACCCCGTACAAGCAGGCGCACCTGCTGCTGATCAACGAGCGCACGCATCAGGAGCAGGAAGTCAAAAACGCTGCCACGCGCATCCGGAACCTGAACGAGGAACTGGAGGAAGTCCTGATCGCCACGCAGCAGCAGCTGCACCTGCTGCTCGCCCGCGTCACCAACCTGCTCGCGCAGGCGCACTCGGCCGCCACCCCGACCGAACTGGAGGCCCACCTTCAGTCGGCGGGCCACGTGACCCAGCAGGTGAACCTGCTGCTCAACAGCCTCGAACGGTACCGGCAGACGCGGACCATGCGGGCCAGGCTGCGCCCCATGCCCCTCCAGACAGCGCTGTCCACCGCGATGGCGCACGTGAGTGCTGGCGCCACGGACCGGCAATTTACGGTGACGCATGATCCGCTGCCGACTCTCCTGGGGGACAGTCAGGCCCTGACCCTGATCCTCGAGGAGTACCTGTCCAATGCGCTGAAATTCACCCGGT
Organism: Deinococcus radiotolerans; assembly: GCF_014647435.1. Classification (NCBI taxonomy): domain Bacteria; kingdom Thermotogati; phylum Deinococcota; class Deinococci; order Deinococcales; family Deinococcaceae; genus Deinococcus; species Deinococcus radiotolerans. The sequence goes on along the minus strand of NZ_BMPE01000003.1, from coordinate 73,060 downwards.
CCCAGCCGCACGCCCGGATTCACGTTATTCACCGGGAGACCACCACCGAGCATCAGGTCGGCGTGGCGGACAACGGCGTGGGCTTCAACATGCGGCAGAAGGATCAGCTGTTCAAACTCTTCGCAAAACTGCACTCTCCGAAGGAGTACGAGGGTCTGGGCGTGGGCCTGCCCACCGTCCGGCGCACCTGTGAGCGCTTTGGCGCCCGCGTCTGGGCGGAGGGTAAACTGAACCAGGGTGCCACGTTCTGGTTCGCGTGGCCCAAGAATCCCCGCCTGTACTGATCCGCAGCTGCCCGGGGAGCGCGGTGACCCGTAACGGCGGCAGTCTCGCAGTGCGACCAGATTTCTGGACGGCGCACGCCCTGGGCTGGCTCTATGGCGTGAGGGGGCGCAGGGGCCACCCGCGCACGCTGCCCAGGGCCTGACTGGTCGGGGTGCCGCCTGCGCAGCGCACGCCACCTGCGGGCACGTGCGCTGCCCGCAGGACCTGCCGTGCCCAGTCCATGTTCAGGACCGCCGGACCGCTGCTGAGGTGCCACACCCCGGTTTCACCATCGATCAGGAGGTCCAGGGCCGTGTCGAACAGGTCCTGGGCATGAACGGGCGTGATCCACCTGCGTGCCAGCACGGTCGGCTCTCCCTGCGCGGCGCGGCGCCGCAGCCGCGCGGCCAGGTCTGCCACGCCACCCTGCCCGAACGTGGGGCCGCTGCGCACGACAAGCGCCCCCGGTACCTCACCGAGCGCCGCCTGCTCCCACCCGAGCTGCCGCTGACCGCGCACGCTGGTCGGGACAGGGTGATCCCGCTCAGTCCACACGCTGTCCGGCGGGCCGCTGAAGATGTCCGCGCTGGTGAACGTGAGCAGCGGCACCTGCGCCTCGGCGCATGCCCGCGTGGCGGCACCCTGGGGCGCGCCAGGCAGGTGCGCGACAGCCCACGTGGGTTCCGGCAGGTCCGTCAGGTGGTCCGGGCAGCGCGCGGCGGTCTGGACCCTCAGGCCCCGCAGCGCGCAGCGACTCAGTAGCTGCGTCCGCAGCGGGCCGGGCGCCCCCACGATGAGCAGCGCGGGCCCACCGGGCCGCTCGTGCTCCTCCGGGCCGTCCACCGGGTACAGGTGCCGTTCCGGGCGCGCCCACCAGCCCGCGGTGGTCGCAATGGGCGCGGGGGGTGCGCCGCTGCTCAGCGCCTGCGCCAGCCGCACCAACGCCGTCGGGCGGGGCTGCGGCGCGCGCACGTCCCACAGGCCGCTCTCGTACTGGCCGTCCTGCCGGGTCAGCAGGCTGTTCCACTCGCAGGCGCCCAGCGCAGACCAGGCCGTCACGGCGCGCACGTCTACCCCCGCCACCCGGGCAGCCTGAGCGGCCTGCCAGGCCTGCCACAGCCAGCGCAGCTGCTCCTCACGCGTGCAGTGCAGGTGCACCTCGGTCAGCGCCAGGGGCCGCGCGTAACGTTCGTGCGCCTCGGCCAGCCGGGCGGCCGGGCCGCCGTGCGCCGCGCCCCGCACCCTCACCGCCTCCACGTCCGCGTACTCGTCCCGGCTGTTGCCGCCGCGGGTGTGCAGTGGGTACCGCTCCAGGCGGCTGTCCAGGAACCGCTCGCCAGTCACGTAGACGTTCAGGCCCAGCACGTCCGGCGGGCACGCGTGCTCCACGAACCACCACAGGTCCCGCTCGGTCGCGCCAGCCCAGCGCAGGTGACCCCACATCCGGTGCTCCGGGGTGACGCGGCCACTCAGGAGGTCAAAGCTGAGCCAGCGCCGCTCATTCTCGAAATCCGCCTGCTGGGCCAGATCCGGCGTGCTGAAGGTCTTTCCCAGATCCTCCGTCTGGATCAGCTGCGCGCCGGGCTGCACGTCACGCACGGCGCGCATGGCCAGCACCGTCGCCTGAAGCTGGTGCTTCAGGGCCGTCCAGCAGCTCGCCTCACTGCGCGCGTGCGGGTACCAGTGCCCGTACAGCGCGGAGAAGCGGGCGGTGGTCAGCGGCTCGTTCACCGGGGTGTACGCCGTGACGTGCGGGTAGCGGCGTGCCACGGCGCGCGCGTACTCGACCAGGCCGGTCACGAACCCCGGGTCGAGCAGGTGAGTGCCGCGCGGCCCGCTGCCGTGATGCACGAGCCCTGCGATCGGCTGAACGCCGCGCGCCTGCAGGCGCTCCAGGCGCACGTCCGCCCAGCGCCAGTCCGCCCGCTCCGGGCCCTGGGGCGCGGTGCGTTCCCACAGCAGGGGAAACCGGACGGCGTGGACGCCCAGGTCCGCCAGGCGGTCCATGTCCTCCGGCCGTTCGTCCGTGCCCGTCAGGTGCAGCTGATCCAGCTGCCAGTCCCGGACGCGGCTGACGGTCGGTTCCAGTCCCGCCCAGAGGTGCAGGGGCGGCCGGTCCGGCAGGTTCAGGGGTGTGGTCATGGGCCTCCAGCGGTCCACCCCGCCGACTGTGGCGGGGTAAGGGCGGCGGGGTGGGTCAGCGGTGCGTGTCCGTGTAGCCTGTCGTGGGCCGGGGATCGGGCGCGCGCCGGTTCAGGCCGGCCAGGCCCGCCAGGCCCAGCAGACCCCACTCGAAGTCCTGATCACGGCCCGTTGGTGCATTCCCCGCCTCGCCGACCCCTTCGGTACTGGTCCCCTCGGTCGTCGCGGGGGTGGCCGTGCTCTGCGCCGTGTCCGTGGAGGGCGCGGTGGGGTCCGTCGGCGTGGTCTCCGATTGGGTGGTGTCGGTCTGGGCGGTGTCCGTCTGGGCAAGGGCGGTGGGGCAGAGCAGGCTGAGGGTCAGAAGCAGTCGTTTCATGTGGGCCTCCTTGATGGCGCAGTGTCTCCCCACAGGCCGCGCGGGCCGTGAAATGTCGGCTGTGGCGCCCTCACCCGTGCGTGGGCGCACCCGTTCAATCCGGTGAAGTGAACATGAAGCGCGGCGCGGGACCGGACCCCGGGCACGGTCGGAGCGGCGTACCGCCGACCATTAAGGTTCAGGTTCCTCGCCCGTGGGGGGGCGGTAGTAGCGCCGCAGCCAGCGGCTCAGGCCGTGCAGGTCCGGGAAGAGGGTCCGCTCGGTCACGTTGAACTGGTCCAGGCGGTCCCTGATTTCCAGTTTCAGTTCCTGCGGCACGATGATCTGGCGCGCCAGATCCGGCCGGTCCTGCAACCACACGCCCGGGGTCACGTCCGGGCTGGACAGCAGGGCGAACAGCGCGGACTGCTGCACGATCCGCTGATCAATCGAGGGCGGTTCCAGCAGCAGCAGGAACGGTTCGCCCTGCTCGGCCTCCAGGCGTTCCAGCCAGCCCATCTCCGCGTCAAATGCGGGCGCGCGGCCGGGCCCGTTACTGAGGGACGCGAGGAGGTCGGTGGTGAAGACCACGCTGCCCTCCTGGCGCAGCAGGGTGGACAGGGTGGGCGGGAGCCGCGCGGCGCAGCGGCCCGAGTCGAGCATCCACACGACGCCGTCCTCCTGATCGTGGTGCTCCTGATCGTGGTGCTCCTGACTGGTCGCAAAATGCAGCGCCACCAGCGGCGAGTATGTCCAGTCGAGCAGGCGGGTGGGCAGACCGTGATGCTGCCCCAGCGCCAGCCACGCCCACAGGTGCGGCTGCTGCGGGGCGGTCGCCAGGGCGTACTTGCGGAAGGCGCGCGCCAGATGCCGTTCCAGGTCCCGCGGCCGGTCCGTGAGGCGCTGCAGGGATGTGGTCAGCGGCGCCAGGCTTCCCTGACCCCGGAAGACGTACGGCGAGCGGAAGCGGCGAAGCTGCGGATTCCAGTCGTTGTCCTGAAGGGCCGCCAGCAGCGCGGGCCAGCTGGTCGGCCGCAGGGGTCGCGTCACCCGGCCCGCTCCGGCCCGCCCGGCGTCCTGGTCATACCGGTTCCGGCTCTGCCGCGGTCTCGGCCGGCCGGGGGTGCAGGCGGCGGTACGTGGTAAGCGCCTGGGCGACCACCTGATCCATGTTGTAGTACCGGTACGTGGCCAGCCGGCCCACGAACGTCACGTCCGGGCGCGTGCGGGTCAGTGCCTCGTACGCGCGGTAGCGTTCGGCATTTTCGGGCCGGGGGACCGGGTAGTACGGGTCACCTTCCGCGCGCGGGTACTCGTATACGACGCTGGTGTGCTCGTGCCGCTGGCCCGTGAGGTGCTTGAATTCGCTCACGCGGGTGAAGGCGTACTCGTTCGGGTGGTTCACCGTCCCGACCGCCTGGAACTGCGTGGTTGCGTGCGTGCGGTGCTCGAAGTGCAGGCTGCGGTACGGCAGTTTCCCATGCCGGTACTCGAAGAACGCGTCGATGGGGCCGGTGTAGATCATGTGCTGCCACGGAACGAACTCCTGAATGGTGCGGTAGTCGGTGTTCAGCATCACGCTGATGTTCGGGTGGTCCAGCATCCGCTGGAACATGCGGGTGTACCCGTGCAGGGGCATCACCTGATACGTGTCCGTGAAGTACCGGTCGTCGCGGGTGGTGCGGACGGGCACGCGGGCGGTGACGCTGGCGTCCAGTTCGCTGGGGTCCAGATCCCACTGCTTGCGGGTGTACCCCTGGAAGAACTTGCGGTACAGGTCACGGCCAACTTTCGAGACGACCACGTCCTCGCTGGTGCGCACCTGCGTCACGGGTTCCGCCACCGACGCGAAGTACGCGTCCAGCTCGGCGGCGTTGAGGTTCAGGCCGTACAGGCGGTTGACGGTATCCAGGTTGATGGGCATCGGCACGAGCTGCCCGTCCACGCTGGCCAGGACGCGGTGCTGGTAGGGCCGCCACTCGGTGAAGCGCGAGAGGTACTCGAAGACCTCCCGGCTGTTCGTATGGAAGATGTGCGGGCCGTACGGGTGAATCAGGATGCCCGCGTCGTCGTAGCAGTCGTAGGCGTTCCCTCCGATGTGTGGCCGCCGGTCCACGATCAGGACGCGTCGCCCCGCGTCCCGCGCCAGTCGTTCGGCCAGCACGGCCCCCGCGAAGCCCGCCCCGACGATCAGGTCGTCGAACCCGCGTGCCGGGTCAGTCATCACTGCCGCCCAGCGCCGGGATGGACCGGGAGGTGGCCTGCGGCGGACGGTGCGGCGGGCCGTCCAGGTGGGCCAGCATGCCCGCCCAGGTCGCGTCCCAGGACTGCGTGGCGAGCAGCGCGTCGGCGCGGGCCAGCCGGTCGGCCGCGGCGGGCGTGCCCTGCTCGGCCAGCGCGGCGGCGCAGGCGGCCTCGAACGCAGCCGTCGTCCCGGCAATCCGCGCGGTGCCCGCCTGCCCGTAGGGCCGCACCACGTCATGAATGGGCGTGGACACCACGGCCCGGCCGGCCGCCAGGTACTCCGGGGTCTTGGTGGGGCTGATGAATTCCGTCGCGGCATTCAGCGCGAACGGCAGCAGCGCCACGTCCCAGTGCGCCAGGTACGCCGGGAGGTCCGCGTACGCTTTCATGCCCAGCAGGTGAATGTTCGGGGCCTGCGGAAGGCTGGCCGGGTCGATCTTCACGACGGGCCCCAGCAGGACCAGCTGCCAGTCGGGCCGCCGCTCGGCCAGCTCGTCGATCAGATTCAGGTCCAGTCGCTCGTCGATCACGCCCACGTAGCCCAGGCGGGGGCGCGGCAGGTGCCGCTGATCGGCCGGGTCCGCCGGGGCGGCGCGGGCCTGCCGGAAGTGCGCGGCGTCCACGCTGGACGGGAACGCGTGCACGTTCGGGTGCCGCCGCGCCTTGTGCTCGAACAGGCGGTGACCGCCGGTGAACACCACGTCCGCCCGGCGGAACAGTTCGTCCTCGCGTTCGCGCAGCAGCGGCGACGCGCCCTGAAAGTTCGCCAGTTCATCCATGCAGTCGTACACGGTCAGGCGCGGGCGCAGCAGATCAGCGACAGGCAGTTCCAGGGGCGTGTACACCCACAGGTCACAGTCAGATACGCCGTGTGAGGTCAGCAGCGTGTGCAGCAGGGCCGCCGTGCGCGCCTGAGAGCCGCGCGGCGTGTCCCCCAGCCGCACGTGCGGCGTGCAGACGATCACGCCCGACGGGTCGCGGCGGACCTGCATGGTGTCGTCCCACTCCCCGAACAGGGGTTCTTCCACGTAGTACACGGCGCGCGTGCGGGCCGCGCGGGTCATCAGGTGCTGGGGACGCTGAAACACGAAATCCCACCGCAGGTGAGCCAGAACAATCAGGGCCGGGGCCAGCATGGACAACCTCCTCCCGGCAGACCGGGAATGAAACGGGCGTGAGCCTGCCAGAGCGGGCACCGAATGGGGGAGGGCGCAGCCCGGTCCGCACGTCAGGCCGCCGGGCGCTGTGCGGCGTGGGGACTGCCCCTGATCGGTCTGCCTCTGGTCCGCCCGCACGCCAGAGATTCAGGCCGTGCGTGGGGTGGACCCTGGACCCTCACAGGAGGCCTAGCACTTCCTGATGGGTCAGGTGCAGGTGGACCGCGTCACCCACCTGCGCCACGGCGTCCAGAGGAATGAAGTGCTGGCGGTCATCACCGGGGATGCGGCACTGCACGTACCGGCCGTACTGGCCGGAGACAGAACCCAGCACCTCCCCTTCAGCCGTGATGACGGTCATGCCCGGATGGATCGCCCAGGATCCGGGGGCCGCGTCGTGGCCCGTCATGCGCCTCGGCCCTTGCCGCAGCTGAACCGTGCAGAGGAGCCGGCCCGCTGACCGCCGACGGGCGGACGGGACCGTGAGCTGCAGGAGGTGCCCGGATCCGCCGGGGCGGTCGAGGTCAACCTGCCGAGCTGATGGTGTGGGCTGCGGTGAGCTGTGGATTCAGTGGGAAACACGGTGAACCTCCCGGGGTGGTGGTCTCGCGCGCGACCCTCCAGGCGGCCTCAGATTCAGCGTGGGGCCGGGAGGACCAGAGGCGCGCGGTGCCCGGCGTGGCGATATGGGATGGCTGGGCCGTGGGGCACGCTGTCGTGTGGAGGCCCTTTGGGGCGGCTGGGGACCGCTGGGCGAAACGGTCCTCCTGTTAGCGTGGCGCGGTGAGCGGCTGCCCCTGTGAAAACCCGGCCCGCCTGCATGAATGAACTTCGGGGAAAGCCTGAGGTGACCGTCAAGACGAGCTTTTGATTTTTCTCATCTAGGAAGAGTGCAGGCTCGTCGGCAGAGTGCTGGGCAGCCCAGACTAAGACGTGACGTGGTGGCGAAATGCTGTCTGCGTGCGGTTTGAGCGGTTGCAGGGTCCGAGCTGAGCTGCCCCGGGTGCTCACGCTGCATGGCCCCGGGCTGGGCTGAAGTGAAGGTCAGGCGGGTGGGTTGACAGCTCGAGGCAGAAGCGTACACTGATTTTGTAACCGCTTACAACACGTTCTACCCGCACTGGTGGGAGGCTGCCGCATCGTCTGGCAGACGTTCGCGCGGCAATTGTAAGCGGTTACAAGAAAGGGGGAGGACCGGGTGAACGCCACAATCAACATCATGTCCCCACGCCCGACCATCGACGACATTGCCCGCGCCGCGGGCGTCAGCACCGGCACCGTCAGCCGCGTCATCAACGGCAAGGACACCGTCGCTGCCCGCACCCGCGCGCACGTGCAGGACATCATGGCGCAGCTGGGCTACACCCCCGACCCCGCCGCCCGGCACCTCAGCTGGCGGCGCGGGCAGACCCTGGGCCTCTCCCTGGACCGCGACGACCCCGTCCTGCACCCCTACCACGTGCTGTTCCGCCGCGCGCTGGAAGCCCAGACCGCCGCGCTCGGCGTGCGCCTGGAGGACCTGCGCGCCGACCTGCGGCGCATGACCCGCCTGCCCAGCGCCGTGCTGGTCATGCACGCCACTGAGAACGACTCCCGCCTCGCGTACCTCGCCGAGCGGGACGTGCCCGCCGTGCTCATCGGCCATCAGGTGGGCGCGTTCTGGGTCGCGCCGGACGACGTGGGCGGCGCCCGACTCGCCACCGAGCAGCTCACGCAGGCCGGTCACCGCCGCCTCGCGTACTTGGGCAAGGGCGACAGCCAGGTCGCCCAGGACCGCGAGTACGGCTGTGTGGACGCGGCCCGCGCCGCGGGCGCCACCGTGCAGGCCATCCCCTGCGACTTCACCGTCCTTGGCGGCTACCGCGCCGTGCGCCGCGCCTGGGAGGACGGGCAGCGCTTCACCGGGCTGTTCGCGCAGAGCGACGAGAGCGCCACCGGCGCCATCGCCGCTCTGGAGGACCTCGGCGTGCGCGTCCCGCAGGACGTCAGCGTCGTCGGCTTCGACGGCCTGCCCGAACTGCCCGTCCCCGTTCAGCTCACCACCGTCTCGCAGGACATTCCCCGCATTGCGAAGACCGCCCTGACCCTCATGCAGGAAGCCGTGGCCGGGGCCGCCCCCCGCGGCGCCTACATTCCCGTGCACCTGAAACCCGGCGCGACCGTCGCGCCCCCAGGAGGAACACCATGAAGAAGTGCCTGCTGCTCGCCTGCGCCCTGCTCGCCACCGCCCACGCCCAGACCACCGTGAAGATCAACGGCTACGGCGGCACCGACCCCGCCGTGGTCGGCGACCTGATCAACCGCTTCGTGAAGCCCGCCCTGGCCAAGGACAAGATCACGGTCGTGTACGAACCCCTTCAGGGTGACTACAACAAGTCCCTGACCACGCTGCTGGCCGCCGGCACAGCCGGGGACGTGTTCTACCTCCCGGCCGAGACCCTCGACGGGTTCGTCGCGACCGGCAAGGTGATGCCCCTGAACGGCCTCGTGAACACCAGCCCGTTCATCAAGAGCCTGAACACGGCCTTCACCCGCAACGGTCGCCTGTACGGCGTCGCCAAGGACTTCAACACGCTGACCCTGGTGTACAACAAAGACCTCTTCGACGAGGCGGGCGTGAAGTACCCCGACAACACCGACACCTGGGCCACCCTGCAGACCAAGCTGACCACCCTGAAACAGAAACTCGGCCCGGACTACGCCGGCATCTGCCTGCAACCCAACTGGGACCGCTTCGGGGCGTTCGCGTTCGCGACCGGCTGGACGCAGTTCGACAGCAAGGGCAAGACGAACCTCGCCGACCCGCGTTTCGCAGAAGCGTTCAACTTCTACACCGGACTGGCCCGCAACAAGGTCGGCATTCAGCCCAGCGAGGTCAGTGAAGGCTGGACCGGCGGCTGCCTGAAGACCGGCAAGGTCGCCGTGGGCATCGAAGGCAACTGGGTCGTGAACTTCCTGCGCGACAACGCCCCGAACCTGAAGTTCGGCACGGCCCTGATGCCCAAGAACACCAAGACCGCCAAGCGCGGGAACTTCCTGTACACCGTCGGCTGGGCCATCAACAGCGGCACCAAGAACCGCGCGGCGGCCCTGAAGGTCCTGAATATCCTCACCAGCCCGCAGGTGCAGCAGTACGTCCTGGAGCAGGGCCTGGCCATTCCCAGCCGCACGGCCCTGACGAACAACGCGTACTTCAAGAAGACCGACCCGGGCGCCGTGAACAGCCGCCTGGTGTTCGACGGCGCCGACGACGGCAACGTCCGCGCCTTCACGTTCGGGCCGCAGGGCACCGACTGGAGCAAACCCATCAACGAGGCCCTGGCCGCCGTGCTGAGCGGACAGAAGAGCGCCGCGGACGCCCTGAAGAAAGCGCAGGCGGACATGAACGCCTTCCAGTCCCGCTGAGATTCAGCCCGGTCGCGGGGAGGCAGACGGGTCCGCCCGGCTCGCCTCCCCGCGCGGCTGGAGGTGTCCCCTGATGCAACGACGACAGACGAGCACCGCGTGGCTGTTCCTCGCGCCCTTCCTGATCACGGTCGCCGTGTTCTTCTTCTACGCCTTCGCGCGCGCCGCGTACTACTCGGTGACGGACTTCAACCTGTTCAACACGCCCCGCGTGATCGGCCTCAAGCCCTACGCGGACGTGCTGGGCGACCCGTCATTCCGCCGCGCGCTGGGCAACAGCCTGGTGTTCGCGGTGGTCACCACGACCCTGCAGACGGTGGGCGCTCTGCTGATGGCCGTCGCACTGAACCGCCGCCTGCGCGGCCTGCCGTTCTTCCGCGCGGCGTGGTACATGCCGTCCATCACCAGCAGCGTCGTGATCACCCTGATCTTCCTGTGGCTGTTCCAGCGCCGCGGCGTCGCGAACTACCTGATCACGCAGGCGCAGGCGTCCGCGCCGCTGACCCTGACCTTCCTGCTCACCCTGATCGGCGCGCAGGTCGTGCAGGTCCTGCTGGAGCGGCGCCGCGCGCTACCCGCCGGGTGGTTCGACCCGGCCCTGGGCGTCACGAGCGCCCTCCTGGCCGTACTCGTGACCGCCGCGCTCGCCTGGACGGGCGTGATCAGCGCGCGCGAGGTGCCGCCCTTCGACTACCAGTACTTCGCGGACAAGTGGATCACGCTGGGCGGCGTGCGGGTCCTGAGCATCCCGCTGCTGGTGGTGGTCATCCAGAACACCTTCACGACCATTCCCACCCTGATGCTGTTCTTCCTGGCGGGGTTACAGAACATACCGGCCGCGCTGTACGAGGCGGCCGAGATTGACGGCGCCACGCCCTGGCAGCAGTTGACCCGCGTGACTGTGCCCATGCTGCGGCCCGTGACGTTCTACGTGATCACGGTCGGGCTGATCGGCACCATGCAGATGTTCGACCAGGTGGCCGTGATCGGCAGCGCCGCGCCCGGCGAGACCCTGATCACCCTGGCGTACTACGTGTACGCGAACACCTTCAAGGCGGGGGCGGCGCCCGTGAATATGGCGTCCGCCGCAGCGATCCTGCTGGCCGCGCTGATCCTCGCGATGGTCGCCGCGCAGCGCCGTTTCTTCCCCTCGGAGGCCCCATGACCGCCGCCCCCCACACCGCCGCGCCGCGCCCCTCGGCTCGCAGCGCGCAGGACCGCTGGCTGGCCCGGCGCCGCTGGGCGCGCGCCGCTTGGCTGTACGCGTTCATGCTCGTCATGAGCTTCGTCTTCCTGGGCCCCTTCGTGACCGGCGCGCTGAGTTCCGTCAAGGACAACCCCAACGAGTACCCACCCAGCCTGAACATCCCCCAGCTCACGCCGCGGTTCATGGCGCGCGCCTGGGCGCTGGGCGCGCAGGGCAGCGGGGACGGCTGGCAGGGCGGCCTGACGCCCGGACGGACCGTGACCTTCGACGTCAGCGTCACCTCGCCCGCCGGGGCGCCGCAGGACCCGCCCACGGTGGCCCTCTTCCCGTACCAGCCGGTCAGTCTGGTCGCCACGACCCGCCTCGCGCAGGCGCGGGATTACGCGCAGCTGCGCGTGCAGCCCACCGGGCAGACCGGGGACACGCGCCGCTACCGCGTGACCGTCATCAGCCCCGTGCTGACGAAGCAGACCGGGGAGAGCGTGCGCGCCGTGCTGACCGCGCCGGACGCGAACCTCCGCGCGCGCCTGCCCGGCGGTCAGACCGTGCCCGTCGTGCTGGACACCCCTGAAGCGCAGGCCCGGCAGTACGACCTGAACGAGGGTCAGCCCGTGGAACTCGTGCGCGGCCCCGCCGGGTACAGCCTGCGCGGCCCGCTGCTGGAACGCACCCCCCTGCAGGTGGACGTGCAGCGCGGGCAGGCCATCACGGCCAGCACCCTGCCGCCCAGCGACCGGCAGAACTTCGGGCGGTCCTTCGCCTTCCGCAACATTACCCCCGGCATCATGGGCTACACCCTGAGCAACTACCGCCGCGCCTTCAACGAGACCCGCGACCCGAAAAGCGGCCGCAGCCTGTTCCTGGGCTGGGTCACGAACTCCTTCACGTACGCGTTCCTGCGCGTCGCCGCCGGGATTCTCTTCTGCTCGCTGGCCGGATACGCCCTGGCCCGCCTGACCTTCCCCGGCCGCACGCTGATCTTCTTCGCGGCCGTGCTGTTCGTGCAGATGGTGCCCAGTCAGGTGAACCTCGTGAGCAACTACGTGCTCCTCAAGGACCTGCACCTCCTGAACCTGTGGGGCCTGTGGTTGAGCGGCCTGGTGCCCGCCGGGGGCGTGTTCCTGATGAAGCAGTTCTTCGAGGGCATGCCGCGCGAACTGGAGGAATCCGCCGCCATTGACGGCGCCAGCACCCTGACCACCTTCCTGCGCGTGATGCTGCCGCAGGCGGGCCCGGCGCTCATCGCGCTGGCCATCACGCAGTTCCAGGGCGCCTGGAACGACTTCTTCTGGCCGCTGGTGATCCTGCGCGACAACGCCAGCTTCACCCTGACGGTCGGCCTGTCGAACTTTCGCGAGCTGTACGGCGGGCAGGGCGACTACGGCCTGATCCTCGCGGGCGCCGTCCTGAGCGCCATTCCGGTCATCATCATGTTCGTGGTGTTCCAGCGGTACTTCGTGGACACCGGAGCGGACAGCGCCGTCAAGGGCTGAGCCGCCACCCCCACCCCTGAAAGGAACGTCATGCTCCAGACCCGCACCGTCCTGAAAGACCAAGACCTGTACCTCGTCGGTGACGCCAACCACGTCGTCGCGCAGGGCGAAAGTGGCCTGTACCGCCGCGACACCCGCGTCCTGTCCCGCTACGAATGGCGCGTGGACGGCGAGAGCCCCCAGACCCTGATGGCCCACGAACGAGCGCCGTTCTGGCTGCACCAGCAGAGCGCGAACGCGAACGTCGGGTACACCATGCGCGTGGGCGTGCAGCGCGACCTGACCGTCACCGGCACCGAACTGCGCGACACGCTGCGCGTCACCCGCTACCAGCCCGGGCCCCCCACCCGACTGAGCCTGCACCTCGCGGCGGACTTCGTGGACATGTTCGAGGTGCGCGGCTGGCCCGGCGCCCTGCCCGCCCGCACCGTGCACGCGCACGCCACGGCGCAGGGCGTGACCTTCGCCTACGAGGCCGCCGACGGCCTGCGCAGCCGCGCCGTGGTCACCTGCGACCCCCCCGCCCAGTGGGACGGAGAGGCCCTGCACTGGGACCTGAGCCAGGACACCACAGACCTCCAGGTCAGCGTATACGCCCTGCAGGACGATGAAACCCCGCGCGCCGGGAGCCGGGACGCCCTGCTGGCGGAGTACGCGCAGGTGCAGGCGGACATCCTCGCGCAGGTCCCCGCCGCGGACCCCCGCGACCGGGTGGTCATCGCGCGCAGCGCCGAGGACCTGCGCAGCCTCACGTTCCCCACCCCGCAGGGGCCCTTCCCGGCCGCCGGGCTGCCCTGGTTCGTCGCGCCGTTCGGCCGGGACTCCCTGCTGATCGCTCTGATGACGCACCGGCAGTTCCCGCAGGTGGCCTGCACCGTTGCCCGGTACCTCGCGGCGCACCAGGGCCGCACGTACGACCCGGTCACGCTGGAACAGCCCGGCAAGATCCTGCACGAACTGCGCGTGGGTGAACTCACGCGGCTGGGCCGCACGCCCCACCGCCCGTACTACGCCACCGCGGACGCCACGCCGCTGTTCGTGTGGCTGGTCGGGGAACTCGCGCCGCACCACCCGGGCCTCGCGCAGGAACTCCGCCCGCACTGGGAGGCGGCGCTGGCGTGGTGCCTGGGCGACGGCGACCCCGACGGGGACGGCTTCCTGGAGTACACCCCGGACCCGGGCGGCATCACGAACGCCGTGTGGAAGGACAGCGGGGACAGCACCTTCACGGCTGACGGTGTGGACGTCAGCGGGCACGTGGCCGTCGTAGAGGTGCAGGGCTACGCGTACGCCGCGTACCGCTCCGCCGCCGCCCTGTACCGCCAGCTGGACGACAACGCACGTGCAGAGGAGTGGGACGCGCGCGCCGACGCGCTGCAACGCGCGTTCGTGACCGCCTTCCACTGGCCCGAACGCGGGTACTACGCGCACGGCCTGAACGGCGACAAGCAGCCCCTGCACGTGCTGGTCAGCAACCCCGCGCACGCCCTGATCACCGGCATCTACCCCCCGGACCACGCCGCGCAGGTGGCCCGCACCGCCCTGCAGGACGAACTCTGGAGCGGCTGGGGCATCCGCACGCTGGGCGTGAACGAACCGCGTTTCAACCCGGTCTCGTACCACAACGGCAGCGTCTGGCCGCACGACACCGCCCTGGCCGCCCTGGGCATGGCCCGCTACGGCCTGCAGGCCGAGGCGGCCCAGGTCACCCGCGCGCTGTTCGACGCGGCCGCCGCCGCCCCTGACGGCCGCCTGAGCGAACTGTTCGCCGGCTTTCCCCGCACCGGTGACCTGCCCCCCGTGCCGTACCCGGCCGCGTGCCACCCGCAGGGCTGGGACGCCGCCGTGCCCCTGGCCCTGGCGCACCTTCTGCCGTAACAGTCGGGCCGCCCTGATCCCGGGCTGACGCGGTCACCGCGGGTCAGCGGCGGTCCTCCCGGCGGGCATATGGCCCGGCTGCCGTGCTGATCCGCGTGCTCTACGCGTCGGCCGCCTCCCGGCTGGGCGACCCCGCGGGGTCCGGGCGCGCGTGACGTGCCGCTGACAATCGCGCCGCAGACTGCGCGGCATGAAGAAGACCTTCATCCTCGCCGCCGCCCTCGTCGCGACCACCGCCAGCGCGCAGTCCAGCCTGACGGGCGCCGGGGCCAGCTTCCCCTACCCCCTCTACAGCAAGATGTTCGCCGAGTACAAGAGTGACACCGGCGTCAGCGTGAACTACCAGTCCGTCGGCAGTGGCGCCGGCCAGAAACAGATCACCGAGCGCACCGTCGACTTCGCCGGCAGCGACAACCCCATGAGTGACGAGGCCATGAAGGCCGCGCCCGCCGACCTGCTGCACATCCCCACCGCCATCGGCGCCGTCGTGCCCGCCTACAACCTCCCCGGCGTCACCGCGCCGCTGAAGTTCACCGGCAAGGTCCTGGCCGACATCTACCTGGGCAAGATCAAGACCTGGAACGACAAGGCCATCGCCGCGATCAACCCCGGCGTAACCATCCCCCCGCTGCCCATCACGGTCGCGCGCCGCAGTGACGGCTCGGGCACCACCTTCGTGTTCAGCGACTACCTGAGCAAGGTCTCCAGCGAGTGGAAGACCAAGGTGGGCGTGGGCAACAGCCTCCAGTGGCCCGTCGGCACCGGCGCCAAGGGCAACGACGGCGTGGCGGGCGTCGTGAAGAGCACCCCCGGCGCGCTGGGCTACGTGGAACTGGTGTACGCCAAGCAGAACAAACTGACCTTCGGGAGCGTGCAGAACCGCGCCGGGAAGTACGTGCTGGCCGACAACGGCCCCGCCGCGCTGGCCGCCAAGGGCGTCGTGATTCCCGCCGACACCCGCGTGAGCCTGACGAACAGCGCGAACGCCGACGCGTACCCGATTGCGAGCTTCACGTACCTGATCTTCTACAAGGAGCAGAGCTACGCCGGGCGCACGCAGGCGCAGGCCGCGGCGCTGAAGAAGCTGCTGACGTGGGTCGTCACGACCGGCCAGCAGTACAACGAGGCCCTGGACTACGCGAAGCTGCCCGACACGGTGGCGAACAAGGCCAAGACGATCATCGGCAAGATGACCTTCAGCGGCAAGAAACTCTGATACGGACTCCAATTGAACGGTTTGCAAAAACCGTTCAATTCGAGCGGAGCGAGGAGGAACAACACGTAACCCGGGCGTGGCGCTGGCAACCCGGTGATGTTCCGGGTTGTCAACGCAACAGACGGAATCCGTATGACCGTCCATGCTTGACCGCGCGGCGTGCCCCCTGACCGGGCACGCCGCGTTCGTCTGCCGCCCGGCACCCGGATCCGCTGCGGCAGGCGCGGGCTGACCTGCGCCTGACGAAAACCGGGTGAACTGAACCCATGAGTCCCGAAGGGGTCACGAAACCATGAGCAAACGCACCGCCTCCCCACGCCAGCTGAGCAGCGGCAGTGACCGGGTGTTCGAGGGCCTGATCCTCGCCCTGGCCGCCGTGATCGTGCTGGTGTTCGTCCTGAGCGTCTATCAGCTCGGCACCGAATCCTGGCCGGCCCTGCAGAAATTCGGGCTGAACTTCTTCACCAGCCGCGTCTGGAACCCCGTCACCGGCGAGTTCGGCGCGGCCGCCATGATCGCGGGCACGCTGGTCACCAGCCTCGCCGCGCTGGTCATCAGCGTGCCCCTAGCGATTGCCAGCGCGCTGTTCGTCGCCGAGTACGCGCCCAAGTGGCTCGCCAACCCGGTCGGTTACCTGATCGAACTGCTCGCGGCGGTGCCCAGCGTCGTGTACGGCCTGTGGGCGCTGTTCGTGATCGCCCCGATCCTCGGCAAGTGGCAGACCAGCTTCTTCACCAGCCCCGAGAACGTCCAGACCCTGACGCGCTGCACCGAACTGTGGAACAGGAACCAGACCAGCCTGGAGTGCTTCTTCGTGCCCAGCAGCGCCGCCGGGCGCGGCCTGGCCCTGGCGGTCATCATCCTGACCGTCATGATCCTGCCCTACACCGCCTCCGTCGCGCGGGACGTGATCCGGCTCGTGCCGCAGGACCAGCGGGAAGCGATGTACGCGCTGGGCGCCACGAAGTGGGAAGTCATCTCCCGCGCGATCCTCCCGTACGCCCGCGCGGGCATCATGGGCGGCGTGATCCTCGCGCTGGGCCGCGCGCTCGGCGAGACGCTGGCCGTCGCCATGGTCATCGGGGACAGCCAGGACATCCTCAAGAGCATCTGGGGCAACGCCAGCACCATGGCCTCCGTGATCGCCAACCAGTTCGGGGACGCGCAGGAAACCCTGCACCGCTCCAGCGTCGTCACGCTCGGCCTGAGCCTGTTCCTGCTGAGCGTCATCGTGAACTACGTCGCACGCCTGATCATCGCGCGCCTGACGCCCAAGGGAATCCAATGATGAGCGCCGCGACCACCCCCAGGAACACCCGGCACCAGCTGAGCCCCGCCCGGCGCACGAAGAACCTTGTCATGGGCGGCCTGATCGTCCTGGCCACCGCGATTGTCGTGGCCCCCCTGATCCTGATCTTCGCGTACCTGATCCGCGAGGGCCTGGGCGCCATGAACCTCGACTTCTTCACCAAGGTCCCCGCCCCCGAGGGTGAGACCGGCGGCGGCCTCGCGAACGCCATCCTGGGCAGCATCGAGATGCTCGCGCTGGCCAGCGTGCTGGGGGTCGTGGTCGGCGTGTCCGGCGGGATCTTCCTGGCCGAGTACCCCCGCCACCCGCTGATGCCCAGCATCCGCATGATCAGCGACGTGCTCGCCGGGATTCCCGCGATCGTCATGGGCCTCGTCGCGTACGGCCTGATCGTCCTGCACTTCGGCTTCTCGGGCCTCGCGGGCGCCGTCGCGCTGGGCTTCCTGATGATCCCCATCGTCGTGCGCACCACGGAAGAAGTCCTGAAACTCGTCCCGCAGACCGTGCGCGAGGCTGGCCTGGCCCTGGGCCTCCCCAAGTGGCTGGTCACCCTGCGGATTGTGCTGCCCGCCGCTGCCGGGGGCATCGTCACCGGTGTGATGCTGGCCCTGGCCCGCGTCGCCGGGGAGGCCGCGCCGCTGCTGTTCACGGCGTTCGGGAACAACCAGATCAACCTCGACCCGACCAAGCCCATGAGCGCCCTGCCGCTTGAGATCTACCGCGGCGCGACCAGCGCCTACGACGAGAACCAGCGTCTCGCCAAGGCCGGCGCGCTGCTGCTCATCACCCTGATCTTCCTCACCAGCCTGCTGGCCCGCCGCGCCAGCCGCCGCAAATAAGGAGAATGCCGTGACCCCCATCCTCGACGCCCAGAACGTCAACATCTACTACGGCGACAAGCAGGCCGTGAAGAACGTCAACCTCCGCGTGCAGCGCGGCAGCGTGAACGCCCTGATCGGCCCCAGCGGCTGCGGGAAGACCACCTTCCTGCGCGCCATCAACCGCATGCACGACCTCACGCCCGGCGCGCGCGTCGAGGGCACCATCCTGCTCGATGGCGAGAACGTGTACGGCAGCGGCGTGGACCCCGTCACCATGCGCCGCCGCGTGGGCATGGTCTTCCAGAAACCCAACCCCTTCCCGACCATGAGCGTCTTCGAGAACGTCGTGTCCGGCCTGAAACTCGCCGG
Source organism: Deinococcus radiotolerans (assembly GCF_014647435.1). Lineage (NCBI taxonomy): Bacteria > Thermotogati > Deinococcota > Deinococci > Deinococcales > Deinococcaceae > Deinococcus > Deinococcus radiotolerans. The sequence continues at coordinate 55,200 of NZ_BMPE01000003.1, read as the reverse complement.
GATGCGCGACCAGAAACGCCTGATGGAGATCGCCGAACGCTCCCTGCGCGGCGCGGCCCTCTGGGAGGAAGTCAAGGACCGCCTCAAGACGCCCGCCACCGGCCTGAGCGGCGGACAGCAGCAGCGCCTGTGCATCGCCCGCGCGCTGGCCGTGGAACCCGAGATCCTGCTGATGGACGAACCCACCAGCGCCCTGGACCCCGCCAGCACCGCCAAGATCGAGGACCTGATGACCGACCTGAAGAAGGTCACGACCATCATCATCGTCACGCACAACATGCACCAGGCAGCGCGCGTCAGTGACACGACCAGCTTCTTCCTGAACGGCGACCTCGTGGAGCACGGCGTCACCGATCAGCTGTTCACCTCACCGCGTGACGAGCGGACCGAGGCGTACGTCACGGGCCGCTTCGGCTGAAGCTGCTTCACGGCCCGGCAGCAAGATGGGGCCGCCGGATGAAGAAGTGCTCAAGCATCCGGGACAGGACCTGCGTCACCTGAGGCAACGCCACGCCCCGCAGGGTGCCAGCATGACGGCATGTCTGATCCTCACGAGCAGGCAAACGTCCAGCAGATCGAATGGCTGCTGGGCGCTCTCGCCGAACCGCTGCCGCCGGGTCCGCCCGCGGCGCCCTCCACCCTCCACGTCCTCCCCGAACCACAGGTGGACAGCGACGAGCTGCACTGACCGCTGAGCGCAGATCCGGACCGCCCCCCGAGTACGGGACAGTCGGCCGGATCTGTTCTGCATGGACCTGGCAGGACGCTCTGATCTGGCGCGGCTGCGCAATCACGGACGATCAGCACATTCCCGCCCACTGGACGTTCAGGCGGTTACCCTCTGGCCCTGCGCTCACCAGTCCAGGCGCACGATCAGGTCCGCGCGCTCCTGCGCGGCCTCGATCAGGCGGGCGTTCGCGTCATCCACCGACTCCACCCACTGCCGGGCGGCCAGCGCGTCGCGGCCGTGCGCCTCGTGCCGGGCGATCAGGCCCGCGCGGCGCGCGTCCTCGGGCGGCGCCAGAAACCACACCTCGTCCAGCTGTGCGCGCGCCGCCTGCCACGGCCCGTCCAGCAGCAGGTAATTGCCCTCCGTGATCACCAGCGGCGCCGAGCGTGGCACCGGCAGGGCGCTGCCGATACTCTCCTCCAGGTGCCGGTCGAAGCGAGGAGCGTACACTACCTCCTCGTCCTGACGGCGCACCCGCGTGAGCAGCGCCGCGTACCCGCCCACGTCGAAGGTGTCGGGCGCGCCCTTGCGCGGCGCGCGGCCCAGTCGGCGTAACTCCTCGTTGGCCAGGTGAAAGCCGTCCATGGGCACCAGCGCGACCTGATCGCCCAGCTGCGCCGCCAGCATCGCAGCCAGCGTGGATTTCCCGGCGCCCGGACTGCCGGTCAGGCCCAACAGGCGCCGCTCCCCGGACGCGATCAGCTGCCGGGCGCGCGTGAGGAGGTCGGGGAGGGTCAGCCGCGCCGGGTCGGTCATGCGGCTCAGCGTAGCCCCCCGCCCGGCGTGGGGCCGGGCGGCCTGTCTGGAACGCGCTGCCTTGCGGGGTCGATCACCAGCGCGGGACGCCCGACGCCCCGCAGCGGCCCGCGCTCACTATCATCGGAGGCGACCTTCGGCACTTCCCCCTTTCCTGACCGGTCATCCCGGCGCGCGGCGGCGTCCCAGTGGACGTCACCGACGAGCGAGGCCCCATGATCACCAACGACAGCGTCATCCGCAGCCAGGCGTACTTTGACGGCGCGTGGCACGCCACCCCCCGGACCTTCGAGGTCATTCACCCCGGCACGCAGCGGCCCATCGGCGCAGTTGCCGACTGCACCGCCGACGACGCCCGGCGCGCCATCGACGCGGCCGATGAGGCCCTGAAGGCGTGGCGGAACGTGAACCCCTACCAGCGGGGGCAGGTGCTGCGCCGCTGGCATGACCTGATGTTCGAGCACAAGGAGCAGCTCGCGCGGCTCATGACCCTGGAGATGGGTAAACCCATCACGGAAACGCGCGGCGAGGTGCACTACGCGGCCAGTTTCGTCGAATGGTGCGCCGAGGAGGCCAGCCGCATCGGCGGCGAGCGCGTGCCCAGCCGCTTCGACCACAAGCGGGGCTTCACCCGCAGCGAACCGGTCGGGATCGTGTACGCCGTCACGCCGTGGAACTTCCCGGCGGGCATGATCACCCGCAAGGCCGCGCCCGCCCTGGCCGCCGGGTGCGTCATGATCCTCAAGCCCGCCGAGCAGAGCCCCATGACCGCCCTGTACCTCGCAGAACTGTGGCTCCAGGCGGGCGGGCCGCCCAACACGCTGCAGGTGCTCCCCACCAACGACGCGCCCGCCTTCAGCGCACCCTTCATGGCCGACGAGCGGGTCCGCAAACTGACCTTCACGGGGTCCACCGCCGTGGGCCGGCTGCTGTACGGGCAGGCCGCGCGGACCCTCAAGCGCGTGTCCCTGGAACTCGGCGGGCACGCGCCGTTCCTGATCTTCGCGGACGCCGACCTGGACCGCGCCGCGCGGGAGGTGGTCGCCAGCAAGTTCCGGAACTCCGGGCAGACCTGCATCAGCACCAACCGCGTGTACGTGCAGCGGGACGTGGCCGCGCCCTTCACAGAGATTCTGAAACGCCTGACCGGCGAACTGGTCCTGGGTGACCCCCTGCTGGACAGCACCGGGGTCGGCCCGGTCGTGGAGCAGGCGGGCCTGGACAAGGTCCGCGCGCAGGTGGAGGACGCCCTGACGCGCGGCGCAACCGCCGTGACCGGAGGAGAGGTGCACGAGGGCCTGTACTTCCAGCCGACCGTGCTGACCGGCGTGCACCCCGACAGCCTGATCCTGCGCGAGGAGACCTTCGGGCCCGTAGCGCCGGTCGTCGTGTTCGACACCGAGGAAGAGGGCCTGGCCCTGGCGAACGCCAGCGAGTACGGCCTGGCCGCGTACGCGTATACCCGCGACCTGAGCCGCGCGTTCCGCGTGGCCGAGGCGCTGGAGTACGGCATCGTGGGCATCAACGACGGCGTGCCCAGCGCGGCCGCCCCGCAGATGCCGTTCGGCGGCATGAAAAACAGCGGCGTGGGCCGCGAGGGCGGCCACTGGGGCCTGGAGGAGTACCTGGAAGTCAAGTACGTCAGCCTGGGCCTCTGAGCGCCGGGGTGCCTCCCGCACCGGCCACGGCGCGGGTGAACGCGGAGTGGAAGGCCTGCACCTTCCACTCCGTTTTAAGCATGATCGCCGTTAGTAGGGCCCGCTGTTCCCCTGCTCGCCCTCGGCGCGGTGCCGGCCGGCCAGTTCGCGCGCGGCGCGGGCCAGCAGGGTCGTGTCCACGCCCGCTGCAATAAACGTGCAACCGGCCGCGCGGTAGGTGTCGACCTGCACTTCCGTGCAGAGGATGCCTGCTGCCTTCCCGGCCGCGCGGGTGCGGGTCACGGCATCCAGAATCGCGGCTTGAACGTCGGGATGCGCGGGGTTCCCGAGGTGACCCAGGCTGGCACTCAGGTCCGCCGGGCCGATGAACACGCCGTCCACACCCTCGACGGCCAGGATGTCGTCCAGCGCGGCCAGTCCGGCGGCACTCTCGACCTGAACGAGCAGGCAGATTTCCGCGTCGGTGCGGTGCAGGTAGTCGGGAATGCCGTTCCAGCGGGACGCGCGGGCAATCGCGCTGCCCACGCCCCGCACGCCGCGCGGCGGGTAGCGGGTCGCGGCGACCAGCTCACGGGCCTGCGCGCCACTCTCGACCATGGGCACCAGCAGCGTCTGCACGCCCAGATCCAGGTACTGCTTGAGCAGGTGCGTCTGCCCGATGGGGGGCCGCACGATGGGCGTCACCGGGTACGCCGCGAGCGCCTGCACCACGGACAGGGTGCTGCGCACGTCGTTCGGGGCGTGCTCCCCGTCAATCAGCAGCCAGTCGAAGCCCGCCCCGGCGATGATCTCGGCGCTGTACGGGTCGGCCAGCGCCAGCCACAGGCCCAGCTGGAACTCGCCGCGCGCCAGCGCCGCCTTGAACGGATTGTGCAGGTCGGGGGCGTTCACCGCGCGAACCTCAGGGTCACGCTGCCCAGCGGGCCGTAATCCGCGTGGAACAGGTCGCCGGGCGCGGCGTCCACCGGGCGCACGAACGACCCGGCCAGGACCGTCTCCCCAGCGCGCAGGGTCACGCCGTGCGGCGCGAGGCGGTTGGCCAGCCACGCCACGCCCTCGGCCGGGTGGTTCAGCACGCCGGCCGCCACGCCGGTCTCCTCGATCACGCCGTTGCGGAACAGCAGTGCGCCCACCCAGCGCAGGTCCACGTCGGTGGGTCGCACGGGCCGCCCGCCGAGCACGATCCCGGCGTTCGCGGCGTTGTCGCTGATGGTGTCCGTCACCTTGCGGGTCGCGCCCGTCTCGCGGTCCACGCGTTCGATGCGCGCGTCGATGATCTCGGCGGCCGGGACCACCCAGCGCGTGGCGTCCAGCACGTCCATGACGGTCACGTTCGGCCCGCGCAGGTCCTTCCCGAGGATGAACGCGAGTTCCACCTCCACGCGCGGCACGATGAATCGCCCCGACGGGATGGGCTGGAGTTCGCTGAACACCATGTCGTCAAGGAGGGTGCCGTAGTCGGGCTCGTCGATGTTCACGGCCTGCTGCATGGCGCGCGATGTCAGGCCGATCTTGTGCCCGATCACGCGGCGGCCCTGCGTGAGCTTGTGGCTCACCCAGGCGTCCTGCACCCGGTACGCGTCCGCAATGGTCAGGCCGGGGTACTGCCCGGACAGCTGCCGCATGGGGGCGCGGGACTGCTCGGCGGCGTGCAGGCGGCGCGCGGCGTCCTGCACCTGCGCGTCACTCAGGCCACTCACGACGTCACCTTGCGGTAGCGGGCGTGGATGTTGTTGTGCTTGAAGGTGCCGGCCTCGCTGAACTCCGCGATCTCCAGTGACAGCGCCAGATAGCGGGATTCGAAGTCGCTGGCAAAGTGGGCCTTGAGCACCTCGAACAGCGCCGCGCCCGTCTCGGCCTTCACGGCCTCGCTACGCCCGGCGGCGATCTTCAGCGTGACGTGCACGAACGCGTCGTCATGCGCGCCGTCCGCGACGACGTACTCGGTGAGGCGGTGCGCACGGGCGCGGATGCCGCCCGGCGGGTACACGTCCGGGCGGGCCAGCAGCACCCCGTTCAGCGCGCGCAGCAGCTCCGGCACGCGGGGCGCCGTCAGGTTGTCGGTGTACTCCACGGTCAGGTGCGGCATCAGATCCGCTGCCCTTCCTGCGCGATCAGCGGCTCGGCGTCCTCCGATTCCCACTGCACGTCGTTCTCCAGCGCGCCCAGCCCGTCGATCTCCAGGCGCATCACGTCGCCCGGCTTCACGTGCGACACGCCCTTCGGTGTGCCGGTCAGTATCACGTCGCCCGCCTGCAGGGTCATGAAGCGGCTCATGAATTCGATCAGTTCCGGCCCGCGGAGGATCATGTCGCGCGTGTTGCCCTCCTGGCGCAGTTCGCCGTTCACGAAGGCCCGCAGGCCCAGGTTGTACGGGTCCGGCACCTCGTCCGCCGACACGAGGTACGGCCCCAGCGGCCCGAAGGTATCCCAGCCCTTGGCGCGCATGGGCGGGCGGTAGTAGTTGCTGACGTAATCCCGCACGACCAGATCGTTCGCGATCGTGTACCCGCCGATATACGCTTCCGCGTCCTTCGCCTTCACGCGCCGCGCGTCCCGGCCGACCACGATGCCCAGTTCCACCTCGTAGTGCATGAACTGCGCCCCGCGCGGGTACTCCACCGTGCCGCCGTGCGGCAGCAGACTGGTGTTCGGCTTGAGGAACATCACCGGTTCCTCCGGCGTCTTGAAGCCCAGCTCGGCATTGTGATCGGCGTAGTTCAGCGCCAGCGCAATCACCTTACCGGGGTTCACGGGCAGCAGGAACTGCACCTCGTCCGGGCGGTGCGCCTCGCCCGCCGCGTCGATCAGCAGGCCACCTTGCAGCACGCCACGGTGCTGACGGCCACGGGCCATAAAATTCGCAGTTTTCATTGGAAACCTCAGGTGGGAATGGAGTCGCGGGCGGACCCCTCCGTCCACTGCGCCGCCCGCTCCCCACAGGGGAGCCAGAAAGGCACAGGGGCCAGAGGGGTTGACGACCCACTCACCTTAGATGACGTGGACGGGCAGGCCTTTCAGGTCGCTCTCGCGGGGTTGCACCCAGCCGCCGCCGAAGGCTTCCAGCAGGGAGCCCTCCTCGAACCAGCTTTTCGGGGTCTTGGCGCCCCAGAGGGTCTGGCGGCGGGGGTCGGCGAGGTGCCAGCGGATCGGTTCGAAGTCCGGGTCGACGGTCAGGTAGTCGCACGTGTACAGCTCGATGCGGTGCCCGTCGGGGTCACGGATGTACAGGAAGAAGGCGTTGCTGACGCCGTGGCGGCCGGGGCCGCGCTCGATGTGTTCGGGCATGCGCGCGCCCGCGAGGATGTCGCAGGTGCGGATGATGCTCTGCATGTCCGGCATCCAGTACGCGAAGTGATGCAGCCTCGGCCCCATGCCGTTGGTGAGGGCGAGGTCGTGCACACTGCCCCGGCGCTGGATCCACGCGGCCCAGATGCGCCCGTGGTCGTCCTCGGTGTACTCGCTGAGGCGGAAACCCAGGTGATCCATGTACCAGCGCATCACGCCCTCCACGTCGGGCGTCATGACGTTGATGTGGTCGATGCGTTGCAGGCCCGCGCCGCGGTGCAGGTGGTAGTCCTGCAGCAGCCAGGGGTGCTTGACCGACTGCGCGTAGAACGCGACGGGCACGCCGTACGGGTCCTGGAAGCGCAGCAGGCGCGGGCGGTCGAGTTCGGTCTCCCAGCGCCAGGGGATGCCCTGCGCGTCCAGGAACGCGGTCAGGGCGTCCAGGTCGGCGTCGGTGCCCACGCGGTACGCGAGGTGCTTCACGCCCGCCTCGGGGGCGAGTTCGAGTTTCAGCGTCCATTCGCGGTCCTCGTTGGCGCGCAGGTACAGGGCGCCCTCGGTCTCGTGCAGGACGTTCAGGCCCAGCAGGTCCACGTAGAAGTGGCGGGACGCGGCGAGATCCGTGACGTAGAAGATGCCGTGCGCGATGCGGATGGTATTGGGCGTCTCCATGTCAGTCCGCCGCCACGGTTTTGGTCTGGTCGGGGTTGGTCTGGTCAGGGCTGGTCTGGTGGATGAACTCGCGGATGCGCTGCACGTAGGGCGCCTTGTCGTACACCTCGTACAGGGCGCTGTGCATGCGGACCGGGTCGCCGAAGAAGTGCTTCTCGTACAGGTTCTGCCGCGCGCCGAAGCTGCTCAGGGTCAGGTCCCACGCGAGGCGGAAGAGTTTCAGCCGCTCCTCGGCGCTGGCATTCGTGGCCTGGAGGTGCTTCTCGATGAACGCCCCCAGCGGCCCCTCGCGGTCGGCCTTGCCGGGCATCATGATGATCCCGGAGGCGCCGAGGAGCTGGATGATCTCGTTCAGGCGCGGGTAGATCGCCGGGTAGTAGTTCCGCGCGGCGTCCAGCGGGCCGCGTGCGGGGGTCATGACGCCGTAGGCGTTGAGCTGCGCGCCCTCCACGGCGGCCACCTGCAGGGCCTTCATGATCTCCAGGGTCACGATGATCTCGCTGACCTTGCTCTGCACGTGCTGGAACTGCCCGCTGCCGACGGTGTCCACGATGCTCTGCGCGAGACCCAGGAACGCCTCGGTCTTGCTGACCTTCTGGTTCACGACCTGGTACGCCATGTGCAGCACGGCGTCAGTCTTGGCGTAGGCCTGGTTGGCGAGGGTCATGTCGTACATCAGGAACACCCGCTCCCACGGCACGAGGACGTCGTCGAAGATCACGAACGCGTCCTGCTCGTCGAAGCGGCTGGACAGCGGGTGGTCTTCCACGTCGCGGCCCAGGTCGAAGGGCTCGCGGCACTGGAAGTACAGGCCCGGCGTGTTCGTGGGCAGCCCGAAGCCGATGGCGTAGCGGCTGCGGTCCCCGTTTTCCTTGATAACGGTCGACGGGAAGATCAGGATCTCGTCCGCGATGGGAAGGGTGGCGAGCATCCGCGCGCCGCGCACGATCACACCGGCCTCAGTTTCCTCGACGATGCCCATGGCGATGTACGGGTCGGGCAGTTCACTGGCCTGCTTGCTGCGGTTCACCTGCGGATTCGTCAGGGCGTGCGTGAGGCACAGGTCGTGGTCGCGCACGTACTCGAAGTAGCGGCGCATGTTCTCGCTGAAGTTCCGGCCCGAGCCGGGCTCGCCGCTCGATTCGCACTGGTCGAAGTACGCGCTGGCCATCCCGGCGGCCATGACGTTCGTGTTCATGTAATCCGGCGCGCGGCCCAGCGTACCCAGCGAGTAGTTCGCGCGGATGCGGTGCGCCTCGCCGATCCGGCGCAGGTCCTCTTTGGTGCGGGGCACCATGAACGCGGTCGCGTGCTGCTCGCCGTCCTCCTCGAAGGTCAGCACGTCACGGTAGCGTGGGTCGTGCTGCAGGTCGTACAGCCCCGCCAGGGAGTGGGCGATGTTGCGCGTGGCGGGGTGCGTGGTGGCGTCCTCCACCCGCTGCCCGTCGATGTACAGGTTGGGCGGGTTCTGGCGCAGGCGGTCGAGGAACTGCTGTCCGGTACGGGCCATCTCAATTCTCCTTGTTCTGGGGCGTGCCCGGCATCCCGAGCTGCTGGGCGCGGTGGCCACTGAGGTTGATGGCGACGTTCTTCGTTTCCATGTAGAAGTCGAAGGAGTAGTCGCCGCCGTCGCGGCCGATGCCGCTGGCCTTCATGCCGCCGAACGGGGTGGGCAGGTGGCGGACGTTCTCGCTGTTCACCCAGATCATGCCGCTGTCCAGGCCGTGCGCGAAGGTGTGCGCGCGGGTCAGGTCGTTCGTCCACAGGTACGCCGCGAGACCGTACGGCACGTCATTGGCGAGGCGCAGCGCGTCCTCGTCCGTGTCGAACGGGATGACCGTGAGGACGGGCCCGAAGATCTCTTCCTGCGCGATCCGCATGTCGTTGCGGGCGTCTGTGAAGAGGGTGGGGCGCACGTAGTTCCCGGTGTCGCCGATGCGCTCGCCGCCGACCTTGATGGTCGCGCCGTCCGCGCGGGCTGCGTCGAAGTACGAGCAGACCTTCTCGAACTGCCGGGGGTGAATCAGGGGCCCGACCTCGGTGGCGGGGTCCAGGGGGTCCCCCACGCGGATGTTCGCCACGCGCGCCGCAAGCTGCTCGACAAACTGGTCATGCACGCCACGCTGCACGAGCAGGCGACTGGAACTCGTGCAGCGCTGCCCGTTCAGGGAGTAGATCATGAAGATTGCGGCGTCCAGCGCGCGGCTCAGGTCGGCGTCGTCGAACACCACGACCGGGTTCTTCCCGCCCAGTTCGAGGTGCACGCGCTTGAGGGTGTCCGCGCCCTGCTTCTGGATGAGGCTCCCGGTGCGGCTCTCCCCAATGAAAGCGATGGCTTTAATCAGGGGGTGCTCGGTCAGGGCCTTCCCGGCGGTCTCACCGAAGCCGTGCACGAGGTTCACCACACCAGCGGGAATCCCGGCCTCGTGCATGATCTCGGCGAGGATCGTGGCGGTCACGGGGCTCCACTCGGCGGGCTTGTGCACGACCGTGCACCCGGCGGCCAGGGCAGGCGCGATCTTCCAGGAACTCAGCATGAACGGCGTGTTCCACGGGGTGATCACGCCGACCGGCCCGATGGGCTGGCGGACGGTGTAGTTCAGGAAGCCCTCGGTGGGCAGGCTCAGGCCGTCCTGGGCGCCCTCGGCGCGGTCGGCGAAGAAGCGGAAGTTCTCGGCGGCGCGCACGGCGGCACTCTTCATGAAGCGGATGGGCTGCCCCGTATCGGTGCTCTCGGCCACGGCGATGTCGTGCGCGCGCGCCTCGATCAGGTCCGCCACGCGGTACAGCAGCGCGCGGCGTTTCTTGCCGCTCAGCGCCCGCCAGGCGGGGAACGCGGCGTGCGCGGCCTGCGCGGCGCGGTCCATGTCGCGGGCGTCACCGCTGGCGGCCTGGCCCAGCACGCGGTTATCGGCTGGGGCGTGGAAGTCGAAGGTCTCGCCGGACTGCGCGGGCACCCACTGCCCGCCGATGAAGTGCAGCAGGGGTGTGCGCAGGCGGTCGTGCAGGGCGCCTTGGGGGGACGGGGTGGTGACGGTCATGAATCCTCCAGGAGAGACGGGGTCGCGGCTCGGGTGCCGGTCACGTGAATTGGGCTTCCCCGCAGCGTAGGCCCGCGCGGCCTGAGCGCTCAACGGTGGAAGGCACAGAAACTACAACCACTTTTGTATGATCTGACAATGACCAGTGTGGGGCGAAAGGAGTGAGTGTGTCACTCACGGCGCTGCGGGCGGCCCTGGGCCTCCACCCTCACGGAGGCGAGGAGCTGCTGCCGGACGCGGAGGCCGCCGTGCGGGTCCTGCCCGGCGTGCCAGTGGGCGACGTCCGTGCGGCGTTCGCCCGACTTCAGGCTCAGGCGCTGCGCCCTCATCTACCGGACCTGCGCGCCCTGCTGGACAGCGCGCAGCGGGCCCTGGGCCACCCGCAGCCGGAGGCGGCGCTGGCCCGCTGGCTGGCCGGGGTCACGGGCGGCGAGGTCACCGTCCGGGCCAGCTGGGGGGACGTGGTGGCGCACGCGGGGCTCGCCCCGGACGGCGCGGTGAGCACCGAGGTGCCCCTCGCGTTCGAGCGCCGCCCGGTGGGCACGCTGCACCTGCGCGCCGAGCCCGGCTGGGCGGACCTTGCCGCGCTCATCGCGGAACTCCTGCGCCTCGCGCGGCTTCAGGCGGCCGCGGCGGGCGCCGCGCGGCGCCGGGTGGGCGAGCGGCAGTTCGAGGCGCTGCTCTCCGGCGACGCCGCGCACCTGCCGCCCGGCGAGGCCTTTATGGTCGCCGCGCTGCGCCTTGACGGCCCCAGCCCCCGCTCGGCCCGCGCGCGCGAGGCCCGGACTGCGCAGCTGGACGTGCTGTGCAGCGTCGGCGAGGGTTTCTTCTACCGCCGGGGCGTGCCGTGCCTGACCGCGGTACGCGTTGAGGGTGACGGCGACGTGGCCGCGTGGCTGTGGCCCGCTGGGGACGGCAGCGGCGCACCGGGCCTGCACGACGCGCTGCTGAACGCCACCACCGCGTCCTTCCGCCTGGGCGTGAGCCGACCGCACGCCAGTCCGGCCTCGGCCGCCGAGGCCCTGCGCGAGGCGGTGCAGGCCCTGACGCGCGCGCCGGGACGTGGGGCGGCGACCTTCACTCAGCCTGACCCGCTGCGGCCCCTGCTGGACAGCCCCGAGCGGGCCGCGCACGCTGCGGACTGGCAGGCGCGGCTGCGCGCCGGGGACCCCGACGGGAAGCTGGCGGCCACGCTGCGCGCGTACCTGGGCCACGTGGGCTCCCTGGCGGCGCTGGCGCAGGAGCTGAACCTGCACCTGAACACCCTGCGGTACCGGCTGCGCCGCGCCGAGGAGCTGCTGGGCGGGCAGCTGAGCGATCCGGCCTTCCTGACCCGCACGTACCTCGCGTTTCAGACCTGAGTGGCCGGGCGCCGGGGCGCTGCGCGGGTATCCTGACCCGCATGACGCGCGTGTTGATCCTCTGTACGCATAATTCCGCCCGCAGCCAGATGGCCGAGGGCCTGACCCGCGCGGCGGCCGAGAGGCTGGGCGTGCCGCTGGACGTCCACTCGGCCGGGACTGAAGCCACCCGCGTCAAGCCCGAGGCGATCACGGTCATGGCCGAGCGCAGCATCGACCTGAGCCGCCACACCAGCAAGACCCTCTGGGACGTGCCGGACGCGCAGAACTTCGAGTACGTGATCACCGTGTGTGACAGCGCCGCCGGGGCCTGCCCGGTCTACCCGGGCCGCACCGAGCGCCGGCACTACCCGTTCATGGATCCGTCCGGCGGCAGCCTGGACCGCTGGCGGGCCGTGCGCGACCAGCTGGACGCCCAGTTCACGGCGTTCGTGCAGGCCCTGCGGGACGGGCGCGAGGTGCCGCCCAGCTTCGCGGACAGCGCGCCGGTTCCGCTGCCCTGACCGGCTGGCGGGGTGTCACCAGGGACGTACCGCGGGGCACAGGGATGAGCTGAGGGTGGTTTAATGCCCCTTTCCCCGCCGGGACCCGGCGCGGCTTCCCCTGGAGGTTCACCCTTGACCAGTTCCCCCCTTTCCCCCCTGGACCGGTACTTCGGCCTGAGCGCGCACGGCAGCAGCGCCGCGCAGGAGGTCCGCGCGGGCGTCACGACGTTCCTCACCATGAGTTACATCCTGTTCGTGAACCCGCAGCTGCTGTCCGGCGCGATTCCCGTGCCGAACGCGTTCGTGCAGCTCCTCATGACGACCGCGCTGGCCGCCGCGTTCGGCTCGCTGGCCATGGGCCTCGTGGCCCGCTACCCATTCGCTCAGGCGCCCGGCATGGGCCTGAACGCCTTTTTCGCATTCACGGTCGTGCAGGGCATGGGCGTGCCGTGGCAGACCGCGCTGGGCGCCGTGTTCATCTCGGGCGCCCTGTTCGTGCTGCTCAGTGTGCTGGGCGCCCGGCAGGCCATCGTGCGCGCCATCCCACTGGGCCTGAAGTTCGCGATCACCGGCGGGATCGGGGCGTTCCTGGCCTTCCTGGGTCTGCGCAGCGCCGGGATTGTCGTCACGAACCCCGCGACCATCGTGGGCCTGGGCACCCTCACCTCACCGGGCGCGCTGCTGACCATCGCGGGCCTGGTCATCACGGCGGCCCTGATGGTGCGGCAGGTGAAGGGCGCGGTGCTGTGGGGCATCCTGCTGACCAGCGCCGCCGCCATCCTCCTGCGCCTCCCCGTGTTCGCGGGCGGCCCGGACGGCGCATTGCAGGCCTTCCCCGGTTTCGGCGGGCGGGTGCTGGGCATCATTGACGCGCCGGTGTGGCCCGCCAGCCTGGTCGGGCAGCTGGACCTGGCCGGCGCGCTGGGCCTGGGTCTGCTGAGCGTGGTGTTCACGTTCTTTTTCGTGGATTTCTTCGACGCGACCGGCACCCTGACCGGCCTGGCGCAGAAAAGTGGCTACCTGGATGCCAAAGGTGATATGCCCCGCGCGCGGCGCACCTTCGCCATGGACGGCCTGGCCGCCATGTTCGGGGCGTTCATGGGCACCAGCACCACCACGGCGTACGTGGAGAGCGCCAGCGGCATCGGTGAGGGGGGCCGCACTGGCCTGACTGCCGTGACGGTCGGCGTGCTGTTCCTGCTCAGCATGTTCCTGTGGCCGCTGGCCGCCGCGATCCCGGCCGCCGCGACCGCCCCCGCGCTGATCCTAGTGGGCGCCCTGATGATGGACGGTGTGCGCCACATCGACTGGGATGACCTCAGCGAGAGCCTCCCCGCGTTCCTGACCATCGTGGCCATGCCGCTGACATTCAGCATCGCCAATGGCGTGAGTTTCGGCGTGATCACGTACTGCGCCGTGAAGGTCCTCGCCGGGCGCGCGCGGCAGGTCAGCCCGATCCTGTACGGCGTGGCCATCCTGCTCCTGGCCCGCTACGCCTTCCTGGCCAACGAGTAGCCGGCCGGCAAGGGACATGGACGGCGGGACCGGCCCGCCGTCCATAGTTTTTCCCCGGACTCACCCATTCATTCCGCGTCCGCCACCGACCAGGATGATGCGCAGGTCGTTCAGATTCTGCCCGCTGGGCCGCGCCGGGATCAGGTCACCCAGCGCGGCGAACAGGGAGCCACTGTCGTTGGCGTCCAGCGCTGCCCGGGCGTCCAGTCCGGCAGCGCGGGCGCGGTGCAGGGTGTGCGGCGTGAGCAGCGCGCCCGCCCCGCCGGACGTGCCGTCCACGCCATCCGACCCAGCTGACAGGGCGTGGACACCGCCGTCTTCCAGCGCCAGCCCGAGTGCCAGGGCGAACTCCGTGTTTCGACCGCCGCGCCCGGCGCCCCGCACGGTCACGGTCGCCTCCCCACCGGATACCAGGGCCACTGGCGCGGCCCACGGCAACCCATGCTGCATCACAGAGCGGCACAGCGCGGCGTGAAAACTGGCGAGTTCTCTTGCCTCCCCGGTGAACGTATCGCCCAGGATCACCGGCGTCACGCCCCGCGCCGCGAGCTGCTGGGCCGCCGCGGCGAGCAGATCTCGGTTCCCCCCGATCATCCGGACCGGCCCGGCGGGCCTGACAGGCGGCGTCCCGTTCACGGGCTGGTTCAGGGCCGCCCGCACTTCGGGCGCCGCCACACCGAACCGATCCAGCACGGCCAGGGCGTCCGCGGGTGTCGTCCGGCCGGGCACCGTGGGCCCGCTGGCAATCACCGCCGGATCGTCGCCCACCACGTCGCTGAGGATCAGGGTCTCCACCTGCGCCCGCGTGGCCGCGGCCAGCCGCCCGCCCTTCACGTCCGATAGGGCCCGGCGGACCACGTTCAGGGCGGCAATGTCTGCCCCGGCCCGCATGAGCTCCCCGGACACGTCCACCTTCTGCGCCAGGGTCACGCCGCGCGGCGCGCACAGCAGTGCCGATCCGCCCCCGGACAGCAGCGCCAGCACCCGCGCGTCCGGCCCCAGCGACCTGAAGACCTCCAGCGCCCGCCGGGCGGCGGCCACGCTGCGCTCATCCGGCGCCGGGTGGCCCGCCTCACGCACCTCCACCCCGGCGAGCCACGGGCCGCCCGCCGCGCCGTCCGGCACGACCAGCAGCGCGGGCACGCCAGGAAAGCGCGTCAGGGCGGCGCCCAGCATGCCGGCTCCTGCCTTCCCGACGCTCAGGATGAAGTCCGGGGCTGTGCCGGGCAGGTGCGGCGCCGTGAGGCTGTCCGCGCGGGTTGCGTTCAGGGCGCCATGGAACACGTCGAGCAGCAGGTCACGCATGCGTCACAGTGTCCCGCACGTGCGGGGGATTCGTGGCGCCACGGCCCCAGGTGACGGCACCGGGGAGACGGGAGGCCAGGCGGTCAGCGCGCTCTGCCTGGACCGGGGGACTGGCCCTGACTGTGCGTGGCGTGGCCCAGCGGGTCGGTGGTGCTGAGCACGCCGGTGACGCCCAGCACGGCCAGCAGCAGCAGGGCCTCGCGGGCCAGCAGCAGCCGCACCCGCCGGTCCTGCCGCGCGAAGGCGCGCCGCACCAGGGTGGCCGCGCCCAGCGCCAGCGCCACCAGCGCGAGTTTCAGCAGCAGCGTCTGCCCGTAGCGGGTGCTGAACCACTCGGCCAGGGTGGGCAGGTGCTCGTGCGCCATCAGGAGGCCCGTCCCGGCCAGCACGGCCACACTGCCCGCCGCCAGAGGCGTGAAGCGCGCGGCGGCGCGCGCCGTCAGGGGCCGGGCCACGGTCAGGCTGAGCACCCCGCCCAGCCAGACACCCATGGCACTCAGGTGCAGGGCGTGCAGGCCGCGAATCCACAGGGTGTGCCCCGCGCCGTGCCCCACCCCGGACGCGCCCCACGCCAGCAGCAGCGCCCCGGGCAGCAGCGTCAGAGCGGGCGCGCGCGCCACCCACGCCGCGAGCAGCAGCGTGCCGCCCAGCAGGCCGGTCAGCATGGCCCGGCCGGTCCCCGTGTCCGTGATGAACGCGGGGGCGTCCCCGGCACCCAGCCCCAGGGCATTCAGGGTCACGGCCACCTGCGCGGCCCACGCGGCGGCCAGCAGCAGCAGGCCCGCCGCGGGCAGCGTGGGCGGCACCCGCACGCGCTGCGCCGCCGCGGCCAGCGGCGCAGCGAGCAGGGTCAGGCCCAGGAAGGCCAGCGCGGCGAGAACGGGCACGTCAGGCGGTCACAGGCGCGTGCGGACTTCCCACAGTTCCGGGAACAGCACGGTCTCCAGCGCGCGGCGCAGGTACCCGGCGCCACTCGTGCCGCCCGAACCGCGCTTGAACCCGATGGTGCGCTCCACGGTCGTCAGGTGATTGAAGCGCCAGCGGCGGAAGTTGTCCTCCACGTCCAGCAGCTTCTCGGCCAGTTCGTACAGGTCCCAGTACGTTTCCGGGTTCTGGTACACGGTCAGCCAGGAGTCCAGCACCGTCTCGTTCAGCACGGGCGGCAGCGTCAGGTCGCGGTTCAGGACCTCGTCCGGGACACTCAGGCCGCGCGCGTGCATCAGGCGCAGCGTCAGGTCGTACACGCTGGGGGCCTCAATCACCTCACGCAGCGGCCCGATCAGGTCCGGGCGGTGCTCGTGCGGGCGCAGCAGCACCGCGTGGCGGTTCCCCAGCAGGAACTCCACCATGCGGTACGACGCGCTCTGAAAGCCGGACGCCTGCCCGAACGCGCTGCGGAACTGCAGGTAGTCAGCCGGGGTCATGGTTTTGAGGACTTCCCAGGCGTTCGTGAGCTGCTCCTGGGCGCGCACCACGCGAGACAGGCCCTTCTGGGGCGCGTCCGTGATGCCGCGCGCGAGCTGGTCCATCGCGGCGCGCAGCTCGCGGATGATCAGGTCCAGCCACACTTCCGAAACGTGATGCACCGCGATGAAGAGGTGCTCGTCGTGCGCGGCCGTGACCGGGCGGTGCGCACTTTTCAGCACGTCCAGTTGCAGGTAGTCGCCGTAGCTGAGGCTGCGGGTGAAGTCCGTGTACGCCTGTTCGGGCGCGTCCCGGTCGGGCGCGCCGGGCCGTGCGGGCTGTCCCGTCATGCGCGGGCCTCCAGCGCGGCCTGCACGCCCCGCGCAGCCTGCCACACGTCCGCGTGCGAGTGGTACAGGGGCGTGAACCCGAAGCGCAGGATGTCCGGCGTGCGGAAGTCCCCGATGATCCCGGCGGCGATCAGGTCGGCCATCACCTCGCGCGCCTGCGGGTGGCGGTAACTGACCTGCGAGCCGCGCCGCGCGTGGTCCAGCGGCGTGACCAGCGTCAGCGGGAAGCGGGCCGTCAGGGGCTCGAGCAGTTCGATGAACGTGTCGGTCAGGGACAGGCTCTTGGCCCGCAGGGCCTCCATGTCCACGTCCGCGAACACATCCAGCGCCTCATCCAGCGCGCTCAGGCTCAGGACCATGGGCGTACCCGCCACGAAGCGGCGCGCGCCGGGCGCGGGCGTGAAGTCGCGGGCCATCTCGAAGGGGTCGGCGTGCCCCATCCAGCCGCTGATGGCCACCGGGGCCTGCGCGTGGTGCCGCTCGGCGGCGAACAGGAACGCGGGCGCGCCGGGACCGCCGTTCAGGAACTTGTACCCGCAGCCCACCGCGAAATCCGCTCCCGCGCCGTTCAGGTCCACCGGGAACGCGCCCGCGGAGTGCGCCAGGTCCCACACGGTCACGGTGCCCTTTGCCTGGGCCTGCGCCGTGATGCCCTTCAGGTCCAGCCGGCGGCCGGTGCGGTAATCCACCTGCGTCAGCAGCAGGACCGCCACGTCGTCCGTCAGGTGCGTTTCAATGTCGTCCGCGGGCACGCGGCGCAGTTCCAGCGTGCCGCCCAGCAGCGCGTTCAGGCCCTGGGCGACGTACAGGTCCGTGGGGAAGTTCTCCGCGTCGGTCAGGATTATGCGGCGGCCCGGCTGCGCCACGCCCAGCGCCGCGGCGAGCACCTTGAAGGTGTTCACGCTGGTCGAGTCGCCCACCGCCACCTCGTGCGGCGCGGCGCCGATCAGTCGGGCAATCTTGGCGGCCACCCGGTCCGGCAGGGCCATCCAGTCGCGGCCCTCCTCGGCTCCGGCGGTCCAGGAGCGGATCAGCTGCTCGCCCCACTCGCCCTGCGCGACCTGCGCCACGCGTTCAGGGACGCGGCGGGGCAGCGCGCCCAGGCTGTTGCCGTCGAGGTACACCACCCCGCGCGGCAGGTGAAATTCGCTGCGTTTATGGGCCAGCGGGTCGCGGGCGTCCAGGGCCATCAGGTGGTCGGGCAGGGTCAGGGTGGTCACGGTCATCCTCCAGGGAAGAAAGCGGCGACGCGCGCACTGTGGGCGCGCTTTCGGGAAGCCATCCGGAGGTCAGACCCGCAGGGGACGGCCCAGGTTCGCGCACCACCACCCGTGCAGGTTCGGGGCGATCTCATTCGCAGCCGCCCGGCCCAGGTTCAGCCGCAGCCGCAGCAGGGCGCGGCTGGGCAGGTCGGGCGGGCGCAGCATCAGCGCCAATCTAGCAAAAGCCGGTCCGGCGGTGCGGGCCAGCGGCACGGCGCACGCCCGGCGACCGGGCGTGCGGCCCAGTTCAGGCCTGACCGACCCGGCGGCCCTCGGCGGCCGGATACGACGCGGCGACCAGGGCGGGCAGGGTGAACGTGAAGGTCGCGCCACGGCCCTCCTCGCTGTGCGCCTGCACCGTGCCGCCGTGCCGGACGATGATGCGCTTGACGTGCGCCAGGCCCACCCCGTGCCCCTCGAAGTGATCGTAGGTGTGCAGCCGCTGGAACACCGTGAACAGTTTGTGGCTGTAGGCCATGTCGAAGCCCACGCCGTTGTCGGTGACGGACACGTGGTGGTACCCGCCGATCAGTTCGGCTTGCACGCGGATGCGGGGGCCGCCCTCGGCGTTGCGGGAGTACTTCACGGCGTTGGAGATCAGGTTGCCCAGCAGTTCCCGCAGGCTGATCAGGTCCGCCGTGACGGTGGGCATCGGCCCGATGTCCCAGGTGATGGCCGGCGCCGCCGGGTCGCGCAGGTAGTACGAGATCACCTCGTTGATCAGCGCGCCCAGGTCGATGGCCTGCGGCGTGAGCTGGTGGCGGCCCGTGCGGGCGAAATCCAGCAGCCGGTCGATCAGTTCACTCATGCGCTGCGCGCTGCCCTGAATGCGGCTGAGGTAATCGCGGGCCTTGGCGGGCAGCGCGTCGCCCATCGAGCGGGACAGCAGATCCGCGAAACTCATGATGTGCCGCAGGGGCGTGCGCAGGTCGTGGCTGATCGAGTACGCGTACGCCTCAATCTCCTCGTTGACCTCCTGAAGCTGCGCGGTGCGTTCACGGACCCGGGCCTCCAGGCTGGCGTTCAGGGCCTGCATCTCGGCCTCCATGCGCTTGCGCTCACTCACGTCATGCCCGGTGATGATGAAGTGCGTCACGGTCCCCGCGTCGTCCGTCAGGGGGGTGATGGTGGTCGCCTGATGGTACGGCTGGCCGTCGGGTCGGTGGTACGTGACCTCGGCGCGCCGCACCTGCCCGGCCCGCACCTGACACCACAGGGCCTGAAGGTCGGCGGCGCCGTCCGCGGCGGGTTGCAGCGACGCCAGCGGGCGGCCACTGAGGTCGGCGGCGCTGTGCCCGATGTTGGCGCTGAAGGCGGCGTTCACGTACTCGATGTGGCCCTGCGCGTCGGTGATGATCACGGGGTCGGCGGCCTGTTCCAGCGCGCTCGACAACTTGTGCAGCTCCCGGCGGGCCTGCTGGCCCTCCAGTTCCCGCAGGCGCCGCTCCTGCGCGCGCGCGAGGTGCGCGTGCCGGTAGAGGTCCACGAACACCTGCACCTTGGCCCGCAGGATTTCAGGCTGAATGGGGGAGAAGATGAAGTCCACCGCGCCGTGCGTGTAGCCGGTCAGCGTGTCGGATTCCGCGTGCGTGAACGCCGTGACGAAGATGATCGGCGTGGTCTCCGACTGGCGGCGCGAGCGGATCAGGGCGGCCGTCTCGAAGCCGTCCAGCTCGGGCATGCGCACGTCCAGCAGGATCACCGCCACCTCGTTCGACAGCAGGTACCGCAGCGCCTCCCGGCCCGACGCGGCCATCACGATCTCGTAGCCCAGGGGGTGCAGCGCGGCCGCCAGGCCCAGCCGCTTGCTGTCCTGATCATCCACGATCAGAACCCGGGCGGGCGGGACGGCAATCTGGTGCGGCATCAGCCGATCCTCCGGTACAACTTCTCCGTCAGGTTCAGGGTCGTGAACCTGGGGGCGTGCTCGCTGAAGTCCATGCTCTCGTGGCGGCCTAGGGCCAGCATGCCGAATGGCGTCAGGCTGTGCCACAGCAGCGCCTTCACCTGTTCCTGAAGTTGCCGCGTGAAGTAGATCAGGACGTTGCGGCACAGGATCAGGTGAAACTCATTGAAGCTGCTGTCCGTGGCGAGGTTGTGCTGCCCCCAGATGATGTTCTGCCGCAGGTCCGCACGGACCAGGGCGTGCTCGTACTGCGCCGTGAAGTACGCGCCGAACTCCCCGGTGCCGCCCGCCTCGCGGTAGTTCCGCTCGTACGCCGCGAGCTTCTGCAGGGGGTAGATGCCGCTGCGCGCGGCGTTCAGGGCCGGGGCGTGCATGTCCGTGGCGTACAGCCGCGACCGGTCCAGCAGGCCCGCCTCGCGCAGCAGGATCGCCAGGGAGTACACCTCCTCACCCGTCGAGCAGCCCGCGTGCCAGATGCGGATGAACGGGTGCGTGCGCAGTACGGGCAGCACCTGCTCCCGCAGCGCCTGGAAGAAGGTGGGGTCGCGGAACATCTCGGTCACGTTGATGCTCAGCGTCTCTCGCAGCCGCTGCATGGCCGCCGCGTCCCGCAGCACCCGCCCCTGCAACTCACTGATCGAGTGCAGGCCCTCGGCCGCCGCAGCGTGCAGCGCGCGGCGGCGCATCGTAGCGGGCGTGTACTGCCGGAAGTCGTGCCCGGTCACGCGGTACACGCCTTCCAGCAGCAGGCTCAGTTCGATGTCCTCGGTCAGTTCGGGCGTCCCGGATTCGCGGCTCATGCCCGCACACTCCCCCATACCGGGGCGCCCGGACCGTCCGCCGCCCGCGCGGCGAGGCGCGCCGCGGTCACTTCGACAACCAGACCCGCAGCAGCGACAGGAGTTGCGCGGTGTTCACGGGTTTACTGATGTAATCGCTCGCGCCGGACTCGATGGACTGCTCGCGGTCGCCGGGCATGGCCTTGGCGGTCAGGGAAATGATGGGCAGCGTCCGGAACTCCGGGTTGCCGCGGATCAGGCGGGTGGTCTCGTAGCCGTCCAGCTCGGGCATCATGACGTCCATCAGGATCACGTCGGTGTCCGGGTGGCTGTCGAGCATGCTGATCGCCTCGCGGCCGTTCTCGGCGGTCAGGATCTGCATCTGGTGGCGTTCCAGCACGGCCGTCAGCGCGAAGATGTTGCGGATGTCGTCATCCACGACCAGCACCTTCTTGCCCTGCAGGGCCGGTTCCTGCTGCCGGGCCGCGTCGAGCGCCTGACGCTTGCTTTCGGGCAGGCTGGCCTCCACGCGGTGCAGGAACAGCGTCACCTCGTCCAGCAGCCGCTCGGGCGAGCGGACGTCTTTCAAGATGATGGACTTCGCGGCGCGGCGCAGCTCCGCCTCCTGCGCGCGGGTCAGGTCCTGCGCGGTGTACACGATGATCGGCATGGCCCGGTAGGCGGGCGTGTCGTGCAGCGTGCCCATCAGCTCGAAGCCCGTCATGTCCGGCAGGTGTAGGTCCAGCACCACGCAGTCGAACGCCGTGTCCGCCAGGGCGTCCAGCGCGGCCTGCCCGGTGGTGACCGAGGTGGTCTCCACGTCGGTGTCGGCGATCAAGGTCTCGATGCTCTGCCGCTGAGATTCGTCATCCTCGACGATCAGCACCCGCTTGACCCGCCGGGCCAGGAACGCCTCGAGGTTCGTGAACACGCTCGCCAGGTCCTGCCGGTTACCGGATTTCGTGGTGTGGTCCAGCGCGCCCAGCTTGCGGCTCACGATGCTGGGCTCCTGCCCGCTGATCACGTGCACCGGAATGTGCCGCGTGTGCGGGTCGTGCTTGAGCCGGTCCAGGACCGCCCAGCCGTTCGTGTCGGGCAGCGCCAGGTCCAGCGTGATCGCCTGCGGGCGGTACTCCTGCGCCAGGCGCAGCGCCTCGTCCCCGCGCGCGGCGATCAGGCCCATGAAGCCCCGCTCGTGCGCCAGGTCCAGCAGCGTCGCCGCGTACGTGGGGTCGTCCTCCACGATCAGCAGGGTCCGGTCCCCGGGTTGCAGGCTGGACCGGTCGTCCACCACCGTCGCGTCGGGCTCCTCCGTCAGGGCCGGGGTGGCGGCGAGGGACGCTGGGGAAGCCGCCGGGACGTGGGGCTGGGCCGGGCGCGCCGGGGCGGACAGGGCCGGAGCCTCGCTGCGCCCGGGCGTCTGGAAGCGCGCGGGAAGGAACAGCGTGAACTCGCTGCCCACGCCGGGCGTGCTGCTCAGCGTGATCTCGCCGCCCAGGATGCGGGCCAGTTCGCGGCTGATCGCCAGGCCCAGGCCGGTCCCGCCGTACTTGCGGCTGGTGGACCCGTCCGCCTGCTGGAACGCCTCGAAGATCAGGCGCTGCTTGTCCGCCGGAATGCCGATGCCCGTGTCCGCCACGCGGAACGCCAGCACCTGCGACGCGCGGTTCAGGACGTGCTGGTCCGGACTCCAGCCCTGCGTGACCGGCGCCACCTGCAGGGTCACGCTGCCGCTGGACGTGAACTTGAACGCGTTCGACAGCAGGTTCTTCAGGATCTGCAGGAGGCGCGTGTCGTCGGTCAGGATGCTGCGCGGCAGGCCCGGGTCGAAGTCCAGCACCAGATCCACGTTCTTGGCCGCCCCGAGGGGCGCGAAGGTGGACTCCACCGCCTCACGCACGTGCGACAGGGGCACGTTCGTCGGATCAGCGCTGACGGTGCCGGACTCGATCTTGCTGAGGTCCAGGATGTCGTTGATGAGGTTCAGCAGGTCGTTCCCGGCGCCGTAGATGGTCTTGGCGTACGTGCGCTGCTGATCGGTCAGGTTCCCTTCCGGGTTGTCGCGGAGCTGGTTGGCGAGCAGCAGCAGGCTGTTCAGCGGCGTGCGCAGCTCGTGACTCATGTTCGCCAGGAACTCGCTCTTGTACTTACTGGTCAGGGCCAGCTGCGCGGCCTTCTCCTCCAGCGCGTGCCGGGCGGACTCGACCTGCTGGTTCTTCTTCTCGACCTCGCGGTTCTGATCGGCCAGCAGGCGCGCTTTTTCCTCCAGCTCCTCGTTCGTCTGCCGCAGTTCCTCCTGCTGACTCTGGAGTTCCTGCGCCATGCTCTGCGACTGCCGCAGCAGCGTCTCGGTGCGCATGGTCGCCTGGATGGTGTTCAGCACGATCCCCACGGATTCCGTGAACTGCTCCAGGAAGCTCATGTGCGTGGCGCTGAACCGCTCGAAGGACGCCAGTTCAATCACGGCCTTCGTCTGCCCCTCGAACACCACGGGCAGCACCACGATGGTGGTGGGCGTGGCGGCCCCCAGGCCACTGTTGATCTGCACGTAATCGCCGGGCACGTCGGTCAGCACGATCGCCTGCTGCTCCAGCGCCGCCTGTCCCACCAGCCCCTCGCCCAGACGGAAGCGGTTGCCCAGCCCCTTGCGCTCGCGGTACGCGTAGCTGGCCTGCAGTTGCAGCGCGGGCGGGCTGGCCTCCTCGTCCAGGGTGTAGAACACGCCGTGCTTGGCGCGCACCAGGGGCGCCAGTTCCGAGAGGATCAGGCGGCTGACGGTCAGCAGGTCCCGCTGCCCCTGCAGCATCCCCGTGAACTTCGCGAGGTTGGTCTTCAGCCAGTCCTGCTCGGTGTTCTTCTCGGTGGTGTCGCGCAGGTTCACGATCATCTCGTTGATGTTGTTCTTCAGCGCGTCCACCTCCCCGCTGGCCTCCACCGAGATGCTGCGGGTCAGGTCGCCCTTGGTCACGGCGGTCGCCACCTCGGCAATGGCGCGCACCTGCGTGGTGAGGTTCGCGGCCAGGCCGTTCACGTTGTCGGTCAGGTCCTTCCAGGTGCCGCTGGCGCCGGGTACGTTCGCCTGCCCGCCCAGCTTGCCTTCCGTGCCCACCTCGCGTGCCACGGTCGTGACCTGCTGCGCGAAGGTGGCCAGCGTGTCGATCATGGAGTTGATCGTCTCGGCCAGTTCCGCAATTTCGCCCTGCGCTTTCACGTTCAGCTTGCGGTTCAGTTCGCCGCCCGCGACGGCTGTCACGACCCGCGCGATGCCGCGCACCTGATCGGTGAGGTTGGTGGCCATGCCGTTCACGTTGTCGGTGAGGTCCTTCCAGGTGCCGCCGACCCCGGCCACCTGCGCCTGACCACCCAGCTTCCCTTCCGTGCCCACCTCGCGCGCCACGCGGGTCACCTCGCCCGCGAACGAGTTCAGCTGGTCCACCATGGTGTTGATGGTGTTCTTCAGGTCCAGGATCTCACCCTTGACGTCCACCGTGATCTTCTTCGACAGGTCCCCGTTCGCCACGGCCGTCGTCACGAAGGCGATGTTGCGCACCTGATCGGTGAGGTTGTTCGCCATGGAGTTCACGTTGTCGGTCAGGTCCTTCCAGGTGCCGCCGACCCCGGCCACCTGCGCCTGACCGCCCAGTTTCCCTTCGGTACCCACCTCGCGCGCCACGCGGGTCACCTCGAACGCGAAGGCGTTCAGCTGGTCCACCATGGTGTTGATGGTGTTCTTCAGGTCCAGGATCTCCCCGCGGGCGTCCACGGTGATCTTGCGACTCAGGTCCCCGTTCGCCACGGCGGTCGTCACGTCCGCGATGTTGCGCACCTGCCCGGTGAGGTTCGCGGCCATGGAGTTCACGTTGTCCGTGAGGTCCTTCCAGGTGCCGCCCACACCGCGCACGTCCGCCTGACCGCCCAGGCGGCCCTCGGTGCCCACCTCGCGCGCCACGCGGGTCACCTCGCCCGCGAAGGCGTTCAGCTGATCGACCATGGTGTTGATGGTGTTCTTCAGCTCCAGAATCTCACCCTGCGCGGCCACCGTGATCTTCTTCGACAGGTCGCCATTCGCCACGGCGGTCGTCACGTCCGCGATGTTGCGCACCTGCCCGGTGAGGTTCGCGGCCATGGAGTTCACGTTGTCCGTGAGGTCCTTCCAGGTGCCGCCCACGCCGCGCACGTCCGCCTGACCGCCCAGGCGGCCCTCGGTACCCACCTCGCGCGCCACGCGGGTCACCTCGCCCGCGAACGAGTTCAGCTGGTCCACCATGGTGTTGATGGTGTTCTTCAGGTCCAGGATCTCCCCGCGGGCGTCCACGGTGATCTTGCGGCTCAGGTCCCCGTTCGCCACGGCGGTCGTGACGTCCGCGATGTTGCGCACCTGACTCGTCAGGTTGTTCGCCATGCCGTTCACGTTCTCGGTCAGGTCACGCCACACCCCACCGACCCCGGCCACCTGCGCCTGACCGCCCAGTTTCCCTTCGGTGCCCACCTCGCGCGCCACGCGGGTCACCTCGCCCGCGAACGAGTTCAGCTGCCCCACCATGGTGTTCACGGTGGACACGATCTGCAGGAACTGCCCCTGCATGGGCTGCCCGTTCGCCTCGGTCGCCATCAGCTGAGACAGGTCCCCGTGCGCGACCGCCGTAACCACGCGCGTCATCTCGGTGGTGGGCCACACGAGGTCGTCCACCAGTTCGTTCACGCCCTCGATGAGTGCGGCCCAGCTGCCCGTCGTGGTGCCCAGGGGGATGCGCTGCTTGACGTTCCCTTCCTTCCCGACCGTGCGGCCCACCCGCGCGGCGTCCTGCGCGATCCGCGCGGATTCCTCGACGATGTCGTTGAAGGTGTCCGCGATGCGGCCGTTCACGCCTTCCCAGGTGCTGGGCAGGCGGACCGTGAAGTCACCGCGCCGGTAGGCCTGAAGGGCGTGCAGCAGGCTGAGGTCCAGATCGGACGGCGCGCCAGTCACGCGCCCACCACGTGCGGGCAGCGTCCCGCGTTCAGAGCAGAGTTCACCAGCACAAGATCGGGATTCGATGAAGGTCAATGGTGCAGCACTCTTTATGAAGTCTTCAGCTGAATGTGTGATCAGCTGCACTCCAGCGGCCTGAACCGGGCCGCGCCCATGGAATCCGCCGTGGTGGGCGTCCACCGCAGCGACCCTCTGATGGACGCAAGGCGAGCGTTAGAGACCAGCTGGCTCCACCTGTTCAGGGTCAGCGTGTCTGGATTCAGCAGTCACGCGCGGCAGTGTGAACGTGAAGACGCTGCCGGCCGCACTGGACGTCACGTTCAGGCTGCCGCCCATGCGCTGCGCCAGCGCCCGCGCGATCGTCAGGCCCACGCCGCTGCCCTCGCCGCGCGTGCGGGCCTCGTTCACGCGGTAGAAGCGCTCGAAGATCCGCTCCAGGTGCTCCGGCGCAATCCCCGGGCCGGCATCATGCACCGTCAGCGCCACCTGCGCGTCCCCGACCAGCACGTCCAGGCGGACCGTCCCGCCGGGCGGCGTGTGCCGCGCCGCGTTGTGCAGCAGGTTCGCCAGCACCTGCCCCGCCCGTTCCGGATCCGCCCGCACCCACGATGCCGAACGCGCCACGCGCAGGTCCACGCCCCGCGCCGCGAACGCCTCCGCGAACCGGTCGCGCGCGGCGTCCAGCAGGTCCTGCACCGGCACGTTCCGCAGGTCCAGTTCCACGTGCCCGGCCTCGGCGCGGGACACCAGGCTCAGGTCCTGCGCCAGGCGCTCCAGAAACCGTACCTCCCGTTCCACGGCAGGCGCCACGGCCGCCGGGGGCAGCACGCCGTCCAGCAGCGCCTCGCTGTACCCGCGCAGCGCCGCCAGGGGCGTGCGCAGTTCATGCCCGACCTCGCCGATCAGGGCCACGCGGTCCTGCTCCACGCGTTCCAGCGCGGCCGCCAGCCGGTTGAAGTTCCGCGCCAGTTCCGACAGCTCATCCCGGCCCTGCTCCGGCAGGCGCCGCGCGTACTGCCCGCCCGCCAGGTCGCGGCTTCCCTCGCCCAGCAGCGCCACCGACCGCACCACCCGCCTTGAGGTCAGGAGGGCCGTGACGGCCGCCGCGCCTGCCGCGAACGGCAGCGCCAGCAGCAGCGCGCCCGTCAGCGCGCCGCGCATGCCGGCCTCCAGATCCGGCCGGAGCGCCCGGCCGCGGTCCCCCATGGCCTGCACCATCTGCTCCACGTGGTGCTGGTACACGCCCGGCAGCGTCCACTCGGCCACCAGCAGCAGCGCCCCCAGCGCCACCAGGATCACCAGCAGGTGCGCCAGGAACAGGCGCGGGAACAGCTTCACGTGCCCTCCCGGAAGCGGTACCCGACGCCGCGCACCGTCTCGATAAAGCGTGGATGGGTGGCGTCCTCGCCCAGCTTGCGGCGCAACCCCGCCAGGTGCACGTCCACCACCCGCTCCACCACCGGGTCGTCCGGGCCCCACACGCGGTCCAGCAGGCGCTCGCGGGTCCACACCAGGCCCGGGTGACGCGCCAGGGTCCGCAGCAGCTCGAATTCCAGCCGGGTCAGCGTCAGGGGTCGCCCGTCCAGCGTCACCTCACGCGTGCGCTCGTTGAGGTGCAGGCCGCCCACGTCCGTCACGTCCCGCACGCCACTGCGGCGCAGCAGGGCCCGCACGCGCGCTGCGACCTCACGCGGCGAGAAGGGCTTGGTCACGTAATCGTCCGCGCCGACCTCCAGGCCCCGCAGGCGGTCCTCCTCCTCCCCGCGGGCGCTGAGCAGCAGCAGCGGGAAGTCCGGATCCGCGCGGCGCTGCTCGCGCGCCAGGTCCAGGCCGCTCACGCCCGGCAGCATCCAGTCCAGCACGGCCAGGTCCGCGCCCGGCAGCAGCGCGCGCGCCTGCACGCCGCTGCTCGCCTCGGTCACCTCGTGCCCGTCGGCACGCAGGTACGCGCCCAGGATCTCCAGGATCGCCGGGTCGTCATCGACGATCAGGACGCGCGCCATGCCCACGCAGCGTAGCGGACGCTCAGCGCAGCAGCCACAGGCGGTACGCGTACATCTCGGCGGCCTGCGCGCGCACGATGTCACGCGACAGCTGCAGCACGCGCGGGTCGCTGCTGCGCTGCAGGGCCACGCCTGCCATCTCCAGCGCACTCTGGTGGTGCGGCAGCATGCCCTGCACGAACGCGCGGTCCGCGTTCGCCGCTGAGCGCAGGGGCGCGATCATGCCCGCCATCACGCCCTGCATGTGCCCACGCGCAGAGGCGTCCACGCCGCCCAGCGCGCCCAGCCACGCAGTCATCTGCGTGATCTCCCGGCTCTGGTCCTTGATGACGGCCGCCGCCCAGGCCTTCACCCTGGCATCCTTCAGGCGGGGCTGCGCGGCGCGCGCCATGTCCAGCGCGCCCTGGTGGTGCGCGACCATCAGGCTCAGGTACGCGCGGTCGAAGGCCCGGCCACTCAGGGCCTTCAGGTTCGGGGCGGCGGGCGCGGCGGTCATGCCCGGCATGGCGTGCCCGGAGTGATCCATCTGGGCGTGCGCGGGCGTGGCCAGCAGCGCGGCCGTGAGCAGGGCGGTCAGCAGTCGGTTCATGCTGCGCACCGTAGCGGGCCTGTGTTCAGTTTCCGTAAAGCGCGCCCGGCGGGCCCGGGGCGCATACTTTCAGGATGAGCGACGTCCTGACGTGCGCCGCGTGCGGCGCGAAGAACCGCGTGTCCACCGTGCCGGAAGGCCAGGTGCCCAGCTGCGCCCGCTGCGGCGCGGCCCTGCCCTGGCTGGTCAGCGGCAGTGACGCCACCTTCACGCAGGACGTGCAGGCGGACGTCCCGGTCCTGGTGGATTTCTGGGCGCCCTGGTGCGGCCCGTGCCGCGTGATCGGCCCCGTCCTGGAGGACCTCGCCCGCGAACGGGCCGGGAAGCTCAAGGTCGTGAAGGTCAACGTGGACGAGCACCCCCGCGCGCCCGGCGAGTACGGCGTGCAGGGCATTCCCACGCTGCTGCTGTTCCGCGGCGGGAAACTCGCCGGGCGGCAGGTGGGCGCCGTACCGAAAGCCACGCTGAGCAGCTGGATCGACACCCACTGAGCCGCGGCGTCAGGCCCGGGTCAAGGCGGGCTCCCCGCCGATCCAGACGCGCGCCACGTCCCCGGGCGTGCCGGTGGCGAACGCGGCGGCCAGGGCCCGCTCGGGGCTGGCCGCGTGCCGGAACACGGCGTCCAGCGGCGTGCCGGGCGCGGGGGCGAGGTGCACCGCGTCGAACTGCTGGCCCGGCTCGAACGCACCGACCTCGGGCAGGTCCAGCGCGTCGGCGCCCGCTTTCGTGGCGAGGTACAGGAGGTGCGCGGGGCTCAGGGGCACCCCGCCGGGCATCAGGTTCTGCATGAAGTGCGCCTGCAGGCCCTCCTTGAGCAGGCTGAAGCCGGTCCCGCCGCCCACGTCGCTGCCCAGGGACACGGGCACGCCGGCGTCCAGGTGGCGGCGCAGCGGGAAGAAGCCGCTGCCCAGCGCGGAGTTGCTGCACGGGCAGTGCGCGGCCGTGCAGCGCGCGGCGGCCATGACGCCCAGTTCCCGGTCGCTGGGGTGCACGTTGTGCGCCAGGACGCTGTGGCGGCCGATCAGCCCGGCGCGCTCGTAGGTGTCCAGGTAGTCGCGCGCGCCGGGGAACAGCTCGCGGACCACCTCGATCTCGCGGGTGTTCTCGTTGATGTGGCTCGTGAAGCGCACGCCCGGGTGCTCGCGCATCAGGGCGGCGCAGGCGTCCAGGATGCCCTCCGAGGCCGAGAGGCTGAAGCGCGGCGTGACCGCGTACAGCGCGCGGCCCACCTCATGCCAGCGCTCAATAAGGGCCTTGCCCTCGGCGTAGGCGCGCTCCGGCGTGGTGTGCAGCTCGTCCCGCAGCAGGCGGTCACTGACGACCAGCCCGGTCACAGCCCGCAGCCCCGCCTGAGCGGCCTCCTCGAAGAAGGCGTCCACCGCGCCCGCAAAGTGCGACCCGAACACGAGCGCCGTGGTGGTGCCCGCCCCCAGCAGGCCGCCGATGAAGTCCCGCGCCACGCCGCGCGCGTACGCGACGTCGGCCATGCGGGCCTCCTCGGGCAGCGCGCACTGATCCAGCCAGTCCAGCAGCGGCAGGCCCAGCCCGCCGATCACCCGCACCTGCGGCAGGTGCACGTGCGTGTCAACGAAGCCCGGCAGCAGCAGCCCGCCGCGCAGGTCGGTCACGGGCGCGTCCGGGTGCGCCGCGCGCAGGTCGGCAAAGGCGCCCCGGGCCCGGATCACGCCCCCCTCAACGAGCAGGCCGCCGTCGGATTCGGCGTGCAGCGCCTCGGCGTGCGTGAAGGGATTCTCGGGGGTGTGCAGGAAGGTGGCGCGGTAGAGGGTGGCGGTCATGACGTCCTTTCAGGCGCCGGCACTGGGTCCGGCTGGAGGGTGAGGTGGGGGAGGAGCTGCGCCGCGACGCTCAGGGCAATCACGGCCGGGTGCTTGCGGGCGGGGCCGGTGTTCAGGTCCGGCAGGCCGATGGGTGAGGTGACGCGGGCCAGGGCGTCCGGCGGGTGGCCCAGGTCGCGCAGCTGCGCCTGAAAGCGGGTCCACTTGGCGCTCGACCCGATCAGGCCCAGGAAGCCAGTGCCCGGGCGGCGCAGCGCGGCGTCCAGAATGGCAGCGTCTTCGGCGTGGTCATGCGTGAGGATCAGAATATGTGTGCTGAGTGGCAGCCCATCCAGCACCAGTTCCGGGATGGGCGCGTGGTGCGCGGTGACCTGCGCCTCGGCGTCCCGCAGTGGAGCCAGGCGTTCGGGGGTCAGCTGCGCGGCGCGCGAATCGATCAGGTGCAGCCCGATGGGGTGCCGGGCCAGCAGCCGCGCCAGTTCCAGGCCCACGTGTCCCGCACCGAACACGGCCACCTGCGGCTGGGCGTGCAGCACGGGGTCGAGGTGCAGGGTGACCTCACCGCCGCAGCACTGCCGCCCGTGCCCGTTCGCGGCGCGGTCCGTCAGGCGCAGTGTCAGCGTCTCGGGGGCCTGGGTGCCTGCGCGGATCAGGGTGCGGGCGCGCTCCACGGCGGTCGCCTCCAGGTTCCCGCCGCCCACGCTGCCCCAGCTGCCGGTCCGGCTGACGACCATCCGTGCGCCCGCCTCGCGGGGCGTGTGGCCGCGGGCGGCCATCACGCTGACGAGCACCGCCGCCTCGCCCTGCGCCGCCAGCCGCGTCAGGGCCACGAGCCACGCCGGGCCGCCGGTTGCCACGTGCTGGGGTGTCAGGGTGTGCGCGTCCATTCCAGCGGCAGCAGGTCCTGCGGGCTCAGCGGCAGTTCCGCGTCCCATTCCAGCAGCGCCAGCGCGTCCGCGTCGCACGCCTCGTCCTCCAGGAAGCGCGGGCCGTTCACGGGCAGGTCCGCGTGCAGCAGGGCCAGGTCGGCGGCGCTCAGGGCGCTGGCGGGCATCGGGGCAGTAATGAGCAGGGCAGCTTCGGTCATGTGGGGACTCCTTGGGTCGCGCCGGGCGCGTCAGATTCAGTGGCGGGCGTTGAAGACCAGGACCGGGCGGCGTGCAGCGCCCAGAACGCCGCTTCCGGCGTGGCCGGGGACGCCAGTTCGGTGGGCTGTCCGGCCGGGCCGAAGGCGGCGCACGCGGCGCGCAGGGCCTCGCGGGCGGAGATCGCCAGCATCAGCGGGGGTTCCCCGACCGCCTTGCTGCCGTACACCACGCCGGTCTCGGTGGCTTGGCGCAGGAGCGCCACGCGGAAGTCCGCGGGCAGCTCCGAGAGCGAAGGCAATTTATACGTGCTGGCCGCCTGCGTGAGCAAGCGCCCCCGTCCCGCTCCGGTGGACTCGTCCCACCTCAGTTCCTCGAGGGTCAGCCAGCCCAGGCCCTGCAGGTACCCGCCCTCCACCTGACCCAGGTCAATCAGGGGGGAGAGGCTGTCACCCACGTCGTGCAGCAGGTCGGCCCGCAGCACGCGGTACGCGCCGGTGAAGCCGTCGAGTTCCACCTCGGTGACGCTGGCGCCGTAACTGAAGTACTTGAACGGTTCGCCCTGCATCGCCTCGCGGTCCCAGTGCAGGCCCGGCGTGCGGTAGAAGCCCGCCGCCCACAGCTGTGTGCGGCGGTGGTACGCGTCGTGCACGAGCTCCCGGAACGTGAAGCCGCGCTCCGGGTGGCCCAGCGGGAACACGCGGCCCGCCTCGAAGCGCACGTCGTCCGGGTGCACGGCCAGCCGCCCGGCGGCCACTTCCGAGAGGCGGGCGCGGATCTGGTCGCAGGCGTCCTTCACCGCGCCGCCGTTCAGGTCCGCGCCGCTGCTGGCGGCCGTGGCGCTGGTGTTCGGGACCTTGTCCGTGCGGGTCGGGGCAAGGCGCACGGCGTCCAGCGGCACGCCCAGCGCGGTCGCCGCGACCTGCAGCATCTTTGTGTGCAGGCCCTGGCCCATCTCGGTGCCGCCGTGGTTCACGAGGACCGAGCCGTCCTTGTACACGTGCACGAGCGCGCCCGCCTGGTTGTACGCCGTGAAGTTGAACGAGATCCCAAACTTCACGGGCGTGAGCGCCAGCCCGCGCTTGACGTGTTCATTCGCGGCGTTGAACGCCTCCACCTCGGTGTGGCGGGCGTGGAAGTCGCTGCTTTCCAGCAGTTCGGCCCAGATCGTCTGAAGCCGCTCGGCGTGCCGGACCGGCTGCCCGTACGGGGTGCACTCGCCCGGCTGGTAGAAGTTCCGCTGCCGCAGCTCGTGCGCGTCGAGGCCCAGCAGCGGCGCCACGCGGCCCAGCAGGTCCTCCACGACCAGCATGCCCTGCGGCCCCCCGAAGCCCCGGAAGGCCGTCTGGGAGGTCTTGTTCGTCCGCGCGATCCGCCCGCGGGCCTCCACGTGCGGAATGAAGTACGCGTTGTCCACGTGGCATAGGGCGCGCGCCATGACCGGCTCGGACAGGTCCAGGCTCCAGCCGCCGTCACTGGT
Source organism: Deinococcus radiotolerans (assembly GCF_014647435.1). Classification (NCBI taxonomy): domain Bacteria; kingdom Thermotogati; phylum Deinococcota; class Deinococci; order Deinococcales; family Deinococcaceae; genus Deinococcus; species Deinococcus radiotolerans. The sequence goes on along the minus strand of NZ_BMPE01000003.1, from coordinate 22,763 downwards.
CAGCTGCACCTGTAGCGCCGTGAAGCGCCCGTCGGCGCCAAAGCCCGCCTTCCACGACGCGTGGAACGGGTGGCGCTTGCCGGTCATGGTCAGGTCCAGCGTGCGGTTCAGGCGCAGGCGCACGGGCCGCCCGGTCAGGGTCGCGCCCAGCGCCGCGATGGCCGCGAAACCGTGCGGCTGCATCTCCTTGCCGCCAAACCCGCCGCCCATGCGCAGGCACTGCACGGTCACGGCGTTCGCGTCCAGGCCCAACACGTGCGCCGTGATGTCCTGCGTCTCACTGGGGTGCTGCGTGCTGCACTGGATGAACACCTGCCCGGACTCGTCCACGTGCGCCAGCGAGGCGTGCGTCTCGAGGTAGAAGTGCTCCTGCCCGCCCAGCTCGAATTCGCCCTCGAAGACGTGCGCGGCCTGCGCGAAGCCGATCTGCACGTCCCCGCGGCGCAGCGTGGACTGCGCGCCCTGGAACGACCCGGCGTCCATCGCCTCGCGCAGCGTGATCAGGGACGGCAGCGGTTCGTACGTGACCTGCACGGCCGCGGCGCCCTGCCGGGCAGCGTCCTCGCTGTCGGCCAGCACCCAGCACACCGCGTGCCCCACGAACATCGTCTCGGTGGGGAAGAGGGGCTCGTCGCCCTTCACGCCCGCGTCGTTCACGCCGGGTACGTCCTCGCGGGTCAGGACCCGCACCACGCCCGGCACCGCCAGCGCGCCTGAAGGGTCGAGGCTCAGCACCCGCGCGTGCGCGTGCGGTGAACCCACCGGCCAGGCGTGCAGCAGCCCGCTCATTCGCACGCCCAGATCATCGGTGTACAGCGCCTGTCCGGTCACGTGCAGCGCCGCGCTCTCATGCGCCAGCGCCTGCCCCACGGGGGCCCCGGCGGGAACCTCGTGAACGCTCACGCGCTCACCTCCTGCGCCGTCTCCCAGTGGAATTTCAGGAGGCTCTGCTCCAGCATGGCCGCGCGGTAGGCGGCGCTGGCGCGGTGGTCACTCAGGGGCGTGCCTGTTGCCCCCAGGATGCGGGCGGCGCGGCGCGCGGTGTCCGCCGTCCAGGGCTGCCCTTCCAGCGCCGCCTCGGCCTCGGTGGCGCGCAGGGGCGTGGCCGCCACGCCGCCCAGGCCGATGCGGGCCTGCGTGACCACGCCGCCGTCCACGCGCAGGGCGTACCCGACGGCCACGCTGGAGATGTCGTCGAACCGGCGTTTGGCGATCTTGTGGAACGCCGTGACTGGCGCCAGGGGTGTGGGGATGCGCACCGCCTGGATCAGTTCGCCGGGCGCGCGCACCGTCTGGCGGTACCCGGTGAAGTAGTCCCTCAGAGGCACGACCCGCACGCCGCCCGGCCCCACCAGTTCGAGTTCGGCCTCCAGGGCCAGCAGCACGGGCGGGCTGTCCCCGATGGGCGAGGCGGTGCCCAGGTTCCCACCCAGCGTGGCGGAGTTCCGGATCAGGCGGGACGCGAACTGCGGGAACCACTCGCGCAGCAGCGGCACCCGCCCCTTCAGGCGGCGTTCTAGGTCGCTGAGGGTTAGGCCCGCACCCAGCCGCATCATGTCCCCGTCGACCTCGAACGTGCGGAGTTCCGGCAGGGCGTCCACGGCGACGGTCATGGCGGCGCGGGCGCGGCGCAGGTTCACGTCCACGCCCCAGTCGGTGCCGCCCGCCAGTACCCGCGCGTCCGGGTGCGCCGCGAGCAGGGCCAGGGCGTCTTCCAGCGTGGCCGGGCGGTGGAAGACGCCATCTGCCGCGTCCAGCTGCGTGGCTCGGGGACGCGGCGCAGGCTGCGAGCGCCGCGCGGCCAGCGGGTCGCCGTCACCCGGGGTGCCCAGGGCGCGGGCGGCGTCCACGATTGGGCGGTACCCGGTGCAGCGGCACAGGTTCCCGCTCAGCGAGTGCACGTCGAAGCCGTTCGCCTCGCCATGCTGGCCGGGCGTCCGTTCGGGGCGCAGGTACTCGGCCGCGAGGCTCACCACGAAGCCCGGCGTGCAGTACCCGCACTGGGAGCCGCCCCGCACGGCCAGTTCCTCCTGCGCGGGGTGCAGGGCCGCGGGAGTGCCGAGGCCCTCGCTGGTCACGATCTCCGCGCCGTCCAGCGCGGGCAGCAGGGCCAGGCAGGCGTTCACGCTCTCCCAGCGGGTGCCGTTACCGTCCGCGCGGGCCACGAGCACCGCGCAGGCGCCGCACTCGCCTTCCGCGCAGCCTTCCTTGCAGCCGGTCAGGCCCTGGCCGCGCAGGGCATTCAGGAGCGTCGTGTGCGCCGCACTGGGCACCCGCCGCGTTTCTCCGTTGATCATCAGTTCCACCATCACCGCTCGTCCTCCCGTCCTGTGCCGTCCAGCGCGCCGCGTCCCCGGATGAAGTGGGGAGGCCGCGCATGGTTGACGCCAGGGTGCGAAGGTGCGGGGGCGGGCTGCCGGTTATCCATGCAGAACGACAGCCTGATTGTCAGGTGCCTCAGCATACACCGCGCCCGGCGCCCGTGTGGACGCGTGTCTGGGCAGGCAACCCACCTGAGCCGGGGGCCATCAAGCCTTGATGCTGCGCCGCGCCCGGCCCCTGCGCTGCTACCCTGGTCGGGCATGCCGCACCGATCCTCAACCTCCGGAGCCCGCCTGTGAGCGGCGGTCTTGTCGCGCTGCTGGACGACGTGGCCGCCATCGCCCGCCTCGCCGCCGCGTCCATCGACGACATCGGCGCCGCCGCCGCGAAAGCCGGCGTGAAAGCCGTGGGCGTGGTCGTGGACGACACGGCCGTCACGCCCCGCTACGTGACGGGCTTCAGCCCCGACCGTGAACTGCCGATCATCTGGCGGATCGCGCGCGGCTCCCTGCGGAACAAGGTGGTGTTCATCCTGCCCGTGGCGCTGCTCCTCAGCGAGTTCCTGCCGCAGGCCATGACGCCCATCCTGATGCTGGGCGGCGCGTACCTGTGCTTCGAGGGCGCCGAGAAACTCATTGAGGCCGTGCGGGGCGGCCACGAGGACAACGCGCAGGCCGAGGCCCGCCTCAGCAGCGCCGAGCACGAGAAGCTGATGGTCAGCGGCGCGATCCGCACCGACTTCATCCTTTCGGCCGAGATCATGGCCATCTCCCTGGCCGAAGTCGCCACGGAACCCTTCTGGCAGCGCACCATCATCCTGATCGTCGTGGCCCTCCTGATCACGGCGCTGGTGTACGGCGTCGTGGGCCTGATCGTGAAGATGGACGACATCGGCCTGCGCCTCGCCCGGGCGCGTACGGGCACGGGCCGCGCCATCGGCCGGGGCCTCGTGAAGGGCATGCCCATCGTGCTGGGCACCCTGGCGACCATCGGAACGGCCGCGATGCTGTGGGTTGGGGGGCACATCCTGATCGTGGGCGTGGCGGACTTCGGCTGGCACGCCCCGGAGGATGTCCTGCATGACCTCTCACACGGCGCGGCGCACGCCCTGCCCGCGCTGGGCGGCCTGGTCACGTGGCTGGTCGAGACGCTCGGCAGCGCCGTCGTGGGCCTGATCGTTGGGCTGGTGGTGGTGGGCGCGCTGCACCTGCTGCCCCGCCGTCAGGCGCACTGAGCCTCAGCGTCTCGCAGGGTGGCCCGGTGCAGTCGACTGCCGGGCCACCCTATCCTGAGTCGCGTCCGTTCCGTGCGGGTCAGCGGCGCAGGAGTTTCACGGCGCGGACCACGTCCTGCGGCGTGATGGCCTCGCCGGGCCGGGCGCGGCACCCGGCGGCGTACTGCTCGAGGATCTGTTCTCCGGCCGCGTCCAGGGCGCTGCGCACGCCGGACAGCTGGGTCAGGATGTCGTGGCAGTCACGGCCTTCCTCGATCATGCGTTGCAGGCCGCGCACCTGACCCTCGATGCGGCGCAGGCGCATCAGGACGCGGGTGTCGGTCTCGGTCAGGGCGGGGGGTAGATCGGGCATGACGGTTCCTGCCGCCCAGCATACCGCCCCGGCGTATGGCGTGCGGTGAGCCCTGCGTGCGTGGCGCGGGGTTCGGGTTCCACCGGGGCAGGCGGTAGGATGACCGGCATGACCCCACACGTGCAGCGCAACGATGACAGGCAACGCTACGAACTGCTGGACGGCGAGCGGGTGCTGGGCTTCGCGGAGTTCCGTCCGGTGGGGAACGCGGTGATGCTGCCCCACACGGAGGTCGAGGAAGGGCATGAGGGCGAGGGGCTGGGCAGTCAGCTGGCCCGCGCGGCGCTCGATGATGTCCGGGCGCAGGGGAAGCTGGTGCTGCCCATGTGCCCCTTTATTGCGGCGTACATCCGCCGGCATCCGGAGTACAACGACCTGATTCACCCGCAGCAGCGTGCGGTGTTCGGTCTGTAAGGAGCGCAGCGACAGAAAGTGAATATCTGAGCAGGTTTTCAGATATGCTGGGGGCATGAGCGCTCCTGGACCCCTCGCCACACCCGCGGAACTCGACTACTTCGTCGAGGGCATGGACTGCCCGTCCTGCGTGCGCAAGATCGAGGGCGCCCTGAGCCGCATGCCCGGCGCCACCCAGGCCCGCACGAACCTCACCCGCCAGAGCCTCACCCTGACCCTCGACGAGGCGCAGACCCCGCGCGCCGCGCTGGAACAGACCCTGCGCGGCCTCGGGCACGAACCGCGCCTCCTGACGCCCGAGGTCCCCATCACGCCGCGCCCCTGGTGGCAGACCGCCCAGGGCCGCCTCGTGATCACCTCGGGCGCGCTACTGGCCCTGGCGTGGACATTCAGCTGGATCGAACCTCGCCTCGCCGTGTGGGGTTACGCCGCGGCCACGCTGCTCGGCGTGGCCCCGCTGGCCCGCCGGGCCGTGGCCGCCGCCCGCGCCGGGGACCCCTTCGGCATCAACACCCTGGTCACGCTGGCCGCGCTGGGCGCCCTGCTGATCGGCGAGGCCGCCGAGGCCGCCGTGGTCGTGTTCTTCTTCGCCATCGGGGAACTGCTGGAGGGCGTCGCCGTGAGCCGCGCGCGCAGCGGCATCCAGGCCCTCACCCGCCTGACGCCCAAAACGGCCCTGCTGCTCACCAAGGGGCGGGTGGTCGAGGTGCCCGCCGACACCCTGCGCGTCGGGCAACTGGTGCAGGTGCAGCCCGGCGGCCGCGTCCCCGCCGACGGTACGGTCACGCAGGGGCAGTCCAGCCTCGACGACTCCCCCGTCACGGGCGAGAGCGTTCCGATCCTCAAGGGCCCGGGGGACGCCGTGTACGCCGGGAGCATCAACACCGACGGTGTGCTGACCCTGCGCGTGAATGCCGAGGCCCGGGACAACACCATCGCGCGCATCATTCACCTTGTCGAGCAGGCCGAGGCGCACCGCGCGCCGGTCGCGCGGTTCATTGACCGCTTCTCACGGGTCTACACGCCTGTGGTCCTGCTGATCGCGCTGCTGACGGCCCTGATCCCGCCGCTGCTGGGCGGCGCGTGGCACGAATGGCTGTACAAGGGCGTGGCGCTGCTGCTGATCGGCTGCCCCTGCGCGCTGGTCCTGAGCGTGCCCGCCGCGATCACCAGCGCCGTGAGCGCCGGCACCCGCCGTGGCCTGCTCATCAAGGGCGGCGCGGCCTTGGAAGCGGTCGGGGGCGTCCGCACCGTGGCGTTCGACAAGACCGGCACCCTGACCGCCGGGCGCCCCGCCGTGACCGACGTCGTTCCCGGCCGCCTGGATGAGGCCAGCGTGCTGCGCCTCGCCGCGGCCGTGGAGCAGGGCTCCAGCCACCCGCTGGCCCGCGCGATCCTTGAGCAGGCAGGCGCGGACCTGCCCGCCGCGCAGGACGCCCGCGCCCTACCGGGCCGGGCCGCCCAGGCCACCGTGGACGGCCGCGCCCTGAGCGTCGGCTCGCCCCGCTTCGCCCGCGAACAGGGTGCCTGGACCGCGCAGCTCGAGGGAACCGTCACGGCCCTGGAGGATCAGGGCAAGACGGTGGTACTCCTGCTTGAGGGCGCCCAGGTGCTCGGGCTGATCGCGCTGCGGGACGAACCTCGCCCGGACGCGCGCGCCGCCGCCGATGGGCTGCGGGCGCTGGGCGTGCAGCCGGTGATGCTCACCGGGGATAACGCCCGCACCGCGCGCGCCATCGGGGAGGCCCTGAACATCGAGGTGCACGCCGAACTGCTCCCGGAGGACAAGCTGCGGCTCATCGAGACCCTGAAGGCGCGCGGCGGCGTGGCGATGGTCGGGGACGGCATCAACGACGCGCCCGCTCTGGCCGCCGCTACCGTGGGTATCGCCATGGGCGGGGGCACGGACGTGGCGCTGGAAACCGCGGACGCCGCGCTGCTGGGCCGCGAGGTGCGCGGCGTGCCGGACCTGATCCAGCTGTCCCGCGCCGCCACGCGCAACATCCGGCAGAACGTGGCGTTCGCGGTGGGCCTGAAGGCCGTGTTCCTCGTCACGACGCTGCTGGGCATCACGGGCCTGTGGCCAGCCATCCTGTCCGACACGGGCGCCACGGCGCTGGTGACCGCGAACGCCCTGCGTCTGCTGCGCTTCCGCCCAGACCGGGGGCGCGCTTGACCGCCGAGCTTCCCCGCTGTGATGAGGACTGCCGCCACCCGGACGCGGTGGCGAACGCGCGCGCGGCGCTGCCCACTCAGCAGGCCGTGGAGGCCGCCAGCGCCCTGCTGAAGGCCGTCGCGGACCCCACGCGCCTGCGGATGCTGAGCGCCCTGGCCGCGCAGGAACTGTGCGTGCATGACCTGGCGACCGTGGCGGGCATCAGTGAGAGCGCCGCCAGTCACCAGCTGCGCCTGCTGCGCGCGCACCGGCTGGTCGGGTACCGCAAGGAGGGCCGCACCGTGTACTACCACCTGGCCGACCAGCACGTGACGCTGCTGCTGGAGAACGCGCTGGAACACGCGCAGGAACGTTAGGCGCCGGGAGCGGCATCTCCCGGCGCCCGGCGAATGAAGTGGGTCAGGCGAAGTCCGGCACGCGCCCCAGCACCTTCAGGCGGACCATGTTCGCCACGAACACCACGGTGCTCAGCGCGGTCAGGGCGAACAACGTCACGAACGCACTCTGGGCGCCCAGCGTGGGTTTCAGTGCCGCGAAGGCCAGCGGCAGGATGAAGCCGCCCAGGCCCCCCAGCAGGCCCACGAGCCCTCCCACGACGCCCATCTGCCCCGGGTTCCACTGGGCGACCAGGGTGTAGGTGCTGGCCTTGCCGACACCCATGCCCACCCCGATGACCGTGGTGAGCAGCATGAACGTCGTGACGTTCAGGTCACGCAGCAGGGGCAGCAGGCCCGCCAGCATCACCCCGAAGGCCACGGTGGTCACCGCGCGCGGCCCGAAGCGGTCCGAGAGGTACCCGCCCAGGGGCCGCAGGAGGCTGGCGGGGAAGATGAACAGCGCCGTCAGCAGGCCCGCCTGCGCCAGCGGCACGCCGTAGTGATCCACGTAGTACTTGGGCAGGAAGAGGCTGCACGCGACGTACGCGCCGAAGAACACCACGTAGTACAGCCCGAAGCGCCACACCTGCGCGCGCGCCAGGGGCCGTAGCCAGTCGCTCAGGGTGCGGCCGGTCGGCGTGCTCTGATCAGCGGGCGTGAGGCGGGCGGTCAGCGCGGCGCACAGCAGCAGCGCCAGGCCGAACACGAACGGCACGAAGTGCCACCCGCCGGGAATGAGCAGGCCCGCCGGGACGAGCGTGATCATCAGCGGCGCGAGGAGTTTGGTGATGCTCGCCCCGGCGTTCCCGGCGCCAAAGGTGCCCAGCGCGAGCCCCTGCCGGGCGACCGGGACCCACTGCGCAATCCAGGCGTTCCCAACGGCGAAGCTGACCCCGGCCAGGCCCACGCCCAGCGCGAGGACCAGCAGGGTGGTGTACCCGTCTGCCCAGGCGAGCGCCAGGGAGAACAGCGCGGTGACCACCGTGGTGATCAGGAATACGGCCTTCCCGCCGTACCGGTCCGCCCAGATGCCCGCGGGGAGGCGCAGCAGGGAGCCGGTCAGGACGGGAATGGCGGTCAGCAGCGTGAACTGCGCGTCCGTCAGGCCCAGCTGCTTGCGGATGGGCAGGCCCACGATGGCGAACATGACCCACACGGCGAACATCAGCGTGAAGCCGACGGTGGCGGCGGTGACGACCCGGCGGGCGTCGGCGGTCAGGGGCGGAGCGGCGGGAACAGTGGTCATGCGGGGCCTCCTGCGGGCGTGATGGGGCGGGACCGGCGCGGGGCGCAGGCCTGACGGGTGAACTCCGGGTGGGTCAGGGGGTGGGTGGGGGCATGTGAACGCTCCTGGTGAGGGTCAGGACACCGGGCTGAGCAGCGGCGAGGTGGACGCCGGCAGGGTCAGCCGGGCGGGGTGCAGCGTGACGGGCGTGACCTTGAAGCCCGGCATGCGCGAGTGCGGGTCAAGTGTGTGCGGGTCGGTGAGGAGGTTCGCGCTGCCCGGCCAGTGGAAGGGAATGAACACGGTGTCGCGCCGCAGGCCCGGTGTGAGGGTGACGGGCGCGGTGGCCTGCCCGTGCGCGGTGCGCAGCGTCACGAGGTCCCCAGCATGCAGGCCGTGCTCGTGGGCGGTGTCGGGGTGCAGCTGCACGGTCAGCTCGGCTTTCAGCGCGGGATTGCGGCGGGTCTGGGTGCCGCTCTGGTACTGATTACCCAGGCGTCCCGTGGTGAGGTGCAGCGCGCGGGGGCCGTGGACGGGCGCGCGCAGCTGCGGAACGTGCAGGGTCGCCAGCCCGTCCGGGGTGGGGAAGGGCGGCGCGTAGGCGTACGGGGTGTCGGGGCCGCTGGCGCTTCTCACGGGCCACTGCGCGCTGGCCTGATCGAGGCGCCCGGCGCTCAGGCCGCTGTAGTCCGCCCTGCCGCCGCGCGTGGCGCGGAAGAACTCGTTCTGAAGGGCGCGGAAGTCGGGGTAGGTGAACCCATCGGGCCGGCCCAGGGCACCTGCCAGGTCGCACAGGATGCGCCAGTCCTCGCGGGCCGCGCCGGGCGGCGTGACGGCGCGGCGGCGGCGCTGCACGCGGCCCTCCAGGTTGGTGGTGGTGCCGTCCTCCTCGCACCACATGCTGCCCGGCAGCACCAGCGTGGCCAGCTGCGCAGTCTCGCTGGGTAGGAAGTCAATCACGATCAGGTGCTTCAGGGCCTTCAGGTGCTCCGTGACCTGCCCGGCCCCGGCGGCACTCACGGCCGGGTTGCTGCCCAGCACGATCAGGGCGTCCAGGCCGCCCTCGCCCGGCTGGCCGCAGGCGTTCAGGAGTTCCTGCGCGCTGTACCCCGGCTGCGGCAGGGTGGATTCCGGCACGTTCCACAGGGCGGCTATCTCGGCGCGGTGGTGGGGGTCGCGCAGGCTGCGCGCGCCGGGCAGCTGGTCATTCTTCTGCCCGTGCTCGCGGCCGCCCTGACCGTTGCCCTGCCCGGTCAGGGGCGCGTACCCGCCGCCGACCTTGCCGAAATGCCCGGTCAGGAACGCCAGGTTCAGCCAGGCCTGCACGGTGTCGGTACCCTGCACGTGCTGTTCCGGGCCGCGCCCGGTGAGGATCAGGGGGGTGCGCGCCTCGGCGTACGCGCGGCCCAGCGTGAACACGTCCGCTTCGGTCAGCCCGCAGTCGTGCGCGACGCGCGCGGGCGGGTAGTCGTCCGCCTGGGCGAGCACCTGGGCCATGCCGTGGGCCGGCGCGGTGGGGCGGATCCGGCCCCACTGTTTCATCAGGTGCAGCAGGCCCAGCGCCAGGATGCCGTCCGTGCCGGGGCGCGGCGCGAGGTGCCGCCCGGCGACCTTGCTGGTGGTCGTGGCGCGCGGATCAATCGCATACACCGTGCCGCCGCGGTCCTTGACGCCCTTGAGGTACTGCATCAGCGGCGGCAGGGTCTCGGCGACGTTCGCGCCGACGAGGATCAGGAGGTCGCTGCGGACCAGGTCGTCCAGCGGGAAGCCCAGGCCACGGTCGTACCCGACGGTGCGGTTCAGCGCGGTCGACGCGCTGGCCATGCAGTACCGGCCGTTGTAATCGATGTGCGGGGTGCGCAGGGCCACGCGGGCGAACTTGCCCAGCAGGTACGTCTTCTCGTTCGTCAGGCTGCCGCTGCCAAACACGCCAATGCGCTCAGGCGCGAGGCTGCCCAGGGCCTGCCGGACGTACGCGAGCGCTTCCGGCCAGTCCACTGGGGTGAGTTCACCGTTCTTCCGCAGCAGGGGCGTGGTCAGGCGTTCGGGGTGGCGCAGGTCGTTCAGGGCGGCCAGACCCTTCTTACAGACGGTGCCGTGCGCGACCGGGCAGTCCTTCGTGGGCGTGACCTTCACCGGCAGGCCGCGGTCAAGGTGCAGGTCGAAATTGCACTGCACGGCGCAGTAGGGACACGTGGTCCGGACGGTGGGGGCGTGCAGGGTCGCCTGACTCATGCGGTCACGGTGGCGGACCGGAAGCGGGAAGTCAAGGCCAAATCTGCAAAGCGTTCAAAAATTTTGCGACAAGAGGGAAAATATAGGGAGTTGTACAGGCGAATTGGTCAAAAAACTTAGCTCGTGACCAATTTTCCTTGACAAATTGCATGAAGGCTCGTTAACTGTGCCCCAGCAGCCGGGCCCCGAATGCCACGGCCCCTTCCCAGACCTGATGGAGGCTTCACCGTGTCCACCCCAATCCCCCACCTCGTGATCGTCGGCAACGGCATGGTCGGCCACCGCCTGACCGAGCAGCTGCGTCAGCACGCCGGCCCGGACGTCCTGCGCCTCACCGTGATCAGCGAGGAGCGCCGCCTCGCGTACGACCGCGTGCACCTCTCTAGCCACTTCGACGACCCCCGCCCCAACCTGTCCCTGGCCACCGACGCCGGGTACCGCGAGGCAGGCGTGACCGTCGTGACGGGCCGCGCCGACGCCGTGAACCTGACCGCGAAGACCGTGCAGATCGCCGGGTGGACCCTCGCGTACGACGCGCTGGTGTTCGCCACCGGCTCGTTCCCCTTCGTGCCGCCCGTGCCGGGCCGCGACGCCCGCGGCTGCTTCGTGTACCGCACCCTGGATGACCTGGACGCCATCCGCGAGGCCGCGCAGGACACCCAGGTCGGCGTGGTCATCGGTGGCGGCCTGCTGGGCCTGGAGGCTGCCGGCGCGCTGCGCAAGCTGGGCCTCGAAACGCACGTCGTGGAGTTCGCCCCGCACCTGATGCCCGCCCAGCTGGACGCCGAGGGCGGCGCGGCGCTGCGCCGCACCATCGAGGCGATGGGCATCGGCGTGCACGTGAACACCACCACGCAGCAGGTCCGCACGGACGACGCGGGCCGCGTGACCGGCTTGGACTTCGGGGGCGGCGCGGGCCTGGACGCCGGACTGGTCGTGTTCAGCGCCGGCATCCGCCCCCGGGACGACCTGGCCCGCGCCGCCGGCCTGACGGTCGGGGAACGTGGCGGCGTCCTGATCGACGACACCTGCCGCACCAGCGACCCGCACGTGTACGCGGTCGGCGAGTGCGCCCTGCACGACGGGCGCGTGTACGGCCTGGTCGCCCCCGGCTACCAGATGGCGAAGGTGGCGGCCGTGAACGTCTTGCGGGACCTGGGCCTGCTGGACGCCGCGCCCGCGCAGTTCCGCGGCGCGGACCTGAGCACCAAGCTGAAACTGCTGGGCGTGGAGGTCGGGTCGTTCGGCGACGCGAAGGGCGTCACGCCCGGCGCGCGCAGCGTGTCCCTGAGTGACAACGTGCGCGGCACGTACAGCAAGGTCGTCCTCTCCGGGGACGGGCGCGTGCTGGGTGGCCTGCTCGTGGGTGACACGGCGCGCTACAGCGACCTTCTGGACCTCACGCTGTCCGGCACGCCCCTGAGCGTCCCGCCGGAGACGCTGATCGTGCCCCCCCTGCCTGGCGGGGCCGTCTCCACCAGCAGCGACGCGCTGCTCTGCTCGTGTGAGAACGTCCGCGAGAGCGCCCTGTGCGCCGCCATAGCCGAGGGCGCGCGGGACGTCGCCAGCCTGAAGAAGTGCACCGGCGCGGGCACCGGCTGCGGCGGCTGCGTACCCAGCCTGCACGGCCTGCTGCACAGCGAACTGCGCCGCCTGGGCGAGACCGTCACGAACCACCTGTGCGAGCACTACCCGTACTCCCGGCAGGAACTGTTCGACTTGATCCGCGTCCGGGGCCACACCACCTGGGACGAGGTGCTGGACGCGCACGGCTCGGGGCTGGGCTGCGAGATCTGCAAACCCGCCGTGGGCAGCATCCTCGCCACGCTGCACAACGAACTGGTCGTCGCGCCGCAGCACGCCCCCGTGCAGGACACCAACGACGCGTTCCTGGCCAACATCCAGAAGAACGGCACGTACTCGGTCGTGCCCCGCATCCCCGGCGGTGAGGTCACGGCCGAGGGCCTGATCGCCATCGGCGCGGTCGCGCAGCAGTTCGGGCTGTACTGCAAGATCACCGGCGGGCAGCGCATCGACCTGCTCGGCGCGCAGCGGGATGACCTGCCCGCCATCTGGGAGGCCCTGATCGCCGCCGGCTTCGAGAGCGGCCACGCGTACGGCAAGAGCCTGCGCACCGTGAAAAGCTGCGTCGGCAGCACCTGGTGCCGCTACGGCGTGCAGGACTCCACCAGCCTCGCCATCCGCCTGGAACTGCGCTACCGGGGCCTGCGCAGCCCCCACAAGCTCAAGAGCGGCGTGTCCGGCTGCACCCGCGAGTGCGCCGAGGCCCGCAGCAAGGACTTCGGGATCATCGCCACCGAGAAGGGCTGGAACGTGTACGTCGGCGGGAACGGCGGCGTGACGCCCAAGCACGCGCTGCTCCTCGCCAGTGACCTGACCGAGGACGAGGTCATCACGCTGCTGGACCGCTACCTGATGTTCTACGTCCGCACCGCCGACCGCCTTCAGCGCACCAGCGCCTGGCTTGAAAACCTGGAGGGCGGCCTGGAGTACCTGAGGGCCGTGATCATCGACGACCGCCTGGGCCTGTGCGCCGAACTGGACGCCGAGATGCAGCGGCACATCGGCACGTACCAGGACGAGTGGGCCGCCGCTGTCGCGGACCCCGCCATCCGCGCCCGTTTCCGCACCTTCATCAACACGGACGCCCGTGACGACGGCGTGCAGTGGGTGGACGAGCGCGGCCAGATCCGCCCCGCCGACCACCCTCACTTCTACCCCCTGCCGATGCTCGGCGGCGACTGAACCCCACCCGACTCACCCCCGCCCGGCTGACACCCCGCTGAAGCCCGACCCTCACCCTGACCGCAGGGCCCGCCGCAAGGAGAAGTGCCATGACCCTCACCGCCACACCCACCCCAGTTCCGCTCCCCATGACGCGCGTGTGCGCGCTGGACGACATCCTGCCCGGCACCGGCGTGTGCGCCCTCATCTCGGGCCAGCAGGTCGCCGTGTTCCGCGTCGGTGAGCGCGTGTACGCCATCGGGAACCGTGACCCCTTCACCGGCGCGAACGTCCTGTCGCGCGGCCTGACCGGCAGTTACACCGCTGGCGGCCAGACCCGCGTGAAGGTCGCCTCGCCCCTGCTCAAGCACGCCTTCGACCTCGACAGCGGCCTGAGCCTCGACGATCCCAGCGTGAGCGTCCCCGTGTACGCCGCGCGCACCGAAGGAGGTGACGTATGGACTGGTTCGCTGGCCTGAACGTCCTGAGTCTGGAATCCCGCCGCAGCGAGGAAATGGAAACCCTGATCCGCAAGTACGGCGGCGCCCCTCAGGTGGCCCCCAGCATGCGCGAGATGAAACTCGACCTGACCGGCCCCCTCGCCCAGTTCGAACGTGACCTCCTCGCCGGGGACATCCACACCGTCGCCTGCCTCACGGGCGTGGGCACCCGCATGTTCCTCAAGGAACTCACCGCCCGCGACCCCAGCCACCTCGACGCCCTCCAGGCCGTGCCGTTCGTGTCCCGCGGCAGCAAACCCGCCCAGGCCCTCAAGACCTTCGGCCTGAGCAGCACCCAGGTCGCCAAGCCCAGCACCTGGCACGAGGTCACCGAGCACCTCCTCGCCACGCTCACCCGCGGGCAGCACGCCGTGATCCTCGAGTACGGCGAGGCCATCCCCGGCGCCATGCTGCGCGAACTGGGTTACGCCGGGATCCGCGTGACCAGCGTGCCCGTATACCGCTGCGCGTTCCCGCAGGACCCCGCCCCACTGGCCCGGGCAGTGCGGGACGTGGTGCTGGGCGGCCCGGACATCCTGCTGCTCTCCAGCGGCACGCAGATCCTGCACTTCCTGAAGTACGCCGAGAAACTGGGCCTGCTGGAAGAAGCCCGCGCGGGCCTGAACCGACTCGTGGTGGTCAGCATCGGGCCGGCGTGCAGCGAGGCGGCCGCGGACCTGGGCCTGCGGATTGATCTGGAAGCGAACCCGCACAAGATGGGCATCCTGGTGCGCGTGGCCGCCGAACACGGCCCGGGCATCCTCGCGCAGCGTCTCGGCCGCGTCGGCTGAGACCTGGACAGACCCTCCCCAGGCCTACCGCAGGCCTGGGGAGGGTCTGCTGATCAGTACTCGATGCCGCTCTGCCCGCCGATGCCTGCCTCATACGCGTGCTTGACCGGTTGAATCTCACTGACGGTGTCGGCCAGGGCCACCAGTTCCGGCAGGGCGTCCCGGCCGGTGATGACCACGTGCAGGCGCGGATCGCGGGCGCGCAGCGTGGCTTCCACGTCCGCCCAGGGCACCCAGCCGAACTTGAGGGGGTACGTGAACTCATCAAGGACGATCAGGTCGTCCTCACCGCCCAGGATCGCGGCCCGGGCCAGCGTCCAGCCGTGCTCGGCCAGCGCCGCGGAGTTCTCCAAGTCCTTGCTGCGCCACGTCCAGCCGTCCCCCAGGCCCTGGCAGGGAATGCCCAGGGCCTCCAGCGTGCGGTGCTCGCCGAATTTGGCGGTGTCGTGCTTCAGGAACTGGAACATCCGCACGCGCAGGCCCCGGCCGTGCGCGCGCAGCATCAGGCCCAGCGCGGCGGTCGTCTTGCCCTTGCCGTGCCCGGTGTTCACGATCAGCAGGCCCCGGCGGCCCTTGCTGATCCCCTCGCGCTTGCGGTACGCGTCGCGCTGCTCGGTCAAGGCCTGCATGGCCTGCGCGCGCCGCTCTGCGGTCACGGTGTCGCTCACAGCGCCTCGGGGTGCAGGAAGCGGATCAGGGCGCGCAGCGCCTGCGCCAGGCGCGGCCCGGGGCGGCTCAGCGCGTCGCGTTCCTCCGGGGTGGGGCTGAACACCCGCCCGGTCGTCACGGCCCGCAGGCCCGACCAGCCCGGCCGGACGCGCGCCTGCGCGAGCGTGAGGCCCACCATGACCTGCGGGTTGCGCTGCACGATCAGTTCCGGGTCCAGTTTCGGGAAGTCACCCAGCGCGGGCGGCACGATCGTCTGCCCGCCCGCCTTGGTGATCAGCGTCCCGATGAACGAGTTCGGCCCGACCGAGTACGGGCTGGGGTCGATCTCGTAGTACGTGCTGACTTTCGGCAGGCCCGCCACGCTGCGTTGCAGGGCGTTCAGGTCGGCGCGCATGGACGCGATCAGGCGCGTGGCGTTCGCCTCATGGTTCGTGAGTTTCCCCAGCACCGCGATCTTCTCGAACACCTCGTTGAAGGACTGCCCGGTGCCGCCGTACACGGTCAGGCCCGCCTGCGCGAGTTTCTCCGTCAGGCGCGACCCACTGGACTCGTCGGCCAGCACGAGGTCCGGCTTGAGGGCCAGGATCGCTTCCAGGTTCGGCTGGTACGCGCTGCCCACGCGGGGCAGGCGCTCCACGACGGCCTTGGGGTAGTTGCTGTAGGTGTCCACGGCGATCAGCTGATCCGACGCGCCCAGCGCGGCGAGCGTCTCGGTGTGGCTGGGCAGCATGGCGATGATGCGGCGCGGCTCGCGGTTCAGCGTGACGGTGCGGCCCAGGTCATCGCGGACGGTCAGGGGGTACGAGGTGGCGGACGCGGCAGTGCTGACGCTCAAGGTCAGCAGAAGGGCAAATCGCATGGTGAGCTCCGGCGTGTGCGGGGAGACGAGACGCCAGCGCGCAGCGCGAGCACACAGCAGAAAAAATGCCGCTGCGCTCTGGCGGGGCCGGAGCGGCGGCGCGCCGGATGGCGGGCGTTCGGTCTGCTGGCCCTCTGAAGGCGAGAGGTGCCCCGCGAAGGGGGCGTCCCTGAACGGCATTCGGGCTCGCGTGGACCACGCACACCGCTGCGCAACAGCGCCGGAATCGCACCGGACTTCCCCGGACTCAGGTACGCCGAAGGTAGCACGCGCCCCTCACGGCACGCTGCCTACACAGCCGCGCCCGCCGGAACCCCCTCGTTGGCGCCTGCCGCGCTACGCTGAGGGCATCCCACACACGCTCAGGAGGTCCGCCCCGCATGCAGCTCACCGAACGTGAACGCGACAAACTCCTGATTCACGCCGCCGCCCAGCTCGCCCAGAGTCGGCGTGCGCGCGGCCTGAAACTCAACCACCCGGAAGCGGTCGCCCTGATCACCGCCGCCGTACTGGAAGGCATCCGCGACGGTCGGCGCGTGGAGGACCTGATGAGCTGGGGCGCGACCCTCCTGACCCCAGAGGACGTGATGGACGGCGTGCCCGAACTGATCCACGACATTCAGGTGGAGGGCACCTTCCCCGACGGCACGAAACTGGTCACCATTCACGACCCGATCCGCGGCGCGGCCAGCCGCGTCGTGCCCGGCGAGTACCTCCTGGAGGACGGAGAGATTGACCTGAACGCCGGGCGACCCGTGACGGCCCTGACCGTGGCGAACCGTTCGGACCGGCCCATCCAGGTCGGCAGTCACTTTCACTTCTTCGAGGTGAACGCGGGCCTGCACTTCGACCGCGCGGCGGCCTACGGGCAGCGCCTGAACATTCCCGCCGGGACCGCCGTGCGTTTCGAGCCGGGCGAGGAACGCGACGTGAACCTCGTCCCGCTGGGCGGCACGCGCGAGGTGTACGGCATGAACGCGCTGGTCAGCGGCGATCTCGACAGCGCCGGAATGAAGGACGCCGCTCTGAGACGGGCGCGGGAGCAGGGTTTCGGAGGGGCGGAATGAAGGTCACGCGTCGGCAGTACGCCGACCTGTACGGCCCCACCGTCGGGGACCGCGTGCGCCTGGGCGACACGGGCCTCCTGATCGAGGTCGAGCGGGATTTCACCACGTACGGCGAGGAGGTCAAGTTCGGCGGCGGGAAGGTCATCCGCGACGGACTGGGGCAGAGCAGCACCGCCACCCGTTCCGATCCGAACGTGCCGGACCTGGTCATCACGAACGCCCTGATCCTCGACCACTGGGGCGTCGTGAAGGCCGACGTGGGCGTCAAGAACGGACGGATCACGGCCATCGGGAAGGCCGGGAATCCCGGCACGCAGGACGGTGTAACAACGGGCCTGACCATCGGGGCGAGCACCGAGATCATCGCGGGCGAGGGACACATCCTCACGGCGGGTGGCGTGGACACGCACATTCACTTCATCGCGCCGCAGCAGTGCTGGACGGCGCTGGAATCCGGCGTGACGACCATGATCGGCGGCGGCACCGGCCCCACGGCGGGCACCTCCGCCACGACCTGCACGCCCGGCGAGTGGCACATCCACCGCATGCTGGAAGCCCTGGCGGGCCTGCCGCTGAACTTCGGGCTGCTGGGCAAGGGCAACGCCAGCACGCAGGCGCCCCTGGCCGAGCAGATCCACGCCGGGGCGCTGGGCCTGAAACTGCACGAGGACTGGGGCACCACGCCCGCCGCCATCCACGCCGCCCTGAGCGTCGCCGAGGACTTCGACATTCAGGTGGCCATTCACACCGACACGCTGAACGAGTCGGGGTTCGTCGAGGACTCCATCCGGGCGTTCGCCGGGCGCACCATCCACACCTTCCACACCGAGGGCGCCGGGGGCGGGCACGCGCCGGACATCATCCGGGTCGCAGGCCTGCCGAACGTCCTGCCCAGCTCCACGAACCCCACCATGCCGTTCACGGTGAACACCATCCACGAGCACCTCGACATGCTGATGGTCTGCCACCACCTCAGCCCGCGCATTCCCGAGGACGTGAGTTTCGCCGAGAGCCGCATCCGCCCCGAGACGATCGCCGCCGAGGACGTCCTGCACGACCTGGGCGTCTTTTCCATGATGAGCAGCGACAGTCAGGCGATGGGCCGCGTGGGCGAGGTCATCACCCGCACGTGGCAGGCCGCGCACAAGATGAAACTCCAGCGCGGTCCGCTGAGCATCCCCGGGCTGGGCACCGACACCCGCGCGGACAACCTGCGCGCCCGGCGCTACGTCGCCAAGTACACCGTCAACCCTGCCGTCGCGCACGGCATCGCGCACGAGGTCGGCAGCGTCGAGGTCGGAAAACTCGCCGATCTGGTGCTGTGGAAACCTGCCTTCTTCGGCGCGAAGACCGCCATGGTGATCAAGGGCGGTCTGGTCGTCGCCGCGCAGATGGGCGACGCGAACGCCAGCATCCCCACGCCGCAACCCGTATACCCGCGCCCCATGTTCGCCGCACACGGGGGCGGAATGGACGCCACCTGCCTGCACTTCGTCTCCCAGGTCAGCCTGGAGGGAGGCCACCTGCCGGACGTGGGCCGCCGCTACAGCGCCGTGCAGCACACCCGCGACATCGGCAAGAAGGACATGATCCTGAACGCCGAGACGCCCGACATCCACGTCAACCCCGAAACCTACGAGGTGCGCGTGAACGGCGAGGTCGCCACCTGCGAACCCCTCGACGAACTGCCACTCGCGCAGCGGTACTTCCTGTTCTGATGCACTCCGTCCCCTCACAACCCAGCGCTCAGCGCCCAGAGTCTGCCCGTGCATGAGGCGTCGATTGCCCTGTCGCTGATTGACGTGGCGTCGGAGGTGCTGCGTGAGCACGGCGCGGCGCGGGCGTCGGCACTGACGGTACGGGTGGGCGCGTGGTCGAGCGTGGTGCCGGAGGCGCTGACGGCCGCCTTTCCAGCCTGCGCGGCGGGGACGCCCCTGGAGGGCGCGCGCCTGAGCGTCGTGACGGTGCCGGGCGTGGGCGAGTGCCCGGTGCACGGACGCGTGACACTGGACGTCAAAAGGGGCCTGCGCTGCCCGGCGTGTGGCGCGCCCACGCCGACGCTGCTGGCGGGCGACGAGCTGGAACTGGACGAGATCGAACTGGCTGAACCTGACCGGGAGGACCTATGACGGCGACGAAACCGCGCATCGTGACGGTGCGGCAGCACATCCTGAAGGCGAACGACCACACGGCGGCTGAGAACCGCGCGGCCTTCGCGGCGGCGGGCGTGCGGGCGATCAATCTGGCGAGCAGTCCCGGTGCGGGCAAGACGGCGCTGCTGGAACGCACGCTGCGGGATCTCGCGGGGCAGGTGAACATGGCGGTCGCGGTGGGGGACCTGGCGACCGAGAACGACGCGGCGCGGCTGCGGCAGCACGGCGCGCAGGCCGAGCAGATCGTCACGGGGACCATCTGCCACCTGGACGCGGCGATGGTGCAGGCGGTGCTGCCGCGCTTCGATCTGGCGGGGCTGGAGGTGCTCTTCCTGGAGAACGTGGGGAATCTGGTGTGCCCCAGTTCGTACGATCTGGGCGAGGCGGCCCGCGCAGTGCTGATCAGCACCACCGAGGGCGAGGACAAGCCGCTGAAGTACCCGACGATGTTCAACACAGCGGACGTGGTGGTGATCACGAAGATGGACCTTGCGGACGCGGTGGGGTTCGACCGGGACCTGTGCCGGGAGAACATCGACCGGGCGCGGCCCGGCGTGCCGGTCATCGAACTGAGCAGCCTCAGCGGCGCGGGCCTGGACGCGTGGTACGCGTTCGTCCGGGGTCAAGGGGTGTGAAAGTGTCCGGGTTGCGCCGCCCGGTCCTGGGCATGGTCACGGCCGCAGGCACGGTGACGGGCGAATTGGTGCGGGTGCCCATGACGGCCGCCGACCGCCGCCGGGTGCGCCGCCGCCTGCGCGCCCCGGACGGCGTGGAACTGCTGCTGGCCCTGCCGACCGGGACGGTGCTGTCGCCGGGCACCCCGCTGGAGGTGCGGGGCGACGTGACTTACGTCGTGGACGCCGCCCCGGAGGACGTGGCGGTCGTCACGCCGCGCACGCTGGCCGAGGCGGCGGCCCTGGGGCACGCGGTGGGCAACCTGCACCGCGACCTCGTGCCGGACGGAGGGGCGTTCCTGGCACTGTGGGACGCCCCGCTGGAACTGCTGCTCACGCGTCTGGGCGTGCCCTTCACGCGAGAGGAACGGCCCTTCCACGGACGCCCGTCCTGGGAGCACGAGGGATGAGCCTGCTGCGCCTGCTCCAGCTGGCGGATTCGGCGTTCCCGACCGGGGCGTATGCCTTCAGTGACGGGCTGGAGACCCTCACGACGCGCGGCGAGGTGCGCACACCGGCCGACCTGACGGCGTTCCTGGCGGGGCAACTCACGCACGGGTGGGGCGCGCAGGACGCGCCCGCCTGCGCGCTGGCGTGGGGCGCCGACCCCGCCACGCTAGCGGAACTCGACGATCTGCTGGACGACCTGAAGCTCGTGCCGGGCCCGCGCGCGGCGAGCACGCGGGTCGGGGCGAACCTGCGCCGCGCCGCCACACACCTCTGGCCGGACATCCTGGTGGCCCTGCCCGCCACCCGGCACCACGCCACCACGTTCGGCGCGCTCGGGCACGCGCTCGGCACGCCCCGCGCGGATACCGTCACGGCGTTCGTGAGCGGCTGGCTGCTGGGCCGTGCCACCAGCGCCACGCGCCTGATGAAACTCGGCGGGCTGGACGCCCAGCGCTGCGCCGCCCACTGCGACGGGGCCGCGCAGGCCTGCGTCCACGCGGCCCTGCACGCCACGCCGGACGACCTCTTCACCTTCACCCCGCACCTGGACGTCGCCGCCAGTGAGCAGCCCGGCCTGGACGCGCGACTCTTCCAGACGTGACCCCCAAGGAGACGCCATGACCCATCAGATTCCTACCTCTCCCCTGCGGATCGGCGTGGGCGGCCCCGTCGGGAGTGGCAAGACGGCGCTGCTGGAAGCGCTGTGCCGCGCGCTGCGTGACCGGTACGAACTAGCCGTCATCACGAATGATATCTACACCTTCGAGGACCAGCGGATCCTGACGGCGGCAGCCGCGCTGCCCGCCGACCGCATCCGGGGCGTGCAGACGGGCGGCTGCCCGCACACCGCGATCCGCGAGGACACCTCCCTGAATCAGGAGGCGGCCGAGGCGCTCACCGCCGGGTACCCGCGCCTGGAGCTGCTGTTCATCGAGTCGGGTGGGGATAACCTGGCGTCGTCATTCTCGCCGGAACTTGTGGACGCCTGGATGTTCGTGCTGGACGTCTCCGGTGGTGAGAAGGTGCCGCGCAAGGGAGGTCCGGGCGTGCGCGCGTCGGACCTGCTGGTGATCAACAAGACTGACCTAGCGCCGCTGGTGGGGGCGAACCTGGCAGTCATGGACGCGGACGCGCGGGCCGGCCGGACGGTGGGGGGCGAGGTGCGGCCCTTCGTGTTCACGAACCTGAAAAGCGGGGACGGGCTGATGGACGTCATCGCCTGGATTGAACATGACCTTCTGTTTCGTGACGTCGCCCCGCCCCGTGTCGGGTGGCAGGGAGCACCGGTCTGACACTGCTGGCCCGCACCCGTACCGGTGTGCTGCACCTGAATTTCGGACTACGCAGGGGCCGGACGGTTCTGCTGCGGGACATTCAGAAAGCACCCCTGATGGTGATCCGGCCGTTCGAGCTGCCCTGCGGGACGCTGATGGTGTTCATTATGAATCCCACCGGGGGCGTGCTGGGCGGCGATCACGCTGAGATCCGCGCGGTCGTCGGGGAAGGCGCGCGCGTGCTGATCCTCACCCAGGCTGCAACGCGGGTTCAGCCGGCCCCGGATGGACGGAGCGCCACGCAGGACATTCACTTTGCGGTGGCGGCGGATGGTCGGCTGGAATACCACCCGGAACGCACCATTCCTTTCGCGGGCAGCGCCTTCACGCAGACGCTCACGGCGGAGCTGGAGGAAGGCGCGCAGTTCGGACTGACCGAGACGCTCGCGGCGGGCCGTGTCCAGATGGGGGAGAGGTTGGCGTTCAGGTCCTTCGAGAGTCGGGTGCAGGTAAACGTCGCGGGTCGCCGGGTTTACCTCGACTGTCAGCGGCTCACGCCCGGTGACCTGACGTCAGCACCGGGCGTGTGGGGCCCAGGCGAGTACCAGGCGTCCGGGGTCTTTGTCGGTGGCGTGCCCGGCGAGCTTCCGTCCTCGCCCGGAATTCTCGCGTCGGGCGTATCAGCGGGCGGGGCGGTATGGGTGCGCGGGGTGGCGTCCCGCGGTCCCGTCCTGGATGCGGTGCTGGTGCGCGCACGTGATTCCTTGCGCCTGACGCTGTGGGGCGCACCGCCACTCCAGGTTCGGAGATAGGAGCGTTTATTCCCTGTGCAGGGACTGAGACCATTCGGGGTTCCCAGCAGTGTGCTGAGAGAGTTGACAGCCTGGAAGGGCCGAGGTAAGTTATCAGGCCTGCCTGTGATCTGGCCTGACTGAGTCTGGTTGGAAAGGAGGCAGGAAGTGTCCGGCTGACCACGACGTGTCGTGGGGGACCTGTCATATCTGAGCGTTTTCCGCTCAACTCTCGTGAGTAGAAGGTTGACAGATTTAAGCAAAGTTGGTACACTTCTTAAGTCGCTGAACGGAGCCCGCTCCGAAGAAGGCGCACCGGAACCCCCAAGGTTCTGTGAAGCATGACAACGGAAGATGCTTGAGAAGCAAAGGACAGTTCGACAGGGCTGAGTGAGCGGACCGCCCCCCGGTGGTCTCCAGACTCACGAAACGGACGACGCCTTTCGGGGTGAAGT